>CAYTQQ010000125.1:0-1676 GCA_964440135.1 uncultured Cellvibrionaceae bacterium | reverse complement strand
TCAACCAAAAACCTTAAGTAAGGTATTCCGACTAATGTCGGCTGATTAAGGCCTCGATTAAAAACCAGTAATCGTTAAGAACGAAAATCTTAGCCGGTATTTGGGGCGGGTGTTTGAGACCGTCGCCAGCATGGATGCTGGCGCCGAGCCCCCATGGACGGGTTTACGGCGCGTCTCGAAATACCTGCCCCGGATACCGGCGGGAATACAAACTAGGTTCTCGGCAAAGTCACTCCCCTCTGCCCCTGATACTTCCCGCCGCGATCTTTATAAGACGTTTCACAAATCTCATCGGACTCAAAAAATAACATCTGCGCCACACCTTCGTTTGCATAAATTTTGGCAGGCAGTGGAGTGGTGTTAGAAAATTCCAAGGTCACATGACCTTCCCACTCCGGTTCCAGCGGCGTCACATTCACGATAATGCCGCAGCGGGCGTAGGTCGATTTACCTAAGCACACCGTCAAGATCGAGCGCGGAATACGGAAGTATTCTACCGTCCGGGCCAGCGCAAAAGAGTTGGGTGGAATGATGCAGACATCGCTTTTGATATCGACGAAACTTTTTTCATCAAAGTTTTTTGGATCGACCACCGTGGAGTGCACGTTGGTAAAAATTTTGAATTCGTCAGCACAGCGCACGTCGTAGCCGTAGCTTGACGTGCCGTAGGAGATAAGCCGCTTACCGGCCGCATCATAACGCACCTGGGAAGGCTCAAATGGCTCAATCATGCCATGCTCTTCCGCCATGCGGCGCATCCACTTGTCAGACTTGATACTCATGATTGCTCCCAAAGGGTAGGTAAAAGTCGGGGCGGCATAATAGCGTTTTTCCCTGCCCAAGCCTACCGTTGTGCGCCCTCGGCCAACGCCATCCGGTCAGCCCACTGCACGTCTTGCCATAATTTGCCCGAATTGATCCCTGGATTGCCCCTTTGGCGCCATCGGCCCGCCCTTTTGTCGTTGTTAACTAAGGCTGTAGACCAACAACACCTCACCCGACTTAAGGAACAACACCATGAAAAAAATTATCGCACTCTCTTTAGCCATCAGCTCTTCGGCGGTAATGGCGGATACGCCGGCCCTGACCAAAACCGAGGCCAAACAAGCTACTGCATTTACCAGCCTTGGCCTTATCGGCGCTGTTGCCGGTGGTCCCATCGGCCTGTTGATCGGCGGTACCGCTGGCGCTTATCTGGCCGAGCAAATGAAAAAAGCCGACAGTCTGGAAGCCGTTCAATTGGCACGGGCAGAAGCCGAGCAGGATCTGCTTCAGGTCACCCGCGAGCTGGATGTGCGTGACACGCAGCTGGCCCAACTTGAGCAATCAGCACTGGCCAACTTGCAGCTGCAAATTCTGTTTATGACGGGCTCGGACGATCTGACCGCGCAAGGCAAACAGCAAGTGCATGCGCTGGCGAATTTCCTCGTGGCAAACCCGCATTTGAAAATACATCTCACGGGCCACACCGATCCCCGCGGTACCGATGACTACAACGATGTGCTGTCGCAGCAACGTGCGCTAAGTATTCAACATGCGCTGGAACAAGTGGGAATCGATGGGCAACGCATCAGCGTGAGTGCGCAGGGTTCGGCTTATTCCACGGCGACCCGCGGCAATCTCGACAGCTATGCCTTTGATCGGCGCGTGGATATTGAAATTCTTAACCCTGAATC
>CAYTQQ010000124.1:0-1766 GCA_964440135.1 uncultured Cellvibrionaceae bacterium | reverse complement strand
AAAAAGCGTCAGAACATAGTGGCCTTTACCAACGGTTTTCACGGTGTCTCGCTCGGCGCAGCTGCGGCGACAGGAAATCGCCTGCATCGTGGGGGGGCTGGTGTCGCTCTGACGAACGTGACGCGCATGCCTTATTGCGGTTATCACGGTCAGGATGTAGACACTCTCAAAATCTTTGAGCAGCAATTGAACGATCCTTCTAGTGGATTGGATTTGCCAGCGGCCGTGATCGTTGAGGTGATTCAGGGTGAGGGTGGTTTGAATACAGCAAAAGATGCGTGGTTGCGCGGGCTGGAAAAAATCTGCCGCAAGTTCGATATCTTGCTGATTATCGATGACATACAAGCCGGCTGCGGCCGCTCGGGACAGTTTTTCAGTTTTGAAAGCAGCGGTATAAAACCGGACATGATAACCCTGTCAAAATCTCTCAGTGGATTTGGGTTGCCAATGGCAGTGGTGCTGATTGCACCAGAGCTGGATCAGTGGAGTCCCGGAGAACACAACGGTACCTTTCGTGGGAATAATCACGCATTCGTAACAGCCGCTGCCGCACTGGAAAACTATTGGGCAGACGACACCTTCATCCGCAGTGTTCAGCACAAAGCGGGCATCATTAGTAAAGCCCTCAAGTCCATTTCCGATCGCCACGGCAACACCCAATTGCGCCCCAGAGGGCGGGGGTTTATGCAGGGATTGGCATGTCCGTCAGGTGAAATTGCATCGCGCATTAGCAGCGAAGCGTTTTCACGTAAATTAATTATTGAAACATCCGGTAATCGCGGCCAGGTGGTGAAATGCCTCTGTCCACTGACCATCGAGGAGAAGCATCTTCAGGATGGGTTGTCGCGTTTGGCGGACAGTATAGATGCGGCGCTTAAGCGTCCCGTTTCCGCAGCTTCTTGAGGAGGTAATAGATGATTGTTAGAAATCTTGATGCAGCCAACCAGTCCGATAGACGCGTCGTGAGCGAGGGGTGGGAAAGTACCCGCCTGTTATTGCGCAACGACAATATGGGTTTTTCTTTTCATATTACGACGATTTACGCTGGTGCTGACTTAAAAATGCACTATCAAAACCATCTGGAGTCGGTGTATTGCATCAGCGGCGAAGGTGAAATTGAGGATCTTGCTGATGGCAAGGTTTATCCGATTTCACCCGGCGTTATTTATATTCTCGATCAACACGATCGCCATCGTTTGCGCGCACGGACCGAATTGAAGCTGGCTTGTGTGTTTAATCCGCCTTTGCATGGCAAAGAGGTACACGATCCCAGTGGCGCTTATCCGCTGGAAGCGGAAACGGTAGAAAACTGAGCTATACCCTTAGGTGAATTTAATGAGTCATACAGTGGAAAAAATTGGCGGCACATCCATGAGCCAATACGCCGCCGTGCGCGACAATATTATTCTTGGGCATAAAAGCGAACTGCCAGTGGCCGGGCGAATAATGGTGGTGTCGGCGTACGGCGGCATAACCGATTTGCTGCTTGAGCACAAAAAAACGGGACACCTTGGTGTCTACGGTCTTTATGCGGCCAATGAGGATGGACATTCCTGGCGTGAAGCTATGGATGTGGTGCGTGAGAAAATGCTCACCATCAATAAGGAATTATTCGCAGAGCCTGAGAATCGAAAAAGTGCGGATGAGTTTATCACTGAGCGTTTGGATACCACCCAGCGGTGCCTCGACGATCTTCAGCGCTTGTGTAAGCATGGGCACTTCTCGTTGCAAAATCACTTGCAGACCGTACGAGAAATGTTGGCGAG
>CAYTQQ010000123.1:0-1914 GCA_964440135.1 uncultured Cellvibrionaceae bacterium | reverse complement strand
TGGCGCAGTACGCACAGACCGCGAATGATCCTGACTGGGGTTATTACCACTGGCTGAGCGAAGAAATATTGCCGCCTGACGTTATTGCGTCAGCTAAGCGCACCATGAGCGCGAAGCAGTATCAGCAAGAATACTGCGCAAGTTTTGAGACAGCGACCGGTAGGATTTACGAGGACTACAGCCCCGCCAACTACACGGACGCCGTGATTGAACCGCACGAACAATTGCATTGGATGCACGACCAGAACTTTACCCCGCTATCGTCTGCTATCGGCGTGATTCGCAGCACCAATGATCTGTATCTGCTGGATGAAATCGTTTTAGAAAGCGCGGTTTCTCGCCAGTCAGCAATGGAATTTGTCAGCAAGTTTTCGGCTCACCAAAACAAAAAGGTCATGATCTACGGTGATCCGGCAGGCAGGGCAGGCGAAAAGCACGGGCACAAGTCCGACTACGACGACATTGAAGATGTGCTGCGCGCACACGGCTGGGCATTTGAGCGCAGGGTAAAAAAGGCGCATCCGGCGATTAAGGACCGGCAGAACGCGGTAAGAGCAAAAATTCAAACAGCATCGGGTGAGCGGTCGCTTTATGTAAATCCGAAAACCGCGCCTTGGTGTCACGAAGGCTTGGCAACCGTTCAGCTGCAAAAGGGCTCAACGTTTCAAGAAGATCAGAAAAATCAGTATCAGCACATTACGACCGCCATCGGTTACTGCGTCGATGTGCTTTGGCCGATGGATAAGCCGATTTTCTTTACCGGCATCGGCTCCGCAATGTAATTCCTTTTTTCATCTGGTGAACTCATGGCAATTAATGCTCAGCATCCCGAATACCAACGGGCGGTCAGCCTATGGAAAGAAATCCACGACATCGTTAATGGCGAGAATCTAAAACAATATTTGGTTGAGCTAAATCCGCAAGACAAAAGTTCTGAAAATAAAAAACGCAATCAACAATACAAAGAGCGCGCAATTTTTTACGCGGTGGCTGGCTGGACTGTTCGCGGCATGTTGGGCGCGATGTTTACCAAGTGGCCGAATTTTATTGTTCCGCCATCGATGGAATATCTGAAATTCAACGCCGATGGCGCAGGGCAGTCTATCTATCAGCAAAGCCAGGCGGTGTCCGCCGATGTGATTTCCAATGGCCGTGCCGGTCTCTGTGTTTCGTATCCTGAGAAGCCAGAGGGCGGTGCGTTGTCGCAAGCGGATATCAATTCAGGCCGCTATGTAGCCACCATCCACAAATACGCACCCGAGCAGATTATCAACTGGGCCACTAAAAAGGTTGGGGCGCAGGTTGTTTTGTCGCTGGTCTGTACGTCAGAAACGGAAACCGTTATCGAGGATTACGAGCACGTTTCAACGAACGTTATTCGTGAGCGGTTTATCAATGAGGCCGACCAATATCAAGAGCGCGTCTGGAAAGAAGTTAAAGGCGATAACGGCGTAATTAGCTGGGTGCCCGGCGAGCCAACAACACCCACGCAGGCCAACGGTAAAGCCTGGAACATTATTCCTTTTCAATTCGTCGGCTCCGAATCCAACACGCCGGATGTTAATACGGCTCCGATGAAAGAATTAGTGCATGTAAACATCGGCCATTACCGCAACTCAGCGGATTTTGAAGATAGTGTGTGGTATGCCGGCCAAGCACAGCCGTGGATGAGCGGTATCACCCAGGCGCACATTGATCTAATGAAAGAAAACGACATGTATGTTGGCAGTCGCAGCTTGATCGGCGTGCCAAGTGGCGAGCAGTTGGGCTTTGCGAGCGCACCGCCCAACCCGCTTGTTGCTCAGGCCATGAAGGACAAAATCGAACTAATGATCGGCCTCGGTGCCCGGTTTCTTGCTCCTGGTTCTGCCGTTAAAACCGCCGCGCAAGCCGAAGGCGAGTTGTCTATGCAGC
>CAYTQQ010000122.1:0-2017 GCA_964440135.1 uncultured Cellvibrionaceae bacterium | reverse complement strand
AGCGCAATTACAGGGATCATAGTCGTGGTATCACAAGAAGGTTACGAAACATTAACAGAGCGCGATCAGTATGACCGGGAGCTGACAGAATACTCAAAACCGCGTGCTTACTTTCCGTGAGGAACAGCGCTCCGAAAGAACGCTTCAGCAAGAACGCGGCTGAACAAGACAATGGGCGCCTGAGTCAGGCGATAAGCGAATTATTTCTCAGCGGCGCGAAATGCGGCCAGTTTACCATTATTGCCATAGACGTACAGAATTTCGCCATCGCTTAACATCGGCCCCCGTGCGCCTTTGCGATTTACGCGTGTCCGCGCGGCCAATTCACCCGTGTCCCGGTTCAGTACATGCATATAGCCCTTGTAATCGACCACTGCCAGATAATCACCGATGATCTGGGGGCCATTGAGTCCACGGCGCAGCAGCTGATCGTTCTCCCACAGTATTTCTCCGGTCGTCGCGTTGTAGGCAACGACGGTGCTGTCGCTCTGAGTCAAATAAAGTCTGTTGCCGAACAGGGCAATGCTTTCACTGCTGGAAGAATCCTGGGACCAGATACCGCTCCCGGTGCCCCGCGCCAGCGCCGCTATTTTTCCCTGATAAGTGGACACATAAAGAATGCCTTCATGGAGTATCGGCGATGCATGGATATCGACCATCCGGCTTAACTCCGAGCGGCCCTGGGGAATTGCAATCCGCTGCTCCCAGAGGATTGAGCCGTTGTCCGGGTTAAATGCCATGAACCGGCCATTGGAGAAACCGGCGTAAATCGCATTGTCCGTCACCACGGGGGAAGGCGTACCACGCAGGGTTAATACTGGAGGCGGGTTTTCATAAAACCACAAATCCTTACCGGTTTTGGCATCGACCACATAAATCCGGCCATTGATGGTTTGCGCCGCTACTACCTGACCATTGGTACGCGGGGTTGCAAGCACTTCGCCTTCCAGCTGTGTGCGCCATAATTCCTGTCCGTCCGCCGGGGTTAAGGCGACCAACTCGCCCGCCGTGGTCGCAATCAACAACAGGCCATGCTCCAGACTGATACCGGCACTGACCGCGTCACGCAGTTTACGGTTCCAGATCTTTTTGCCATTGCTGCGCGCCAGTGCCACCACTTCACCTTTATGGTCAACGGTGTAAATCCGGTCGCCCTCCATTACCGGAGACAGGCGAGTAAAGCCTGGCCCCTGACCCGCTCCGACATTGGTGCTCCACACCCGATTGATCTTGGCAGTAGCTTCAAACTTAACCAATTTTACGGGTTCATTACCGGTTTTTTTGCCAAAAACCGAACAGCCCGACAGCACTAAAAAAATGTTAACCAGAACAATCCACTTCAGGGATTTCATTGGGCTGTCTCCGTCGGCACTTTCAAATCATCGCGCTTAAGCTGTAACAACATGATCCGCTCTTGTTGTTGCTCATCAGCTGCTGCCAATGCTTCTTCATAACCGGCGCGCGCTGCATCAATATTGCCCCGCGCTTTATGGATATCTGCGCGAATCTCAGCGTAATCAGATTTGAAACCGTCGGCAGGTGTGGCCAGAAGTTTTTCTGCTTCATCATAATTTTTCTGGCTTAACAGAACCCGGGCCAGGCGCAAACGCGCCAATTGTTCAGTCGCCAGGGCGGGCTTATTGTTCAGCACCCACTGCAATTGCGTGGCGGCCTCTTCCAGATTACCTTCTGCAACCGCCAGCCGGGCCAAAACAAATGCGGCGTTGTGTGCGTACAGGCTGCTGCTATCGGCTTGTTTTAATTGATTAGCCAAATGTACCGCGGTGGTTTTGCCTGTCTCACCTACAGCCTGTTCAGAAGACACAATCTGCAACAGCTCTTCATAGGTGGTCGATGCGGCCTCACGCTTCTCGCGCTGCTGATCCTGCCACGCGTTAAATGCAAAATAACCGGCCACCGCAACCACAAGCGCAATCACCACGGTCTTGCCATATTCTTTCCACCAGCGCTTCAATACTTCTAATTGTTCTTCTTCGCTTAAATGTACGCTCACAAT
>CAYTQQ010000121.1:0-2737 GCA_964440135.1 uncultured Cellvibrionaceae bacterium | reverse complement strand
TGCGGGAGCTGTAATGTTTAATAAAAAAAGGTCGATGATCTTTGCGCACGGGAATATTTCACAATGAATAACGCTACGGTAATGGCCCTGCATCAGGCCATTGAAGACCGCCAGATTAAAGGTTTTCTTGCGCAGGATGAAGCGCAAGCGCTTTATGAGTTGGCGTTGGAGTGCGCACCTCTGGGGCCATGTCTGGAGATAGGCTCCTATTGCGGCAAATCCACCGTCTATCTCGGCACGGCCTGTCGCGACCGCGATACAGTTTTATTTGCTGTCGACCATCATCGCGGGTCGGAGGAACACCAACTGGGCGAGGAATATCACGACCCAGATCTTTTTGATGCCACCGCGCAGACGGTGGATACCTTGCCTTCCCTGCGCCGCACTCTGGATTTATTTTCTTTGCAAGACTTCGTGGTGCCCGTGGTTGCACCGTCCCAAGTCGTGGTAAAAAAATGGGCCACGCCGCTCGGGCTGGTTTTTATCGACGGTGGTCACAGCCACGAGCAGGCGCTGCTGGATTGCGTATCCTGGGCGGACAAAATTGCACCCGGTGGGCTGTTGTTAATCCACGATATTTTTGCCAACCCGGAGGAGGGCGGTCAGGGGCCTTATCTTGCTTTGCAAGCAGTGGTGGCGCGTGGCGACTTTCTTTGGGAGAAATCCATTAACTCCCTTGGCGTATTGCGCCGTCGCTGACACTGCAGTAGCCAAGTGTTTTCAGGCGGCAACTAAAACCTTCTGCCGGTTGGCGCACAAAAATGGAGCTGTGTGCGGAACCGCGTGTTGCGCTGGCGCGCACGATGGTAATATGGCCGCGTTTTTTCACCTGTATAACCTTGGGGGTTATGTTATGAAAACCGTTAAAAGCAGTTTATTGCTGGGTTCTTTGCTCGCGGCCTTTGCCACCAGCGCGGCTCACGCGCAAAACACTCGCGCACCTAACTACAACACACAGCGCGCTCCGGTGATTAGCTTCACCCATGTTGGCGCACGCTATATGTTTCAGGATTTAGACGGCGACGGATTCAGCTGTGACCAAGACGGCCCAAATATCTACGGCAGCCTGGATATCCAAGACGGCTGGTATGCACGTGCCGCGTTCAGCGATGTGAGCGGTAATCGTGGTTGCGGCTCGACCAATGTCCAGGTCGGTGGGGGCTATCACACCCGCTTTGACGACAACATGGAAATGTATGCCAGCTTAAGCCTTGAAAGCATTTCACCCGATGGTACAGGCAGTGACTCCGGTCTTGTGATGGCTGCGGGTTTGCGCGGTTTTTTGAGCGGCCAACTGGAAGGCGGTATTGAGCTGATGCACAGCACCACGTTTGACGGTAACACTGCGATCAATGGACTTCTGGCTTATTGGTTCAACGATGCTGTGGCGGCGACTTTCGATGTGGGCTTGGGCTCCGACGTGACCACCTTCGCGGTGGGCGCGCGACTGAACTTTTAATTAAGCTCAATCCGCAAGCATAAAAAAGGGCGATTTATCGCCCTTTTTTATTGGATTTCAAACGCTGTAAATAGCGTCACATTGTTTTTAAGGCAGTCGCTTTTTGGTTCATAAACTGCAAAAACGCCTCTGCCGACATGGGGCGGGCGAAGAAGTAGCCCTGCATATAGTCACAGTCGATAGCAGAGAGAAAGTCCACCTGCTCTTGCGTTTCCACACCTTCGGCAATTACGCGAATATTGAGGCTTTTGGCCATTTGGATAATGACCTTTACCAAAGTGTCAGCTTGGTGAGAAATACCCAATTCAGCGATAAAGCTTTTGTCGACTTTTAAGCTTTCTACCGGGTACTGGCGGAGGTAATTAATCGCCGAGTATCCAGTACCAAAATCGTCGATGGCGAATTGAAAGTTGTGTTCTCGCAGGGCGAGAAAATTCTGCGCTTTAGTACAGTGGTCGGCCATCAACAAAGATTCGGTAATCTCCAGCGTCACCAAGTGTGGCGGAAGGTTAAAGCGATTGCGCAGGGCGATCAGTTGTTGGGTGTGTTGGGCCGAGGCGAATTCTTGCGGGGAGCGATTGATGGAAACGTTCATCTCGACTCCCTGTTCGCGCAGGGTCAAACAGAACCTCATGGCCTGCTCTACGACCCAATTGCCCAAGTCGCAAATCAGTCCACTCTGCTCGGCCACTGGAATAAAGTCGGCCGGAGAAATCATGCTGCCATCGGCTTGTGGCCAGCGACATAAGGCTTCGCAGCGGGTGAAACGCTTGTCTTTCGCGCTGTAAATCGGTTGGTAATAGACTTCGAACTCATTATTGTTGAGCGCATTTTTAATGGCGGTACTCAGCTCGATATAGCGGTCGGCCTCATTGCGCATGGACATATTGAAAAAATATAACGAGTTGCGACCGGTGCGCTTACTCTCATACATAGCGAGATCGGCATGCTGGATCAGCGATGCGGCATCAACCCCATCGGTGGGGTAGACCGAGACCCCCAAGCTGCAGGTAATGCTCACGGCTGTGCCCTGGATAGTCCGGCTTTCCGCCACGCAGGAGGTAATGATGCGCGCGCGGTTTTCAATTTCCGCCGTGCGGTTAACATTTTTTAATACAGCAATAAACTCATCGCCGCCGAACCGGCATAACAGGTCGTAACTGCGGACACAGTTCTTCAGTGTCTGCGCTACTTGTACCAGCAGCTCGTCACCAATCGAATGACCGAGGCTGTCATTGATTTCTTTGAAGTGGTCCAGATCGATAAATAGCACGGTAA
>CAYTQQ010000120.1:0-2818 GCA_964440135.1 uncultured Cellvibrionaceae bacterium | reverse complement strand
ACCAAGCTGCGCGGCGAGCAATTAGCCACGCAAGCCTGTCCCTCTGCTTATATTGTGCGGACCGGTTGGGTTTACGCTGAGCACGGCGCAAATTTTGTAAAAACCATGTTGCGCCTGGGGCGTGAACGCGATCAATTGGGTGTCGTTGCTGACCAGGTAGGCACACCGACTTACGCCCGACATTTGGCCGACATGATCTGGCGCTTGCTCGCCCGTCGGCCAGAGCAGCGCATCCATCATTTTTCTGATGCCGGAGTAGCCAGTTGGTACGATTTTGCTGCGGCTATTTTTGAAGAAGCAGAAGCGCTTGCGCTCCTGCCTAAGCAGCCCCAGTTGCGACCAATAACGACCGCTGACTATCCGACGCCCGCGCACCGTCCGAGTTACAGCGTGCTGGACAAAACCACGACCTGGAAGCTACTGGAAATTACACCTCAGCATTGGCGTCAAGCACTGCGCACCATGTTAAAAAATCTTAAAAATTTGGATCAGTTATGAAAACCATGTTAATTACCGGTGGCGCCGGGTTTATCGGCGCTAACTTTTGTCATTATTGGGCTGAGCATCACCCGCAGGACAAAATGGTGGTGCTAGATGCTCTCACTTACGCCGGTCATAGAGAAAATATTCAGGCGCTGGAAGATGCGCAACAACTGACTTTTGTGCACGGTAGCATTACCGATCAAGCTTTGATTGAAACGCTGTTTGAGCAACATGATTTTGATACGGTTGTGCACTTTGCAGCCGAGTCCCATGTCGACCGTTCTATCGATGGTCCCGATGCGTTTATTCAGACCAATATTATCGGCACTCACACCTTGCTGAAGGCGGCGAAAAAATTCTGGCTCGATCAAGGTCCTCGTCCCGAGCATCGTTTTCACCATGTTTCCACCGATGAAGTCTACGGCTCCTTAACGCTTGACGAGCCGCCCTTTACTGAAACAACAGCCTTTGCTCCCAACTCACCTTATTCGGCTTCCAAGGCTGCTTCGGACCATTTGGTGCGTGCCTACCATCACACTTATGGTTTGCAGGTAACCACCAGCAACTGCTCAAATAACTACGGCCCTTTTCAGGATCGGGAAAAATTAATTCCTTTGGTTATCCAGCGAATCCTGCAAGGCGAACCCATTCCTATTTACGGTGACGGTAAAAATATTCGCGATTGGTTGTACGTAGAAGATCACTGCCGGGCGATAGATTTGATTCTGCATAAAGGGATTGTGGGCGAGGTATATAACGTCGGCGGTGAAAATGAATGGCAGAACATTGATATCGTGACTCTGATCTGTGCGCGCATTGATGCACTGGTAAGCGCCGACCCGCAATTGTTGCAGGCATTTCCGCGCACGCCTTGCGCAAACGGTGGGAGTGCCAGCAGCTTGATTACTTATGTCAAAGACCGACTGGGACATGACCGGCGCTACGCCATTGACCCGAGTAAATGTCACGCTGAGCTGGATTATCGCCCTAAGGAGAGTTTTGAAACGGGCATCGAAAAAACGATTCTTTGGAATTTGCACAACCTCGCATCAGTAAAATAAAAACGGACTCTCTTAATGTTTGCTTCGGTATGGAAACATCGCAGTCTGGTTTGGCAACTGCTTCGGCGGGACATTGAGTCCCGCTATCGAGGTTCGTTCCTGGGCATCTTCTGGTCGTTGGTGACACCGCTGCTCATGTTGTGTTTGTACACATTTATCTTCCAATATGTCTTCAAGTCACGTTGGAATATCAGCGAAAGTGAAACCACACTAAGCTTCGCGATGATGCTTTTTATTGGTCTTTCCATTCATGGTGTTACGGCGGAAATTCTTACCCGCTCACCATCGCTTATTATCACGCACAAAAATTTTGTGAAAAAAGTGGTCTTTCCTCTGGAGATTATTTCCTGGACCACCTTATTTAGCATTTTGTTTAATTTCGCCATCGCCTTTGCCTTGGCGATAGCCTTCGTCTTATTGGAAATGGGCAGGATACCCCTGACTGCCCTGTGGTTGCCGGTTATTTTACTGCCCTATTGTTTGCTCTTGCTCGGCATCTCCTGGCTGCTGTCGGGGATTGGCGTCTATCTGCGCGACATTCAACAGATCACTGGCACTATCGCTACCTTGCTGTTGTTTTTAAGCCCCGTGTTTTTTTCGATCAAGATTTTGCCCGAAGGCTTGCAAAGCCTGATTCTGCTTAATCCCATATCCTTTGTGGTAGATGCTAGCCGCACGGTACTGGTTTATGGCCAGCATCCGGATATGGTTGCATTGGGTGCTTACTCGCTGGTGTCATTGATGATGTTATTCACGGGATACACCGTCTTTAACAAATTGCGCCTGGGGTTTGCGGATGTCCTTTAATTCGTCCATCGGGTTCGGAATGCTTTTATGATCCGCGTTACCGGTATATCGAAAACCTACGTATTGTGGCGAGCGCCAGCAAGTCGCATTCTGCTGCCTTTGGCGCGCCGGTTTATACGTCCTTTTTCCGCGCGCTACTACCAGGCTCTTGCCGCTCGCCATTGTCAGGAAGTGCAAGCATTAACCGATATTAATTTTTTGCTTGAAGAAGGCAGTAGCCTGGGGATTATCGGACTTAACGGCAGTGGTAAAAGCACCCTGTTGCAAATTATTGCCGGCACACTTCAGCCCACCAGTGGGGAGGTTGAGGTAAAAGGGCGCGTGGCTGCGTTGCTGGAGCTTGGCAGCGGCTTTGATCCAGAGTTTACCGGGCGTGAAAATATTTATTTGAACGCGGCAATCCTCGGGCTGACCCGCAAGGAAATTGAAGATCGTTATCAGGCCATTGTGGACTTTGCGGATATTGG
>CAYTQQ010000119.1:0-2851 GCA_964440135.1 uncultured Cellvibrionaceae bacterium | reverse complement strand
TCCTAGTCGTCTTGTTGATCGACCTGATCTTTGTCGGCGGAGGTAAACAGCACCGTGTTTCTTTTAAAGAAGCGGCCACTTGGTCAGTCGTTTGGATAACGCTCGCCAGCCTCTTTGGCGCGGGTATCTGGCTGTACCTCGACGCGGAATATTCCCGCGAACTCGCCAATCTCAAAACTCTGGAATATTTCACCGGCTACCTGATTGAGAAATCTCTCGCTATCGACAACGTGTTTGTCTGGTTGATGCTGTTCCACTTTTTTGCCATTCCACTGGAATTGCAAAAACGCGTCCTAACCTACGGCATACTCGGCGCTATAGTCCTGCGTACCATCATGATTTTTGCCGGCGTCTGGCTGATCGCGCGCTTCCACTGGATTCTCTATATATTCGGCGCTTTTTTGCTGTTCACAGGAATTAAGATGTGGTGGGTGGCAGAACAAGAGCCCGATCTGGCCAACAACCCCATCATCCGCTGGGTGCGCAGGCATTTTGCCGTCAGCTCACAACTGGAGGGCGAAAGATTTTTCGTTAAAGAAAATGGTGTGAAGATGATCACGCCATTATTTCTAGCGCTGATTCTGGTGGAGATTTCCGATGTGATTTTTGCCGTGGATTCTATTCCAGCGATTTTTGCCATCACTTCCGATCCGTTCATCGTGTTGACCTCAAACCTATTCGCCATCCTCGGTTTAAGGGCCATGTACTTCCTCTTGGCCGATGTGGCTGACCGCTTTAGCTATCTCAAATACGGATTAGCGCTGGTGCTGATCTTTATCGGCAGCAAAATGCTGCTGATTGAGTTTTATAAGATTCCAGTGGGCTGGTCACTGCTTGTGGTTGCTGTTTTGATCGGTGGCTCTGTCATTGTCTCCTGGGCGAAAACCAAACATAACGACGCCAATATTAGTCACCGAAACGGTTAGCTGACCAACAAAAACGCCGGCTTTAAGCCGGCGTTACTTCGTTAGGCGAAGAAAACGTGCCCAATATAAAAGCCACCTTCTGTAAACAGAAAATAGCTATTTTTTAAGGGACAGGATCGGGCGATTAGACTGGTGAACCACGGTAGGCACCACTTGCGCGCGCTCGGCAAAGCGGGTCTTTTCCTGCTCCCACCCCTGCGTATGCGCCTGATCTATGATGGCCGCTAAGCCACAACGCAGAAGGCGCGCCTGTTGCATTGCGGTCAACCCATCGGGAAATTTTCCCGGATGCACTCCCATGGGATTGGCCGGATCCCCTTCCACCACTACCCTGAAGCCGCTGGGATGGGCGGCAGACAAGGATGAAAGATCCACGACCCAGGTTTCAAAGTTCATATTGCGTGCCTCGCAGCGATAAAACAGTTAACTTGCTAACCATTATGTTTTAAGGGTAGCGCGCAGAATCATCCATCTCAAATTTGCGTTAGACGCTGTTTCCATAATAGCCTTGCTCAATATTTCGGCAGGCCAAGACTTGATATGACGCTTCAAGCCTAACTGCTGAACACTGCGAATTCTGTGAACTTTTACCTTATTTCTTTTTCATCATTAACAATAGAAAATATCTTTTAAAATCAATCACCCTGAAAAACGCAATCCTCCCATCCCTCGCCAGCCCCAAAGCCGGAAGCACGACGACCGGTAATTAGGTGATCAGCGCCTCGGCGATCAGTTCGAGCGAGCGCAGGCGCGTCTGGTGCTCGTAAACATCGCAGACGACCATCACTTCGTCCACGCCCGTTTCAGCAATGAAAGCCTGCAGCCCGGTGCGTACGGTGTCAACCGAACCAAAGACTGAGTAGGTCAACATGCGCATGGCCTGAGCCTTTTCACGTCCTGACCAGTAGGTTTCTATATCGTCGATGGGTGGCTTGCTCAGCCCGCGCCGCGCGCTTAATAGGTCCGCAAAAGACATCTGCTGGGTCGTCGCAAGCCGCTTTGCTTCGGCGTCGCTATCGGCGGCAATGACGTTGATCCCCGCTACCGCATAGGGCCGGGCAAGCTGCGCAGACGGCTTAAAGTGGTTGCGATAAATTTCCAGAGCGGGCATCAGCATGTCCGGCGCAAAATGCGAAGCAAAGGCATAAGGCAGCCCCAGCTCCGCCGCCAAGCTCGCGCCAAAATTACTGGACCCTAGTATCCACAAGGGTACGTTGGTATTGGTGCCCGGGACGGCGAGAATGCGCTGCCCGGGTACCGCAGGCCCAAGAAACGCCTGCAGCTCCTGGACATCTTGGGGGAATTGATCCGACGCATTGGCCGCGCGGCGCATGGCACGGACTGCAATCTGGTCAGTGCCGGGCGCACGGCCGAGTCCTAAATCAATGCGTCCGGGATAGAGGTGCGCCAAAGTGCCGAATTGCTCGGCAATAATGTAGGGCGCGTGATTAGGCAACATAATGCCGCCGGCGCCGACGCGGATCGTCTTAGTGCCACCGGCGATATGGGCGATGACAATCGAGGTAGCCGCACTGGCAATGCCTTCCATGTTGTGGTGCTCGGCCACCCACACGCGTTTATAACCCCAATGCTCCGCATGGGCCGCCATGTCACGCGCATTGTTAAGCGCCGCGCCCGCGTCCGTCTCTTCGGTGACGCGAACCAGTTCTAGTATGGAAAATGCCGTCATTTCAGATTACTCCCAGTTTGGGTTGAATCGGATGGATCGGGCGTGTCCGCCGCTGAATCCTCGAGGAGATAGCCAAAGATCAGTATCTCTTCGATTTTTTCGGGGGTGGTGCCGTAATCGCCTACTTTATCGTGAACAAAGGCAGCGCCCAGCGCACTGAGAAACAGTGCCGGCGCAGAAACCGACGATCGGGCTACACCTTCAGCCTGCGCCCGCGTCAAAAACGTCTCGGTGA
>CAYTQQ010000118.1:0-2886 GCA_964440135.1 uncultured Cellvibrionaceae bacterium | reverse complement strand
GCGGCGCCAGAACCTAAACCTGGTGTGTCTACCAATTCCACCACGACCGCTCAACCTCATCAATCCAGGACTGGAATTGATGTCACAACTTCTCACTAAGTCATTGATTTTTATAATTAAAAACAAAAAATTAGCGGCACTTGTGCGCGAAGGGTGCTGATTGTGCCACAGTCCTAACGGTGGTTCAACAAATCCTGAACCAAAGCTGCGCTAATATTCTGCAAGATTATGTCGATGTCGCTGAACCAATTCCGAAAAGGCGTCGTACCAGCCACGCAACTGCACCTGAAGATCCGGTGATTCTTCGATAACCATCAATTGGATAAGATTTTGATCTTCAACCAGCGACGATGCGGACCTTAGCGTATCAGCCTTAGCTGCATCGGCCCTGGGGAGTGCCCACTGTTGCTCATAAGCGTGATGCAAGTGTGCGAGCCAGCTGGCGCGCTCTGTCTGGAGGCGCTGTAGCTCTTCCACCTCAGCAGAGACCTTATCGGCCTCTGCCAAAAGCACAGCCAAGCCTTCCAGACTGATAATTGATGTTAAAGATTTGATGCCGTTTGCTTCCGCCAACTCACGCAAATAGTGGCGAAAACCGCATACCAGATGGCTTACCGTCGCCTCTGCCAGAGCCTCATTCAATAGACGACTCTGGACTCCAGAATAAGCAGCGAGTTGCTGAATCAGCACTCGTGCGTACCCCAGCTTTTGATTAACCAATGAAAGGTTTGTCGTTGTCATCTATCGGTTCTGATATCCGTGCTAACTGACTGTTATCGCCACTAAACGGCTGCGACTTGTAGCTAGCGCAGCAATTCATTGTCAGTCTGGCGTAGCCCATTTACCTTTCTGGTAAAAAGCCTTCCAGCCCGTTGCTTTACCCTCTACCTCGCTTTGAACATATTGCTCTTTGGTTTTGCGACTGAATCGAATGACAGTAGGGATTCCGTCAGGATCTTTAACCGGTGCTGCCAGCAGAAACTGGTATTTAGGATCAATATGCTCTTTTACAGATAGCAGCTCTGCGACCAAGGGCGCTCGCGTTTCCCGATTTTTGGGAAATTGGCTGGCAGCCAGGAATAGCCCGGAGGCGCCATCGCGCAACACATAATGATCCTCTACTTTTTCACAGCGCAGATGCGGCATCGGGATAGGATCAACTTTCGGCGGCGCCGCCTCGCCGTTTTTGAGCAGTTTGCGGGTGTTCTTACACTCGCTGTTCGTGCACCCGAAATATTTGCCGAAACGACCGGTCTTCAGCTGCATTTCACTGCCGCATTTATCGCACTCCAGGGTCGGGCCTTCGTAGCCTTTCAATTTGAATGCGCCCTGCTCGACTTCATAGCCAGCACAGTCGGGATTATTACCGCAAATATGTAACTTACGCTTTTCATCCAACAGATAGCTATCCATTGCTGCGTTACAGATTTTACAACGACGCTTCGCACGCAGCTGTTTGGTTTCTGCCTCTTCATCCGCATCGGCATCAATCGCTTCATGGCCGGATACCAGGTTCATGGTGTGCTTGCACCGTTCCTTGGGCGGCAAGGCGTAACCTGAGCAGCCCAGAAATACGCCGGTGGTACCGGTTCTAATCTGCATGGAACGGCCACACTGATCACAGCTGATATCGGTATCAGTGGGGTTGTTATGCCGCATGCCCTGGGTTTTGTGTTGAGCCTGCTGCAGCTTTAACGTAAATCCTGCGTAAAACTCATCGAGTAGCTGGCGCCAGTTTTTACCGCCCTGTGCGACGATATCCAGTGCCTGCTCCATGTGCGCTGTAAAGCCGTAATCCATTAAATCATCGAAGCTCTCAACCAAACGTTCGATCACTATTTCGCCCATTTTCTCGGCGTAGAAGCGGCGGTTTTCCAAGCGCACATAGCCGCGTTCCTGAATGGTCGAGATAATGGAGGCGTAGGTCGATGGTCGTCCGATACCGCGCTTTTCCAGCTCTTTAACCAAGCTGGCCTCGGTATAGCGCGCCACGGGTTTGGTAAAGTGTTGCGCAGGATTGAGCTTAATGAGTGGCAGGCTCTGCCCTACTTTCATGTCCGGCAGTACAACATCTTCATCTTTTTTAGCCAGCTGCGGCAGAACCCGCGTGTAACCATCAAATCGAATGACACGCCCGCGCGTACGCAACTCAAAATCACCAGCTTGTACAACTACCGAGGTGCTGGTGTATTCCGCGGGAGTCATCTGGCATGCAACAAACTGTTGCCAGATCAAGGTATACAAACGCTCGGCATCACGCTCCATCCCGGAAAGCTGATTAGGCGCAATTTCCACATTTGAGGGACGAATCGCTTCGTGCGCCTCTTGCGCACCTTCTTTGCTCGAATACGAAATTGGGGCTTGGGGAAGATACTTTGCCCCGAAATTCTCCTCGATATGCGCTCGACACGCCGCAATTGCATCCTGACTTAAATTGGTAGAATCAGTACGCATGTAGGTGATGTAACCCGCCTCATACAGACGTTGAGCCATCATCATGGTTTTCTTTACCCCGAAACCAAGACGGGTACTGGCTGCTTGCTGCAAAGTCGAGGTAATAAAAGGAGCGGACGGCTTGGATTGCGTCGGCTTGTCTTCCCGGTTTACCACTTGATAGCTGGACGCTTGTAATGCCTTAACCGCCGCCATGGCTTGGGCTTCGTTAACCGGTTTAAACGCCTCATCGCTGAGCTTTTTTACTTCAAAGCTGACTTTTTCACCTTTGGCGGCCTGTAGATCTGCGTGGACGGTCCAGTATTCTTCCGGGATAAACGCACGAATTTCGTTTTCACGTTCGACGACCAGGCGCACCGCCACGGACTGTACCCGTCCGGCCGATAAACCCCGGGCCACTTTTTCCCATAACAGGGGCGACACCATATAGCC
>CAYTQQ010000117.1:0-3064 GCA_964440135.1 uncultured Cellvibrionaceae bacterium | reverse complement strand
GACCAATGGGATAGTTGGCGTGGTAAATGGGCACGTTGTTCACTTCCGAGTATTGCTGATGCCCTGGATCGTAGGCCACGTCGCTTTGGTCGCCGTTAAAGATGGCCAGTGGTGAATGGAACCGCGGGTAATAATCAAAGCGGTCACCATAAACCGCGAGGCCACTGTTCAAGGCGACTGCGGTTTTTACTCGTGGATCGACGGCTGCGTAGTGCGCCATGCCACCACCGCAGGACCAGCCCATGGTGCCGATGTTTTCCACATCGAGCTTGCCGTAGTAGGGGCTGCACTGGCGGCTGTTTTCCGCAACGGCCCAGTTGATGGCTTTAATGAGCTCGGTTTCATGCCCGTCGTTGTTGCCGGAGCCGAAAGGCCCGCCATTGGCGATAACTAAATAGCCGTTAGAGGCAATTTGCAGGAGGAAATCGGCTTGCTCTGTGCCCGTGTTAGAGCAGGCACCATTGCCCCAAGCGACTATGGGGATCTTGTCTACCTTCGACAAATCTGGGCGATAGATGGTGTGGTGCTGCAGGGTTTGAGTGGCGTGTTCTATGCCGTAGCCAAACGGACCTGAAGGCGGGTTGCGCTGCTCGGGTCGGGAGACTGCGCGGTTGTAGTCTACCTGTGTCGGCATTTGACGCTCGGCATCCGTACACACCGGCTCGGGCGGCTCGACGAAGGTGCCGCCGTCGCGGGAATAAATGGCAAAGCCGCTGATGGTGGCGTTGTCCACGGCAGCGCTGAGGTCAATGGTTAGGGTCTCGTCGGTTACCGCGATGTTTTCCGCAAGGCGGGTGTAGGCGACGTCGTGACCGGCTTCGCTAAACAAATCCATGCCGCTAAAGATGGTTTGGCCTTCGATGCTGACATCGAAAGAGCGCGCACCGGCGGAGGTGTGATACAGCTCGGCGAAGTGCATCTGGACGCTGTAGGTCGCGTTAGTTACGGGGATGTTGTAGCGATAATTACCCCAGCGCTCGGATTGATAAAGCGCACCCTGAGTCGCGCCGGAAATCGGATCCGTGACGATTTGTGGAGTACCGCTGGAGGCAAACCGGTCTGCGCGATACTCCACGCCATCCAAAGTGACAGCAGAGCTGCCGCCGGCATTAATGGCGTATACCAGGGCATCCTGCGGCGACAGACCGCCGGAGCTGGATGAGCTGCTGGAGCTTGAGGAGCTGCTGCTAGAGCTGGAAGAACTACTGCTGGAGCTGGAAGAGCTGCTGGAGCTCGATGAGCTACTGGATGATGAGGGCGCGGGGTTGCCACCGCCGCCACAGCCGGTTAGGGCAGCTGCCAGCAAAAATGCCACCGCGGCGTGAGGGCGGCGGATGGCGAAATAATCATGGGATTTGAGAGAAAACATAAACGCACTGCCTTTAATTCGTTTTATGACAGGGTGGAATGTGCTCGTCACGGTGCGAATTGTTGTCGCTGCGAAAGCATTAATAGACAATATCATATTATGAATGGGGCTGATTGTGAGGCACTTCATATTGCGCTATTTGCTGGCCATGTAACCCATGTCTAATTTGTCGAAAGGTCGAACCTTGAAGCGGATAGTTTTCACATTTATCTGCCAGCAGCTTGCTGCTTACGTCAATAATTCAATACATCGGCTGCAATACTATTCAATAAATAGAAAGGTCAAAATGACCACAGGTAAATTCATAACAAAACCACTGTGGATCGTTTTAATGTCGTCAGTCCTTAATTAAATAATTATTCCGTTAATAAAGAATCATATATGGGGAAATAGAGCCCAATGATAACGGTGGCTGGTGGGTCAGATGGGTGCCTGTCACGTGCTGCTTGCACTAATATCTTGTCGATTCAAAGTGGAATTCAAATATGAAATGGCTTAATCGCTTTGCTCGCGTTTCCGCGTGCTGTGTGTTGTTGGGTTTGAGTGCAATCGTCACCGCCAGTGAACTTAAATTGTGGTACGAGCAACCCGCACACACCTGGGAGGAAGCGCTGCCCTTGGGCAATGGGCGTCTTGGTGCCATGGTGTACGGTGGCGTCGCTCAGGAAACCATTCAACTCAATGAAGATACCTTTTGGGCCGGTGGGCCGCACAATAATCTCAACTTGGCGGCGCGCCTTGCGCTGCCGGAAATTCGCCGCCTGCTCAATGCGGGGCAATATTCTGAGGCCTCCGCTCTGGCGGAAAAAAGTATCGCCAGCCAAGGTGCGCAGGGCATGCCTTACCAGTCGGCGGGTGTGTTGGATATCGCATTTCCCGGACATGAGCACTATGTCGATTATTATCGGGAATTGGATTTGCGCGGCGCGGTGGCGCGTACCCGTTATAAGGTGGGCGGTGTCACTTATACGCGTGAGGTTTTTACATCATTCGTCGATCAGGTGGTGGTGATTCGTTTGGTGGCGGATCGTCAAGGCGCGCTGAATTTTTCCATGGGTTTATCCCACCCGGAGGAAATGAAGGTCAGCGCAACATCAGCAGGCGTGTTGATGCAAGGGAAATCCACAGATCATGAAGGTGTTAAAGGCCAAGTCCAACTGGCGAACTTGGCCCGCATCGGCCATACGGACGGTGAAATACAAACGCGTGATAAAAGACTGATGGTTAGCGAGGCCACCGAAGCCGTTATTTTGGTTTCTATGGCCACCAATTTTGTCAGCTACCGGGACGTGAGTGGTGATGCCCTGGTGCGAGCAGAATCGGCTATGCAAAATGCTGTCGCTGCGTTTGCCAATTCAGCTTCTGCTTATCGCGCCCGGCTAGCAGCACACCAAGAGTTTTATCGCAATTATTTTCAGCGAGTCGAATTGCATTTGGGCAGCAACGATTTTTCCCGGGAGCCGACGGATGCGCGCATCCGCGAATTTTATGGTCGTCACGACCCTGCTTTGGTGGCGCTGTATTTTCAATTTGGCCGTTATTTACTGATCAGCTCCTCCCAGCCCGGCACTCAGCCGGCAAACCTGCAAGGTATTTGGAACCCGCACACCACCCCGCCCTGGGACAGTAAATACACGCTGAATATTAATGCGCAGATGAATTACTGGCCGAGCGAAGTGACGCATCTTAGTGAGC
>CAYTQQ010000116.1:0-3639 GCA_964440135.1 uncultured Cellvibrionaceae bacterium | reverse complement strand
TGCGGGTGCATCGCTCAAGCATCGTGAACCTGACTCAGGTTGAACAGATTCAGCCCCTGGACTCCGGCGATCATGAAATCACGCTGCACTGTCAGAAAACCCTGGTGCTGTCCCGCCGTTACCGGGAGAAGTTTAAAGAGCTGCTAGCCTTAGGCTAGCGTGAACGACACTGTAGCCGACGCGAGTATCGCCTCTGACCCGCGAAATTTCCCGCTCTCAGGTTCTGGCCATCTGGCTCACCGCTCGCGCGTTCTCCCGTTCCCGTCCGCTCTCCCACGGATGTCAAAAATATTTGACACAAAGTCAAAAACCCCATACATTTAAAGCCGTCTGAATCTTTTTTCCGAGGTCTTTATGGGTGATGCCGAAAAGAAGGTGTACATTTCTTTAGCCAGTGTTGTCATGGTGACGCTCGCTTATGGCGTAGTTACCACCGTCATCTACGGGCCTGGGTTTTTCTTCTCCAGTGACACGGCTCTCGCCGGAAAAAATATTTTGTTGCTGATGGTGGCTTGTGTCGCGGTGAACATGTTGCTGGGCAATTCGCTCACGATTTTTTCCGCCCTGCAGCACGACCCCCGCTTCGATACAGAATGCGAGGCAACGCTTGTCGATGAGCGCGACAAACAGATAGAGCTCAGCGGATTACAACTTTCTTATCTGGTGTTTACCCTGGGCTTTATCGCATCCATGGCGGCACTATGGGGCGGCTGGCCGCCGGTGGCGGTTTTTCATCTGATTATCTTGAGCCTGATTGTGGGCGAAATCGCCAGCTGCCTGATCAAGATCGTGAAATATCGCCGCGGGTTTTGATATGCGCAAACGGACGTTAAAAAACAACATCAAGACCCTGCGGTTTTTCTGTTCCGGAATGACCCAGAAAGATCTTGCCGAAAAAGTCGGCGTTACCCGTCAAACCATTAACGCCATTGAGCTGGGAAAATATTCGCCGTCTCTGGAATTGGCTTTTCAAATTGCCGAAGTGTTTAACAAACCGCTTAATGACGTATTTTCTTACGAGTAAAATAAGCGTGCTTAGGTTCAGCTCGTTTACTCATTCTCGCCTTTCACAGCCAATCGATAAGACCTTGTGCTCTTTCCCTTTTATTGAACGATCAATAAATCGCCACCGGAATAAAAAACGGCAACCGAAGCTGCCGTAATTGTTCTCAAGCTTGCTTGAACATTTACATTTGCGGTGGCAATACCACCGCTTTTCTCATCCTGTCAGGCTATCCAGGCAGACGCTATTCCTGTGCTGATGCGCTAGCGTGATTGTGTTGGTGTTTGCTGAAGCGGTGTTTTCCCTGATGACGATCAACACCCTTCTTACCGCCCTCATTCCACATGCCGCTCATACGCTTGCTTCTTTTCTCTTTCATTGCATCCAGCTTTTCCAGTTGCTCGTAGGTTAAAACACCTTCAAGTTCACTGCGGGTTTCAGCTTCAACCGCCTGGTGTTTCTCACGGAACTCCTGATGCAGCGTCCGGCGCTTTTCAAACTGTTCTTTCATTACCGCTTGAAATGCAGGTAATTGATCGTCGGTAAGTTCCAGATAGTTGGCAATGCGGCTGCCGTCAGGCTGGCCATGGCGAGGTTCTGAATCCTGCGCCTGTACACCGGCAACCAGACCTACGGATAAGATCGAGGCAATCAATAACTTTTTCATGGAGAGTTTCCTCTGTTGGTGAAGTCAGGTGTAGATTGCCGGAAAAGTTTGCAATAAATAGGGACGAAATATGAAAGATGGGTATCGAGGTAAAAATTATCGAAGATAAAAAATTGCACGTGACAACAACGCCGATCGCTGAGGTTGTACGGCAAAATACGCTGCCCACCTGCTGGCCGTTAAAAGGATTTACTAAATTTCCTTTAAAACGATTGGCTAAATCAATCTTTAAAAAGGTTTGCTAAGCCTTCTTAAAAAACTGCCTAAACATTCTTTGAAGGGACTTACTGAACTTCTTTTAAAAGGACTTAAACAGCGTCCGGCAAATTAACGCGATAACCTGCCCCGTACACTGACTGAATCCATTCGTGATGGGTATCGGCGACTTCCAGTTTGCGGCGAAGCTTTTTGATATGACTGTCGATGGTGCGGTCATTAACCACCCGGTGATCGGGGTAAATGCTGTCCATTAATTGGTCGCGAGAATAAATGCGACCAGGCTGTTCGGCCATGCGTTTTAACAGCGCAAACTCCACCGGCGTGAGCGCTACGGTTTGTCCATTAATCTTAACGCCCAACTGCTCCTCATTAAGCTCCAGACCTTTTGCGCTGGCGCTGACGGGAGGTTGCTGGGTGCGCCGTAACACTGCTTTGGCACGGGCCACCAATTCCCTTGGGCTATAGGGCTTGCATAAATAATCGTCTGCGCCCAGTTCCAAACCGAGCAGGCGGTCAAGCTCATCCACACGAGCGGTAGTCATGATAATCGGCAGGTTACTTTGAGCGCGGATTTCGCGGCAGAGACTCAAGCCATCGCGCCCCGGCAGATTTAAATCGAGCAGAATCAGATCGGTTTTATTATCTGCCAGCCACGGCATCACCTCCAACCCGTCAGCAATATGATGATAGTCATAAGACTCGCGGGTGAGATATTGCATAACGAGTTGTGCGAGCTTGGGTTCGTCTTCGACGATTAAAATATGTGTCATGCCCTACCTCGGACTGTTAAACGCCGATTACAGTTAAATGCAAATTACATTTACATTAAGCTGGATTACATTCTGGTTTCAGCCACCGGGAAATCCAGCACTATTGCCAGACCGCCTAAACTGGATTCCCGGGCGGTAATCTGGGCATTGTGAGCCTCGGCGATATTGCCCACTATCGCCAGCCCCAGACCGCTGCCACCCAGAGCACGCTGACGGCTGTGCTCGACCCGATAAAACCGATCAAACAAATGTTGCAAGTCGGCTTCGTCGACACCCGGCGCAGAATCTTCCCAGAGTAAACGTATTCGCTCCGCACGTTCTAATCTTACCCGCACCTTGCCACCGCGATCGGTGTAGCGAACAGAATTCTGCACCAGATTCAACACCAGTTGTTCCAGTCTTAGGCTATCCGCCCGAACCCAAAGTTCAGCCTCCGGCGTTTGTAATTCCCATTCCAGTTCCGCCTGTTGCAGTAACGGAACTAGACGCGCCTGCATCTGCTGCATAAATTGCCCGAGTTCAAGAGACTGCCATTGATAACGGAAATAGGAAATCTGGGTAATGGCTAATTGATGAAGATCATCCACCAGTCGCGTCAGCTGATTGACTTCTTCACCGAGCGAACGGGTCAAGGCTGCATCCATTACCATCACACCGTCTTCGACGGCCTCTAACTCACCTTTCATGACGGCCAGCGGTGTACGCAACTCGTGGGAAATATCCGCCAGCCATTGGCGCTGCTGGTTATCCTGTTCCTCCAGCGCTTGCGCCATTACGTTAAAGTCCCGCGCCAGATCGCCCAGCTCATCGCCACTGTTGACCGGCACGCGCTGCGCATAATCGCGTTGTGTTAACGCACCCATAGCGAGCGATAAACGGCGCACCGGATTTATTAAATAACGCGACAAGGGCCAGGCTATCAAGCAGCTGGCGATCACGGCGCCGAAGGCAATCCACAAAAATAACTGATGCTGGCGCGC
>CAYTQQ010000115.1:2131-3657 GCA_964440135.1 uncultured Cellvibrionaceae bacterium | reverse complement strand
TTGGCCGTAAGTACCGTTATTTTCCTGTACGGTATCCGTAGCGCCCCAGTCCGATGCCGACATGTAATCGGCTTCGTTATGATCATAACCAAGGGTGACGACAGCGTTACCGCCAGCCATTGCAAAGGTACCGATGAGCCGGGGCGTAAAATGTTTAACCGTTAACGTTTGTGCCGTCAGGTTATCCGAGTACACAGACGTTGAGTCTTCCTGACGCTCAGCGAATTCCGCTAACAGCTCCCAATTCGAGTGCAGGGTAACCGCGCCGCCCACCCGCCAGATGTCGGTTTTTTGATTGCCAAAATCTTCCGGCGTAAACGTTTGACGAGGATCGATAGCGGCTTGTTCATCACTCAGCGAGCCGGGGAAGTTCAGGCGATCATCGACATACTGGCCTTCGGCAAACAGGTGGCCATTGGTAAAATCGTAACGCAGCTTCGCAAAAACATTTTCGTAATCCACTTCGTTGTTAGCGCGATAATTATCGGCTTTGCGCTGTTGTGCACTCAGGTTATAGCTGACGCCATTGGCAAAACCCTGATTAATATTTAACGAGTAAGACCGCAAAGCATCACTGCCACCAAGCACCTGCAGCGAACCATTAAATTTCTGATCGGCTCCGCGGGTAATGATATTGATCACCCCGCCCACGGCTTGATCACCATAGAGGACACCCGCGCTGCCGTGTACAATTTCAATGCGCTCTATATCCTTCAACGCGACGGTATTAAGGGCCGGGCCGGCGAGGCTGGCATTATTTAACCGGCGGCCATCCACCAACACGAGAACGTTGTTGGCCGCGTTATCGGTGAAACCGCGCATCCCCAGGGTGACATTGCGCCCGCCGCTGCCATCAAAATCCTGCAATTGGATACCTGCCTGCAAACGCAACACTTCGGCCACCTGAGTTGCGCCACTTAAACGGATTTGCTCTTCGTTAATGACAGTAATGGTTGTTGCTAGAGGCAGCTGAACCGTTTCGCTGCGGGTTGCACTGACCAATACTTTTTCCAGCGCCGGGGTTTCGGCAGCGTGCGCAAGTGAACCGCAAGACAAGAGACAGAGTGCCGCACACACATGCGGGCATGGAGAGAAATAATTTTTCATGGATTTTCCTCAAGCCAATAAAGGTCGAGGGAGGGAGTGGGAAAAATGCGCGAAAGTAAAACACAGAATTTCCACCGATGCTGCCCTCCGCGACATCGTGAACATGGAAACTTCTAAAAAACGTTTGCAACTGGCTAGGCACACCGGCTCAAAACTGTGTCTGCAATGGCCGGGCATAGTGTGCAAAAATTTAACGACACCAGAACATGTGCGCTGGTTTTTCAGAGGCGTCCACAGGTTTTGAGGCTGGTATCGGGCTTGTATTGCTACTTACCGTTGCGGGGGCAGCCTTGGCATTACACAGTTAAAAAAACCGTGTGCACCAAGTTCCCATTTACTCTGACCCGGCCAACGCCAGTCAGACACCTCGGCGCGCAAGTTACGGGGTTAGACGAAACGAGTCAAGCAGGCAAGATGCA
>CAYTQQ010000115.1:0-2031 GCA_964440135.1 uncultured Cellvibrionaceae bacterium | reverse complement strand
TCGCCCAGACCGGGAAATACTTCATTCAGGCGAATAACGTAAACATCACCCGCTTGTGGGGCAGCAATATAAGCCTGATTTTCGCGTTTATCGTTTTGCATTAACACAAACGCACCGATGAGCACTGCGATAACAACCAACAAGCCCCAGGATGACAGAACCATGCTTTTGAAGTTCACTGCGGCACTGGCCTGCGAACGAACACTCTCAGGCATATCTTTAAACGGTTGGGTATAGGTGCAGGAACCACAAGAGACCAGCGATCTTCCACCCACCGGAAACAATGGCAGTCCGAAGACATGAAAGTGCCGGAGAATACCGACGTTAGATAAGCTGCTGGCGTTACACGTTGGACAGGTGTTGTCCGTTAAAGCCGAACCATAGAAAGATTTTGTTTTGATACCAAAACTCATGATGATGTCCTTACTGGTTAACGTTTTGGGGTAGCCGAGGAATGTATAAAAGCGAGTAATAGCGCGCCTCCCTGCGGGGCCGCCATACTGCAAAGAAGTGTAAACAAAAGCAACCACATTCAGCTGCCGAGAGAAGTCTGACGCTAAAAAATGCGAACCGGTTCACCGTGGGGCTTGCGCCAATCATCGGGCTTGAGTAATCGTTGGGAAGGTTAACTCGTGACCCGTTGTTGCGGAATGATTACCACACCGTCATCACGGCAATCTACATGGGCAGTAATGCCGTAAACCCGGTGCAGATTTTCAGGAGTCAGCACTTGCGCCGGGGTGCCGGTCGCATATACCTGACCGTGATGCAGCAGAATCAGGTGGTGACAAAAGCGCGCGGCAAGACTTAAATCGTGCAGCGCGGCCACAACAGTGCCGCCCTGCTCCGCGTGATTGCGCAGCAATTCCATGATGTGTAATTGATGATAAGGATCGAGCGCCGCGATCGGCTCATCGGCAATAATGATTTCGGGTTCACCGGCAAAAACCCGAGCCAGCAATACGCGCTGCAGCTCACCCCCCGACAGGCTGTTAACGGGGCGCCCAATCAAATGGGTGAGCTCGGTTAATGCCAACGCGCGCGCAATCACCGCCTCATGCTCACCTTGTTCAGAAAATCCCTTGCTCCAAGGAGCGCGCCCCAATCCCACCAGATGCTCCACCGCTAATGGCCAGACCGGTTTTTCCTGCTGACCTAAATAAGCCAGCAAGCGTGCACGTGCTAATGGCGTAAAGCTGGCTAAAGGTTTGGCCGTTGCTTGTTGAACAATCACGTCGCCGCGATCAGGTTCACACAATCCCGCCAAGATCCGCAGGAGAGAACTTTTACCCGCACCGTTAGGACCAATCAAACCAACCAGTTCACCCTTGTTTATTTCAAGATGAATATCTTTAAGAATGAGCTGGCGATCCAGCGAAAAGTCTATGTTGTTCGCGCGTAACATGCGTGAGCCTCAAAAAAACTATTTACGTCGTCAAGCGGGTTAGGCACATTTTCTGAGACGACGTTTATACCAGTGAAAAGATCCAGTAAATCTATAGCCGTTAACAGACCTATCGTTAACCGATAGTCGTTAAACGATCGCTAAGAAAACGTTAACCGAATCAGAAGAAACAAAGCGCGGCAGGCGCCGCTCTATATCCAACGCCTACGACTTTGAATTATCAAATACAAAAAGAAAGGCCCACCCAGCAAAGACGTCACCACCCCCAGCTTTAACTCGCGCGCGACATCCAGCTGACGCACCAGGATATCTGCAAGCAATACCAGAAGCGCACCACCCAGGGCGCTGACCAGTAACAATCGACCCGGACGATAGCCGACAAAAGGCCGCAGTAAATGCGGCACCACCAGGCCCACAAAACCGATGCTGCCGCTGACGGCAACACAGGCACCGACGCTCAGGGCTACGCCACCCAACAATAATCCCCGCTCGCGCCCCACCTGATAACCGAGCGAGCGAGCGGTGTCTTCGCCGAGGCTGAGCGCATCAAGAAAACGGCTACGGCTCAGCAGCAACAACCAACCGAATATGGCAAAGGGCGCGGCCACAAAAACATGCTGCATATT
>CAYTQQ010000114.1:0-3777 GCA_964440135.1 uncultured Cellvibrionaceae bacterium | reverse complement strand
GGGCGACGCGCGCGCTAGCCGCAATCGGAGATTCTATGCATAGCCACCACCATCACCACGCGAGCGACGAAGCCTCCAACCGACTTGGCTGGGTGTTTTTTTTGAATCTCGGTTTTACGGTGATCGAGTTTATCGGCGGCTGGCTGACCAACAGCACCGCAATAATGGCGGATGCGGTGCACGACCTGGGCGACTCCCTCTCCATCGGCAGCGCTTGGCTGCTTCACCGGCTCGGCAACAGACCGGCAGACACGCGCTTTACCTACGGCTACAAACGCTTGAGCCTGTTGGGGGCGCTAATTAACGGTATCGTCTTGGTCGTGGGGTCGCTGTGGGTATTGAGTATCGCCCTTCCCCGCCTCGCCAATCCTGTAATGCCCCACACCGAAGGCATGCTCGCGCTGGCGGTGCTAGGCGTCGCGGTCAACGGCTACGCCGCTTACCGCCTAAGCGGCGGCAAAACATTGAACGAGCGCGTACTCAACTGGCATTTGCTGGAGGACGTACTGGGCTGGGTCGCGGTGTTGATCATCGCCGTGGTAATGCAGTTTGTCGACTGGCCGATCCTCGATCCACTGCTCTCGGTCGGCTTTACCTTATTTATCCTGTTCAATGTGCTGCGCACCTTGTGGACCACCCTGCAATTGTTTATCCAAGCAGTGCCCGAGCCCGATTTGCTCGACAAGATTCGCACAGCCCTCAGTGAGGTGAACGGCGTCGAGGCGTTACATCACCTACACCTGTGGTCGCTGGACGGCGAGCACCATGTGCTGACAGCGCATATAGTTGTGTGTGACGCGGGAATTTTGCCGGCCTACGATCAATTCAAAAGTCGCCTGCGCTTGGCTTTGGAACCGTTTGAGTTAGCCCACACCACCTTGGAAATTGAGCTGACGGAAGAAGTCTGCCGGGATCGGCCACAACCCCCTCATCATCCGCTTTGATTTCGGCAAGTCGGAGAGCCGATTTACCCAACGTTTAATGCGTCGTTCCTTCATCTTCTAACTTCTTTACTGAAATGCGATCCGCATTAGAGAAATTCGCCTAACTTCCGGGCTAAGGTACCGCCTCTTTATTGTTGACTTGACAATAACGAGGCTTCCCGTCAGGTGACAGCCTCACGAATAAACCAAGGCTAAAGGTAAAAAACGCATGAAAATGGCTAATTCAGGGAGTAAACCACTGACACTGCTTAAGCACGGCGCTTTGTGCTTGAGCATAAGCGCACTGATAGCTTGTGGTGGTGCCGGTAGCTCCGGCAATCCGTCCTCCAACTCAAGCAGCTCTTCCTCCAGCTCGTCTAGCAGCAGTTCTTCCAGCTCTTCCAGTAGCTCAAGCTCATCCAGTAGCTCCAGCTCTTCCAGCAGCTCCTCTTCTGGTGGCGCGCGCGCACTTGGGTCGACCATCGAAGCCGAAGCCCTGAATGCGAATCTCTCACGAGGCTATATGATCGATGGTCTGACGGCGGATCCGAGCCAGCAGATTGTCGGCTACTACGATGCTGGCAGCGTGATCTGTTACGACGATGTCAATTTGACCGGTGTGCGCAGCATCGACTTTATGATCGCTAAAGGTGCAAGTGATCCTGGCCGTTTCGCCATTTTGGCGGGTGGTGCGGATCTGAACAGCGGCACCAACCTAGGTGAGAAAATCACTCAATCCACCGGTGATTGGGAAAGCTTTACCCCCGTCAACGTGGGTTTATCACAAGAACTCAACGGCACTCATCTGCTCTGCTTCTACGGTGTCAGCGGCGGTGGGATTTTCAACCTGGACAAATTCACGCTTAGCGATATACCCGGTCAGAATGACGGCACTAGCAAAGATCCGGACGATCTGCCGGACAATCCTGGCTCCATTGCCAAAATCACCACTCAAGGCAACCAAATACTATTTGGCGGCCAGCCGGGCAGTATTGCTGGTATGAGTCTGTTCTGGAGTAACGATGGCTGGGGCGGCGAGAAGTACTTCAACGCCGATGTTGTCCGCGAGCTGAAAGAGAACTGGAACGCCAAGTTGGTGCGTGCAGCCATGGGAGTGAATCCTGATGGCGCTACGGATTTAGGCAGCTATATCCAGAATCGTGAAAGTAATGTTCGCAAAGTAAAAGCTGTCGTCAATGCCGCCATTGAGCACGATATGTACGTCATTATCGATTGGCACGCCCACGAGGCAGAGGATTTCCGCAATGAAGCCGTGGAATTTTTCACTGAGATGGCCCAGCTGTACGGCGGTTACGACAACGTTATCTATGAGATCTACAACGAGCCTCTCGCCGTTTCCTGGAGCAACGTGATCAAGCCCTATGCGGAAGCCGTAATCCGCGCGATCCGCACCCACGATCCGGATAACTTGATTATTGTCGGTACCCCGAACTGGTCGCAAGATGTAGATGCCGCCGCCCAGGACCCGATTACCATCTCCAGTAATATTGCCTACACCCTGCACTTCTACGCCGGCACTCATAAACAGTGGCTGCGTGATACAGCAAGCTCAGCAATGAGCCAAGGCATTCCCCTTTTCGCTACTGAGTGGGGTACGGTGGACGCGGATGGCGACGGTGGCGTCGATCAAGCAGAGACTCAAGCTTGGATAACCTTCTTGAAAAACAACAACATCAGCCACGCAAACTGGGCGCTAAATGATAAAGAGGAAGGCGCCTCTGCGCTGGTGCCAGGCGCCAGTGTTAGCGGCGGTTGGAGTGATGCCGACCTCACGCCATCCGGACGTCTGGTGAAAGACATTATTAAGAACTGGTAAAACAACACCGCATCTACACAAAACCCGGTGCTCGCCGGGTTTTTTCGTTTAGGACTAAGCGACTTGTTTAAGACCAAGTTTTGGAGACTAAAACGTCCCGCGTATACCAATGCTGATATTGCGCCCCGGCTTGGGTGTCAAATCTTTCAAAAATGAGGTATGGACTCGGGCTTCTGTATTGGTCAGGTTCTCGCCTTTGATATAGAGCGCTATGTCATTGGCAAACCCGCGCCAGTGATAGGTAAGCGTGGCATCCAGCATTTTGTAACCATCAGTGGCCGATTCCTGCGCAGCCGTGTTGTCCTGGCGAGCGTAGCGCGTCCAGTCAACATTGGCCGAGACGTTGCGCCACTGGTAATCCAACGCCAAACCGGTTCGGCGCGGCGATTGACGGGGTAAATATTCACCGGAGTCCAGCTCCGCGCGGACATAGTCCGAGAAAGCCGTCGTCTTAAATTGCGCATTAATTTGCCAGATGAGTTGTGCCTCAAAACCCAGCAGTTCGACATCGGCACTGGTGAACCGATAAACCGGCAGTTCATCCGCGTGCGCATGATCGTGATCGTGATCGTGGCCACTGTCCACATAAAGCCCGGTCGCTTGTTGGTAATAATAATTGTCGACCTTGTTGTAGAACGCATTAAGAATAATCCCGAGATCACCCTCGTGTTTGCGCAACGTCAGGTCGATATTGTTGGCGGTTTCAAGATCGAGCGCGGCAGGGTTCAAATCAAACTCGCTCTCTCCTTCATGCTCGTCCAAGATAAACAAGGCACCGATCTCATAGGTGCGCGCCCCTATATGAGGGCCAAAGGACATAAGCTCCGCCGCCGAAGGGGCTCGCTGAGAGCGGGACAGTGCAATACCCAGGTTGTAACCGGGCTTGAAATCCCAAACTGCACCGAGAGAAAAGCTCACAGGATTGAACTGCTGCTCCACCGCGAAAATACGCGCTGGCGGCTCATGATCATGGTCGTGGTCGTGGTCGTGGTCGTGGTCGTGGTCGTGGTCGTGGTC
>CAYTQQ010000113.1:0-3810 GCA_964440135.1 uncultured Cellvibrionaceae bacterium | reverse complement strand
GTGGATATGAGCAGCCGCGCGTTACAGCTGGGTCGATTCAATCATCAGTTGAATCGGTTGGAGCCCACAGCCAGTGTCTTTCTGGCAGAAAATATTTTGAAATCCTGGGGGCGGATTAAACGGCGTGGCCCTTACGACCTGGTTATTATTGATCCCCCCTCCTATCAGCCCGGCAGTTTTATCGCGGCGAAAGATTACGCGCGCGTGGTACGGCGGCTGCCTGAGCTTATGCCTGATGGCGGGGTGGTATTGGCCTGTCTCAATGCACCGGAATTGGGGCCGGAGTTTTTAACAGCGGTGTTTGCAGAGCAGTGTCCTGACTGTCAATTGCTGCAGCGACTGGAGCCGCATGAGGACTTTCCCGATATTAGTCCGGATCAGCAATTGAAGTTACTGGTGTTTGATTACCAACCTGCCACTCACGCGACGCGTTAATCCGCTTTAGAATGGCTACAGCATCGCTATAGATTTGATTAGCTGGTTGTTGAAGCAGTTAGCAAATCCTGCACAACCTGTTCAAGCGTTGTAGAGGTGCCGTGTTTAAGCGCATGACGCAACACGCTGATGTTGCTGGGGTAGGGTTCATCCACATCGTCGGCTAAGGTGGCAGGTAGGCGGGTGACTGCGGCGCGGGAGAACAGCAGCGTGAAGCCCCGCTGGGACAGTACCACCTGATCGAGCGCCTCCTGACGAATGTTCGATTCATACTGCAAATAGCCTGCTTCACTCAGCCAGATCATAGTGCTGAAGCAGGCTTGGAATCGAGGGCAATGTAAGCCAAATTCATCCGGTGAGTCGGGACCGCAAATATCTTCCACATACAGAATAATTTTGCGCGGAAAGTTGGTGTACAACTGGATAAAAATACGCGCCACATCTTTATAAAAATCGGCGATATGTAAATCAGCCATGCTTCTGTCCCGACTGCCGTTTCAGCGTCCCATGAGGATGATCTCCCCATGGGTAGTGATCATTGCGTATAGCGGCTTAAAAATTCGCCGAAACGATTAATCGCTCGGCTAAGCTCATCTTCCCGCGGTAAAAAGACGATACGGAAATGGTCGGGGCGCGGCCAATTGAATGCCGTACCTTGTACCAACAACACTTTTTCCTGAATCAGAAAATCCAGTACTAACTGTTGGTCGTCGCGGATCTTGTGCATGTTTAAGTCAATTTTCGGAAAGAGATACATGGCTCCGCGTGGCTTAACGCAAGACACGCCCGGAATCTGTTCAATAGCTGCCATGGCAGCATCCCGCTGATCGCGTAAGCGGCCACCGGGAAGAATCAATTCATTAATACTTTGATAGCCCCCCAGTGCTGTCTGCACCGCAAACATCGCCGGCACGTTAGCGCAGAGGCGCATGGACGCCAGCATCTCCAGGCCTTCAATATAGTTGCGAGCAAGATGCTTAGCGCCGCTGATAACCATCCAGCCAGAGCGAAAACCAGCCAAACGATAAGCTTTGGAAAGACCATTAAAGGTCACACAAAGCACGTCCTGTTGAGCGAGTCGACCTAGCGGTACAAACTCGGCATCGTCATAAAGTATCTTGCTGTAAATTTCGTCGGCAAAAATAATCAGCTGGTGGCGGCGCGCCAGCTCTACCAGGTCTTCCAGGACCTGTTTGCTATATACCGAGCCGGTAGGATTGTTGGGATTGATGATCACAATGCCGCGCGTCTTATCGGTAATTTTGCTGGCGATATCCGCTAAATCAGGAAACCAGTCTGACTCTTCATCACAGATATAATGTACTGCCTTACCGCCCGCGAGATTCACGGCTGCTGTCCACAGCGGGTAGTCCGGTGCAGGCACTAAAATTTCATCGTCATTATTGAGTAACGCCTGCATCGCCATCACGATTAATTCACTGGCACCGTTGCCCAGAAAAATATCTTCAATTTCCACGCCGGGCACTTCGAGTTTTTGGCATTCCTGCATAATCGCTTTGCGCGCTGCGAAAAGACCTTTCGAGGCGGTATAGCCTTCGGCTTTGGGTAGGTTGCGAATGACATCCTGAATAATTTCGTCTGGCGCCGCAAAACCAAAAGGCGCCGGGTTGCCGATATTCAGTTTGAAAATACGGTGCCCCTCTTCTTCGAGTCGATAAGCGTGGTCCAGTACCGGGCCCCGAATGTCGTAACAAACACCGGCGAGCTTGTCAGATTTTTTAATCGTGTTCATTTGCAGTAAGATGCCTTTAATGTAATTAACCCACAAATCATCATGGTTTGCGGGCTGGCGTGTCAAGGAGATCCTTATGGCCGATCAAGAATATCGTGATGACGACTATTGGCGTAAACATTTAACGCCTGAGCAATATTATGTTTGTCGGGAAAAAGGCACTGAAAGACCTTTTACCGGAGAGTACTGGGATGAAAGCCGTGATGGCCGATATTTTTGCCGCTGCTGTGGCGAGCCGCTCTTTGATTCAGAGACCAAATTCGATGCCGGTTGTGGCTGGCCAAGTTTTTGGGCGCCGGTGGAAGGCGAGAATATTAAAGAGGAGTTTGATTCGAGCCACGGGATGCGTCGTACCGAAGTCTTGTGTCGTCGTTGCGATGCCCATTTGGGTCACGTGTTTCCCGATGGGCCACCGCCTACCGGTTTGCGCTATTGCATTAACTCCGCGTCGATTGTGCTGAAGGAAAGAAAGGATTGATTCGCGGAAACGCGGATCAGTCATAATCCTGTTTCTTTTTCCATTCGTCTTCACCAAAGTGTTCCCACTCTTTGCTAGCGAGTCCTGACTGGGTATCCGCCGTTGCCTTGGTGCCCGCTTGGGATTGATTGGCAGCGGCCTCTTCCAGTTTGTTGATGGTGGTTTGCAGGTGAGCAATTTGTTTATCGTAGCGGTGGGAGACATTTTCCGTACTTAACAGCTTGCGTGCCAGCGTATAAAAGTGAATGGCCAGGCGGGGTTTTTTCTGCTGTTGCGCATATTTAGCCTGCAACATGTAACTATCAATAGAAATTTGTAAAGCCAGCCGCTTGATCTGGTCGTGATAAACCGCTGCCTGAACCGGCTTAATGTGTTTGAGGGCTTCCTGCTGCGAGATAAAACGCACCAGTTCCTGCAGGTATTGCCGGACCTCTTTGATTTTTGCCGGGTTTTCCAGCCGCACTCTACCTTCGGGCGCTGGCTTGGCTGCCGCCAGTTGCGAGCTGAACAAAATAGCGTCGGCCTGGTGAGAGGGGTCTTTTGGATCGAGCTTGGCGAGCTGCTCGCAGGTATCGATTAACGCTCGGTAAACCAATGCGTTTAAGTCCGCTGGCAAAAAGTGAGGCGGCAGGCCTGTGGCTAGATAGCGAAAATTGTGATCCCGGACTTTAAGTGCGGTGATTAATCGTTGTCGCTGCGCGCGGCGTTTCTCCACCCCATGGGAAATAAACGCGTAACACACCAGAATAATCAACAGGGCTATAGTGCCGGAAATGATGTATAAGGCCATAAGAGAGTAGGGTTCACACGGTGTAGGTGAGGTGAAGTTCGCCCCAAGTATAGCAGCAAAGTGATTGGCGCATTATTCATCGTTGTGCTTTTACCCGTGCGCTAAGTACTTGTTTCCACTGCGATAAAAAAATAACAAAAGTGTTGACAGTCTAACTCGCGGTACTTAGAATGCGCCCCACTTCTGACGTCAAGCGTGCTGCGGGATTGCAGAAGGTTTCTGGGTCCCCTTCGTCTAGTGGCCTAGGACACCGCCCTTTCACGGCGGTAACAGGGGTTCGACTCCCCTAGGGGATGCCACTGCGGGAATAGCTCAGTTGGTAGAGCACGACCTTGCCAAGGTCGGGGTCGCGAG
>CAYTQQ010000112.1:0-4065 GCA_964440135.1 uncultured Cellvibrionaceae bacterium | reverse complement strand
TTGGGCATGGTGATTGTTTTTATAAGCTGGCTTACCAACCCTAAGCCGGTCAAGCGTGCTGCGGCTGAGCAAGCGGACGTGCAGGCTAAGACGAAAGGTTTGGCGTTGTATCAGCGTTATGCGTGTCCTTTTTGCGTAAAAGTTCGCCGTGCGATACACCGATTAAATGTAGATGTTGAGATTAGAGACATTAAAAATACTGTATATCGTGATGAATTAATCGCTCAAGGTGGCCGGGTAATGGTGCCTTGTTTGCGTATTGAGGAGGGCGCTGAGGTTCGGTGGCTTTATGAGTCGAACGATATTATTCAATTTCTAAATACACGGTTCGATAAATAGGATTATGAAGTCAGACCCAAAAAAACTGGTAGAGAAACACCGCAATCTCAACCACTCCGAGCTGGTGAAAGTGGTATCCCATGTTCAACGTGAGCAGGGTGAATGGATTTTGCACACGCTAATGGTGGAGGGTTGCGATGTGCCTTTTAAATTCAAGCGCAAAGATAATTACCAAAATTTAAAAGGTGCCAGAGTGAACATTACCTACTACCCGGAACAGCAAGTTGTCGCGGGTATCACGTTTGAAGTTATGAAGGTTGTGCGTATTAAAAAAGGATGAAGCAGTGTTCGGCGACAATTAGGATAACCGGTGGGGCTGACACTTAGCCCTGATCGGGAATATCCGGCCCAACCAACTTGACCAGCTGCTCCAATGATTCCTGCCAGCCGAGGTAGCAGTGTTCGAGGGGGATTAGCGATGGAATGCCAGCCTGGGTGATTTGTATCTCCGTGCCGCAGGACACTTCCTTTAACTCGATGGTCACTTGCATTTCGCCTTGCAGGTTGTCATCGTCGAAACGATCGGTATGGCGGATGCGCTCATTGGGCACCAGTTCGATATACTTCACCTGAAACGAATGACTGCTGCCGGTACCGAAATTGGTGAAGGACATGCGATAACCGCCACCTTCGCGAATATCGAACTCGTGAATTGTGCCGGTAAAGCCGTAGGGCGGCAGCCAGTATTCCAGTGCCTGTTTATCTGTAAATGCCTTATAAACCCGATCTGCAGGGGCGGTGAGTACACGGTGTAGCCGGACGGTGCCGGTTTTATTGGACATAAACATCTCCTTACTAATTGAGTTGTATGCGGCGACTTTAATAATTAACGGCTGTTGCCCTGTTCCATTAATTCCCGTACCGGGCGAATCTCTACACATCCGTAGCGCGCTGGTGGAATTTTCTCTGCCAAGCGGATGGCCTCGTTCATATCCCTCGCTTCCAGCATGTAAAACCCTGCCAGTTGTTCTTTGGTTTCCGCGAAGGGGCCGTCGGTAATCAGCGCTTTGTTGTCGCGCACGCGCAGGGTGGTGGCGGTGTCCGTGGATAACAGCGGCGCACCGTCGAGGAAATGACCGCGCTGGGTCAAATCCTCCACGCATTCCATACATTCGCGATTGAGACTGTCCCATTCCTGTTGGGAGAGTTGTTGGAGTTTCTTCTCGTCGTAATAGACCAGGCATAAATATTTCATCGCTTTACTCCTTAGGTTTCGGTTTTTTTGCCCGCTATCGTTTTGCACCAACCAAAGCGAACAGCGCTCCCTGCGGGTCGATGCCGGTGAGGGTATAGTCGCCGCCGGGGATCTCTTCAGGCCCGTGCAGAATTTTCCCGCCGTTGTCGGTGATGGCTTGGTAGGCGTCATCGATATAGGCGCAGCGGAAATAGTAGTTCCACATAGGTTTAGGCATTTCCGGAAATTTCGGCATGAAGGCGCCGATGACGCCGTTGTGGCGGATAAACTCGTAATTGCCCATTTCGCCCATAGCCATTTCACCGTCTTTGGCCCAGCCAAATTCTTTAAAATAAAACGCTTTCGCGGCCTCGGGGTCGGTGGTGGCTAGCTCATTCCAGGCGCAGTGTCCGACACGGGGTTTGTCGGAAGCAAAGGCCAGGCTGGTCTGATCGCTGATGCCTCGCATGATGTAAAACGGCGCGCCTTGGGGATCGGTAACCATGGCAATGCGGCCAACGTGAGGAATATCCGCGGCTGGCATTTGCACACTGCCGCCGGCGGCGACGATGCTGGTTAGGGTGTGATCCACATCATCTACGCCGATATAACCCAGCCATACCGGTCGGGCACCCTGTTGACGCATTTCGTCGGTAAGTTGCATTAAACCGCTAACCTGATGTTCTTCCCCGGAGTCTTTATCCCGGGCACGCACTATGCGGTAGTCCATACCCGGCTGGTCGCTATCGCTGGCCTGCCAACCTAAGATTGCACTGTAAAAGGCGAGTGCGGCATCACAGTGGTCAGTTAACAATTCGTACCAAATAAACTCGCCATGCTTATTGGCCATGGTGTTCTCCTTGTATCTATTAATGAATGTACCGTTACTATTTTTCCAGCGCTACAACCGGCGCAAAGCCACCGAATACCATACGCATGCCGTCAAAAGGCATGGGGTTTTTCTCGGAGTTGATCCGAGGGTCAGACTCCATGTCGTTCATCATTTGTTTCATGCCCGCGTCGCGCGTTGTTTTATCCGGCCATTCGACCCAGGAAAAGACGACTGCTTCATCTTCTTTTGCCTGAACGGCCCGGCGAAAGTCGGTGACTTTGCCGTCGGGCACGTCGTCTTCCCAGCATTCGAAAACACGGATGGCACCCAACTCCATAAATACGGCGTCGGCGGTTTGTGCGTGTTGGGTGAATTTTTCTTTGTTGGTTTTGGGTACGGCAATGATAAAGCCATCGATATAACTCATGATCGAACTCCTATTGCGGTAAATGGTTTCACTCAATAGTCGTCGACCCGACAGTGATTTCGACAGCGTTGAAATTTTTTTTATTTTTTTAATGAGGCTAAACGCTGTTGCAAAAAGCGCCGTTCAGGCTCCTGCTGTACCAGATCCAACGCCTGCTGATAGCAGTGGATGGCCTGCTGCGATTGGTTCAGGCGGCGGAAAAGGTCTGCCCGGGCAGCGTAAAGCAGATGGTAACGCTGTAGTTCCTTGTGATTCATGAGCTTATCAATGGCTTGCAAGCCGGCCTCTGGCCCGTCACGCATGGCCAGTGCGGCTGCGCGGTTGAGTGCCGCTATTGGGGAGGGGTGGATATGCAGCAGTACATCGTAAAGGCCGGTGATTTCTGCCCAGTCGGTTTCTTCAGACGTCGGCGCTTCGGCATGAATCGCGGCAATGGCGGCTTGTAGGCTATACACGCCGGGTGGGCCAGCGTGCAAGGCTTGTACCACCAGGTCACAGCCTTCGCTAATCTGGGCTCGGTTCCACAGTGTGCGATCTTGTTCTTCCAATGGGATCAAATCCCCGTTGGCATCTATGCGTCCGCCGCGCCTGGCATCATGTAACAGCATCAGAGCCAGTAGACCTGTGACCTCAGAGCTGGGCAATAACTCGTGTAATAGCCTTGCTAAGCGAATGGATTCTGCCGACAGGTCTCCCTGAATAACCCGTTCGCCACTGGATGCGGAGTAACCTTCGTTGAAAGTCAGGTAAATAACGGGCAAGACGGCTTCCAAGCGCTCTGATAGCGCTTCAGGGCCGGGCACTTCGTAGGGAATGCCTGCATCACGGATTTTGTTTTTCGCCCTGACGATGCGTTGCGCCAAGGTCGGCACCGGCACCAGAAATGCCGCAGCAATTGCTTCGGTGGTGAGGCCACACACTTCACGCAAGGTCAGCGCAACGCGGGCCTCCATCGCCAGGCTGGGGTGACAGCAGGTAAAAATCAGGCGCAGCCGATCATCTTCGATCGCTTCATCATTTTCCAATGGTTGAGTTTCAGACTCGAGCTCCAAAGTTTGGGCGAGTCCATTCAGATAACTGTCAAGGCGTGTACTTTTGCGTATCCGATCTATGGCTTTAAAGCGGCCTGTTGACACCAACCAAGCCCGTGGATTTTGGGGGATACCATCGTGCGGCCACTGTGACAGTGCTGCGATAAAGGCGTCTTGAAGGGCGTCCTCGGCGAGGTCGAAGTTACCGTGAAAAAGGCGAATCAGGGTGGCCAGCACCCGGCGCGATTCGTTGCGGTAGAGC
>CAYTQQ010000111.1:0-4124 GCA_964440135.1 uncultured Cellvibrionaceae bacterium | reverse complement strand
CTTCAGCTGATGTCCACCGTAGCCCATATTAATTATTTGTGTATCGAAGTTTTCCAACTCTTGCTGAAAGGCGTAATACCAGAGACAGCGCGCCTGGTATCGGTGAGCGGCAATCTCCTTAAACGCGGTGATCAAAGCCATGGTTGTTCCGGCGCGACCAATACACAACAAATACGTTGCCAGCTCACCGTCCAGCCGCAAAGTGTACAATCTTATTGCGCCTGCCTGCTCTGCCAAACGCAGCTGACCATATAACACCTTACGTTCCACGGGGTCTTCAAAAAAAGAAAACCGTTGGCGCCCCTGCTCTACCAAAGCATGTTGGCGGGTAATATGCAGCTGGGCCAGCTCGTCAAATAATTCGGGGGTAATCTGGGTGATGCATGCATACTCAACCTGTGCAAAGTCCTCAACCAAACGCTCTCTGGTCTTACGAATCTTGCGAAATGTTTCACCCTTAATGCGCTCGGTAATTTTGACTTTTCCGGAGTATATGTAAACGGCTTCCGCAGTTTTCGCGGCTTCAAATGTTGGCAGTCGGGTTTCAATTTCCCGCGTAAAAACGGAGTCAGCGCGGATGCGCATTAATTGAATTTCATCAAAGCTGCGCCCCAGCTCGCGCTGCAAATAAATAGCGACCGCTTCGGCTGCTTGCTCTGCGTGCTCGGCAACGGAAATAAAATCGGAGGATTGCACATCGTTGTAACAACCGATCTTGCCCCACAACCTTAAGCGCTTGAAGCTCAATGGCCAGACGCCGAAGGTTTCTAACTGCAAGGGCAACAGCGCTACAATAGTTTGTCCAGAAAACACTACCAAAAACCAGAGCTTATCACCGCGTCGTTCGTACAAGGATCGCCCTTGAAATAGTCTGTCGGCGGAAAATAATAAAGGACACACCCCGCCCACTCGACTTAAAAAGTCTTGGTACTTTTCTGCAAAACTCGCATCTTGGAAAGTTTGATAATCGGATATAACAGCAATGGTAAGCTCGTCTCGTCCCAGTGACGGCGCGCCTGTAGCAGGATCAGAAGTAAAAGACACAGGAGATGGTGCTCTTGAATTTTATTGGTTAAGACGCATCTGTCATCGACCACGCAACAGCCACGCCCGCATTGCTCCGTACCTTACCCGATTTGCTAAACCAGAGAAAGCTTGCCGTGCCACAGGCCATCTGTGACAAAACAGCAAGCCAACGCTGCTATAGAAACCCGTTTTACCAGTTCAATATCGGCTTAATTGCCGCAACCAGCTCTGTCGCCATAGCTTGATGTCCCGAGACCAGCGGGTGCCAGTCACAGCCCAATTGTGATTGGGGCGGGTGCGTGACCTGCACAAAGTGCACTTGGTCGTTGCCCATATTGCGCTGTTGTTGCGTCGCCGTCTGCATGCGAGAAACCAACTGCGGCAGAGAGCTGTCGGCAAGCAAGATAATGGGCAGATGGCCATAAGCGGTATTGACCTGCGTGATCAGTCCATGAACTCCGCGAATAAATATGTCTGCGGACGGCTGAGGATCGGTACTGTGATCATTGGTGCCCAATTTAATAACCACCAGGTCCGGCACCCACGCTTGGAAACCCCAAGCCAAGTCCCCTCGCTCCATCAAGGTTCTGCCGTAATACAGCGGCATAGGCGTGGGGCTGGTGGGATTAGCATCGCCATAATTTCGCACAACACCAAAACCGGAAATCGCAATGGAATGGCTTTCTGCGTCGAGTGCACGGGCAGTGATAGGCGCAAACGATAAATAGCTGTTTTCGTAAGGGCGGTACACGCCGCCGCAATCCAACCCGAGACCTTCGTTGCCGTAACCTACGGTGTAGGAATCCCCAATAAATTCAATCTTGCGCTGCGGGCGCGGCGCCAACTCTTTTAATTGACCACCTTGCGGCAGACCCACCCCCAAAAAGCGCCCCGAGCCAAAATTTGGACCAGTGCGCTTGGTCACCAATACCTGGTGATCTCCAGAGCCTAGAGTAATCGGGTATGCCGTAGTGCCATTTGTGGTGGAAATTGTTTTTAGAAATTGGTCATTAATAAAAACGTTGTAATCATTTTTTCCATCATTCAATAAAAGTTCGATCTGCGGCGCCTGAACCTTAAACTCAATTCGCGTATCCGCCCAGTCATAAAGCGCCGACGAATTTTCTAAATGCACGCGCCCGGTATAACGAATCAGCGGATCGTTCGGCGCAATGCTTATCGGGCCACTACCGGATGTGCTTGAACTGGAGGAGCTTGAAGAGCTGGATGAACTCGAACTGCTGGAACTGGAGGAGCTCGAACTGCTGCTGGATGATGAACTGGACGAAGCAGCGCCGGTACTCGATGAATCTCCACCACAACCCGCTAAACCGGAGAGGGCGATGAGCATGCTGATGGACAGTGCGCGCAACTTATTACCGTTGTAAAAGAGCATATGGGGACCTATGGGATGGGAGATGCTGTTTTGTCATACATATTATGCGGAAGGCTTTGAAAAAACACCGCGAACAAGCGCACACCCGTTCCTTTTGGCTACCGGTGTAGGAACACGAGCGGTTTGATACCCGGTCCACAATCCAATAAAAATATGGGTGGTAACATCTCAATGCCCAGCCCGTTTATTCATATCTGAATAATTATATAAAACGTATTTATTACTTAATACGAGGTCACAAATAAACGGCAGAGATCGCACAGCCTCTGTTGCACCTGGGCAGCGCCATGCAGTTTGGCATCACACAAAAATAATACCAATATCAAAAATTACAGCAATCAGGTGCTCTAATGAAAATACCATTTAAAAAATATTATTTGGCTGCGTTTATTCTCGGCTTAGTTGCCTGCGGCGGCCAAGGATCGAGTGCTCCATCGTCATCAAGCAGCTCCTCCAGCAGTTCTTCCTCCAGCAGCAGCTCGAGCTCATCTAGCAGCAGCTCCTCGTCATCCTCGAGCAGTAGTTCGTCCTCTAGTTCGAGCAGTTCTGGCAGCTCGGTCGCGTGTAATCTACCGAATTTACCGGACGCCAATGCCTTGACGAATCTCGGCATTAAATTGCCGGATCCTTTCACGTTCTACGACGGCACACCGGTTAATACCAAAGCGCAATGGGAGTGTCGTCGCCAGGAAATTTTGGCGATGGCCGCCAAGTATCTTTACGGCCCCGTCCCCGGCGACTGTGATGAGGTCTCCGGCACCGTTAACGGCAACAATATCGCTATCAACTGTACAGTGGGCAGCCGAACCGGTAATTTCTCCGCGTCCATCTCTGGCAGTGGACAAGTCATCGCCGTGGAGCTCTCGGGGGGCATCCTTCCTCAAGGCAGCAAGCGCTTATCCTTCGGCAGCGGCTATGAAAATGGCATCCGCTCGCTTTATAACCTGCAAGAACTCAACCCAAACATCGCGATTGGCTGGATGATCAACCGAGTAATGGACGTGCTGGAAAAGAATCCCGGCAGCAGTCACGACCCATCGAAAATCGTCGTCTCCGGCTGCTCGGGCTGTGGCAAAGGGGCCTTCCTGGCCGGCGTTTTTAGCCGCGTGCCCATGACGGTGATCGTGGAATCCGGCGGTGGCGGTGGCACCAGCTGGCGGATGACCGAATGGTTCCGCAACGGTGCCGGCCAATCCAGATGGCGCTGTGGTGACAAGCCACAAGGTATCGACAACCTAGAAAACAACGGCATTTGCGGCCCCTGGGTCACCAGTGCGGCGCAACCCTTCCGTTCGACCCCCTCGCGTGTCAACAACCTGCCGTTCGACCAGCACTTGCTGTTAGCCACCATCGCCCCCCGTTACTTGGTGCACTTTACCAACGCCAACGGGCAAAACTCCTGGTGCCACCTAGCCGGCACCAGTGAAGCCCTGGCCGCCTGGGCCGCCTACCCGGTCTATAAAGCCCTCGGCGTCCCGGACAATATGGCCTTTGAGGTCTACAGCGGCTTCCATTGCAGCGCTGGCGACACCGGCATAGCCGCCAACATGTTCGACCGCGCCTTCCACGGCAACAACGGCCTCAGCACTGGAGGCGTCAACATTCAAGACAGCCGCGTGCAAGTTCCGGTAAGCGAATGGAAGACGCTGTTTATTGATTGGGATATGGATAAGGTTCTGCAGTAACCCCACGCCTCGTCCAA
>CAYTQQ010000110.1:0-4182 GCA_964440135.1 uncultured Cellvibrionaceae bacterium | reverse complement strand
CTATCGTTATTGTTGCCGCCGTTATTGTTATTTATCGGTGGATTATTATTGGCGGTATTGTCGTTGCCGGCGCTGTTGTTTTGGGTCGGAGGTGTGTTGCTGCCGTTGCAGTTGCCGCCAAAGCAGTCACCTGTGCTGCCAAACCCAATTACTCCATTGCAGTGCATGGTTTCGGAAAAGGAACCGCCGCCGCATTCGCCGTCATAGGTTGCGGTGTTGTATTCCATATCTTCCGCTTGGCGAGTCTCACCATTAATAAACACGTAATCCAAAATAACATCACGGTCGCCGCCGTCGTTATCGTATTCGACTTGCACGTCACCTACCGCACTGCCGCTGTAAGTGTAGTTGGCGAAATTGGTGGTGAGCGTCCAGTCTTCAACCACAGTGCCGCCAATAATCAGGTTAATGTGCTCGCCGCCGGCTGCGCCGCGGGCGTGAACAGTAATCGGCGTGCTGGACGGTGTGCTGCTGCCATTGCTGTTATCACCATTATTATTGCCAGCGTTATTTCCGCCGTTATTATTACCGCCATTATTTCCACCGGTGTTGCCGTCATTATTTTGGTTACCACCGTTATTGCCGCCATTATTATTACCTCCTGCAGCACCTTCGCTCACCGTAATATCGGAGCTGCCGGTGCTTTGATAGCCCTCGGTGGCCATTACCATATAATCGTGAGTGCCCAATCTCAGGCCGGCGCGTTCCCAGGCGTCGAAGTGGTTGCCGGTAGTGATGGTGCCGCTGATCTGACCAAAGCCTTTTTTCGGCTCGCGCACGCTGAAGTATTGATCAAAAGTTTGTGTGCCTTCAATGGACGGCTGCTGGATGCGCTGACAGCGCACAAGACTGTAGGTCGCGCCATCACTCTGGAAGGTGCCGAAGGTTTGTCGGCCGTCGGTACAGGAAGAAGGATTGTAAGAGCCGTAACTTTCGATGACGTAGTACTCGACCAGCGGGTTGCGCGTCCAACCATAAAGAGCGAGATACGAGTTTTGCGAATTGTCGACGTTATAGCTGCCGCTGTAATTCACCACTTTGCGCCCGCCGGGATTCCAGCCTTTACCACCCACCCAGTTGTTTATGTTGCTCCACTGAGAGGTATAGCGCCCACCTTCGCGCAGGCCAAACGTAACATTGCCAGTGTCCTTCCAGAACGAATAATAAAAGCCGTCGTGAGTACCTGTGGCGTTATTTGTTAAATCCTGTGCCTGTGCACTGGTCGCGCCAAAAATTGCAGTTCCTAAAAGGAGGCTCGTCGCACTAGCGCCCGACATAATTAATTTTTTTAAGCGGGATATTTTCATGGGGTTGTTCCTTTGGTGAGAAAAAAGAAAGCGCCGCTGTTTACACCAGCGAAGACTTCATCTGTCTCATTAATATGAATAAATAAATTTAAAAGCTCTAAAATCGTTTGCGCATTTTTGATTTCAGACCTAAGCGCGGTGAATGCTAGCAGCTGCGGATGCTTATCCCATCACCAATTGCGTAAAACAGAAACAAGTTCACTATTTAAAATCAAACAAGCGTTGTGTCATTTTTTAGCCGCAGTAATAGTCTTTCAGACTAAATTGCTCTGTCTGATTTTGTGCGAGAGAGTAAGGGTAAGCGGAAAAGGGTATAAATGACTTATAGCTATGGTGTGCTTTGACCATATGTCTACAGTGTCCATATAACTATATGATTTTACTTTGGCTGGAAAAGTATATGCTGTAAGAAAATATTTTAAGCACACTCGTTATTTAAAAATTCCAAACAGGCGTAAGTCAGTGATTTCCCGAGTCGCGTCAATCGCGCAACTAGCGAAAAAGCTCCATTTGTTGTGCCACCAGCTGAACCAAGGATTCGCCAACAAAGTGCAAAATAGTATCGGCAACCGGGCTTAGTTGTTTATCCACATAGTGCTGATAATCCAGCGGGGACTGCCGGCATTGCACGGGTTCGGGGCCGTTGCGGGTGATCAGGTAATCCACCCAGTCGCCGCGCCGGAGTTGAATGCCTTGCCACTCCATTAGTTTGCGTGCGGCCTGTACATGGGGTGGCACATTTTTTTGATATTCGTACAGATGGCGGCGCAGGCGTTTGCGATAAATCAGCTCGTGGTCGCGCTCACCCGCCAGAACCGCTGCGGTGGTGGCGCGGACAAAATCGCGATAATCCTCACCGGCAAACACTTTGCGATAAAGCGCCATTTGAAAATCTCGCGCCAGCACCGTCCAGTCTGTGCGTACATTTTCTAAACCTTTGAACACTACCGTGTCTTGGCCATCTTTTTCGATAACGCCGGCGTAACGCTTTTTTGAGCCTTGCTCGGAGCCGCGTATCGTCGGCATAAGAAATTGTTTGTAGTGAGTTTCGAATTGAATTTCCAAGGCGCAATCCAGGTGAAATTCCTGTGCTATCCGTGCTTCCCACCAATGGTTGAGACCGGTCGCGAGTCCTTCGCCAATTTCCTGGCATTCACAGGGCGTTTTGACTGCATCGACCTGCTCCTGCTCTTGTTCCAGCCAGACAAATAACGAATCAGTATCGCCATAAATGACGGTAAATCCCTGTTGTTCAATCCAGTTGCGGCTCTGTTGAATAATTTGGTGGCCGCGCAGGGTGATGGAGCTGCACACCCGCGGATCGAAAAATCGGCAGCCGGTGGAGCCCAAAACACCATAAAAAGAATTCATAATAATTTTAATGGCGTGGGAAAGCGGCGCATTGCATTCGGCTTTGGCGCGATCCCGCGCGGCGGAAAGGTTTTCGATGATCTGCGGCAGAATGTGGCCATCGCGGGCAAAATAAGCGCCGTTGAATCCGGGCACCGTTTGCTCTTGATTTAACGCCTGGTGTTGCGCGAGCCAATAGCCGCAGGGGTCGATTAAAAAGGTGCGAATAATACTCGGATACAGACTTTTAAAATCCAGCACCAGGACGTTGTGGTAAATCCCCGGTTGCGAATCCATCACATGGCCGCCGGGGCTGATAATGTCGGATTGCAGTTCGCCGAGATTGGGGGCGATATAACCGCGCCGGTGCAGACGCGGTAAATACGAATACTCGAATGCGGCTACCGAGCCGCCAACGCGGTCCAGGGCGAGCCCCGTTAATTGGCTGCGCTCCACGGCAAAATGCAGCAGATTCTCTTGCTGAAAAATATCCCACACCAGTTTGCAATCTTGCAGGTTATAGGCGGCCAGAGCCGGTTTGTCGGTGCGGAATAAATGCGTTATGTCGTGGCCCCGCTGGGAGCCTTTTAGTAATTTTCCGTCGTTGAGTAGGGTGCGGGAGACATGCTCAAGCGAGTAGCTGGTAAAGAGGTGATTGGCCGCTTTCAGCAGGTCGATGCCATCCAGCGCCACCCGTCCCGGAAGATTGATATGACGTCGCCCACTTTCCTCCTCCTGACGCCAATGCACCGACTGGTCGCCGCGTGCTATGGCAAAGGTCAGCCCCAATTTTTTGCAAATATTGGTGAGCACCCATAAATCGAATTGCACCAGGCTCCAGCCGATCAGCACATCGGGATCATAGGTATTCAACCAGCTGAAAAAGTGGGTGAGACAGTCCTTGGCGTCGGCACAATACTGCACTTCTGCAGATGGCTCTCCTTCGCCGACCATAAATACCTGTTGCGCGTGCTCACACCAGACGCCGATGGAGTAGAGCTCGCTGGCATCCATGGAGGTTTCGATATCGAGGGAAACCATCTTGAGTTGTGGACGATAATCCGAGGGGCTGATGGCCGGGTTGAGTAGCGGACCGGAGGGCGGGGGTGGCTGATAAAAGCTAAGTTGCGCGCCGGCGGTGACAAAGCGCTCCATCAAATAGCGCTCCGGCGGTTTGACGTCGGTTTCCCAGCAGGGAATAGAGGCTTGTTCCAGCAGCTTTTGTACATCGCGAGCGGCGCGTTGAGTGCGGCAATAAAGGGCATTTACCGGCTGGTTTTGAAAGCTGCGCAACGGCACTTCGGCGGTGCGCCAGTGGCGCAAATTGCGCAGACACCGTTGTGCCTCCTCCGCGCGCGCTCGGGGAATAAAAAATACCACCTCCTGCTGCGTTACCGACGAGCACACCGCGCCTTTATCCGTCGCCCACCAAAAATCCAGCGTCAGCCCATTGGCGGTATCGCGCCAGTGGCGGGTCAATAGAAATGCTTGGAGGTTGGGCATTGAAGGTAGGCTTCACCACAAA
>CAYTQQ010000109.1:0-4395 GCA_964440135.1 uncultured Cellvibrionaceae bacterium | reverse complement strand
TTGTTAGTGCTGTGCGCCGATGCCGGTTTGCGCGTGATGCGCGGCTGGTTTATTGATCTGGCGGCGAGTCGCGTGGATGTCACGCTATCGGCGCGTATTATGGAGCGGGTGCTGGGCATGAAACTGTCCGAGCGGCCGGCATCGGTGGGTTCTTTTGCATCGGGTTTGCAGGCGTTTGAATCGGTGCGCAGCTTTATCGGTTCGGCCACGGTTGTGGCGTTTATCGATCTGCCTTTTGTACTGTTGTTTACGTTAACCATCGGATGGATTTCCGGGTATCTGGTGCTGCCGGTGATTGTCGGCGTCTTGGTGGTGTTGCTCTACACCGCTGCGGTGCAACACAAGATGCACGCGTTGTCAGAAGTCAGTATGCAGGCCAGCGCTCAACGCAATGCAATTCTTGTTGAAAGTTTGACGGGTTTGGAAACGCTCAAGACCTTAGGTGCAGAAGGGCGCATGCAAAACTTTTGGGAGCGGACGACCTTATTTTTATCCCGTACGGCGGTAAAAATGCGCATGCTTTCCGGCTCGGTGACAGCAGCAACCGGATGGACTCAGCAGGCCGTGGCCGTGGCCATTATTATCGTCGGCGTCTATCAAATTATTGCGGGCGATCTTACCCAGGGCGGATTGATTGCGGCCTATATGTTATCAGCTCGGATTATGGCGCCGGTAGGACAAACCGCTGCGCTCCTGATGCAATACCATCAGGCCGCGACGGCGTTAGGCGCCCTTGATCAGGTGATGCAAAAGCCGGTTGAGCGTCCCGCCGGGCAAACCTGGATCAGTCGTCCGCGACTGCAGGGCGGCATCGAGTTTAAGCAGGTTACCTTTCAATACCCGAATGACGAACGCGATATTTTGCGCGGCGTTTCTTTCGGTATAAAACCCGGTGAGCGGGTGGCGATTCTGGGGCGCAATGGCTCAGGTAAAACCACCCTCGAAAAGTTGATTGCCGGTCTTTATCAGCCCAGCAGCGGTACCGTGTTAATTGACGGTATTGATATTCGCCAGCTAGATCCCGCTGAGCTGCGTCGCAACATCGGTTATGTCTCGCAGGATGTGAATTTATTTTTCGGCAGCTTGCGCGACAACATTGTGATGGGTGCGCCCCAGGTCAGTGACGAACAATTACTCGAGGTCGTGCGCTTAAGCGGATTGGCCGAATTTATTAACAGTCATCCCGCCGGTTTGGCCATGCCCGTGGGTGAGCGCGGCGAGCTGTTGTCCGGTGGGCAACGGCAGAGCGTTACCGTAGCGCGAGCCCTGCTCAATGATCCGACTATTTTATTATTCGATGAGCCAACCGGGGCGATGGATCATTCCAGTGAAGAAGAATTCAAGCAGCAGATGAAAACCTATGCTGCCGGTAAAACCTTGGTGGTGATTACCCATCGCACGTCACTATTGGAATTGGTGGATCGCATCATCGTGATTGATGCCGGCAAGATTGTGGCCGACGGCACCAAGGATCAAGTCGTCGAAGCCTTGCGTCAGGGCCGCATCGGGAGGGCGTCTTGATGAGCGCTTCGGGAGAACAAACCGCGTTCGATGCCCTGGGTAAATGGCTTTATAAAGTGGGTCGGCCTGCAAGTCGATTGATCGATCGGCTGTATGCGCGCTGGCTGGCTCCGCTGCGCGAACAGCCGGACTGGGTTGAGGATGCAGACTGGGCGCGCTTACAACAAGAGCCTCTGCGTGCGCGGGCGTTGCTCTACGCGGTTGCGCTCGTGCTGTTGTTGTTATTGGTGTGGGCGGCACTGGCTACGGTTGATGAGGTGGCGCGCGGCGACGGTAAAGTTATTCCGTCGCGGCAACTCCAGGTTGTCCAATCCTTTGACGGTGGCGTGGTGGAAGAAATTCTGGTGCACGAAGGGCAGGTAGTGAACCAGGGTGATGTGTTACTGCGTATTGACTCCACCCGTTTTTTATCCAGCTTCCGCGAAAATCGTGCGCAACTCCTGGCACTGCAAGCCCGTGCTGCGCGCTTACAGGCATTGACCGCTGGCCGTGAGTTACAGTTGCCGGATGATGTGCTGACCGAAGCGCCGGATATCGCACGCCATGAGCAGGATTTATTTGACTCCAATCGCCGCGAGCTGGCGGGGCAAATTGTTATTGCGCAAAACCAGTTAGAACAGCGCCTCGAAGAATTAAACGAAGTACGCGCAAAGGCGGCGCAAGCCCAGCGCGCTTATGAATTCGTGAATCAGGAATTGACGGTGACGCGTCCGCTGTTAACCAGCGGTGCGATTTCTGAAGTGGAAGTACTGCGTCTTGAGCGCGAAGTATCCAAGACCCAAGGTGAGCTGCAGCAGGCGCAGGCACAACAGCAGCGCATCGAAGCGGCAGTAGCGGAATCGCGGAGCAAATTGCGCGAAGTAGAATTAATTGCCGACAACAATTGGCGCAGCGAATTATCGGAAACGCTCGGTCAGCTTTCGACGCTCAGCGAAAGCGGCATGGGTTTGGCGGATCGCATTAAATACGCCGACATTCGCGCGCCGGTACGCGGTACGGTGCAGCGTTTATTTGTAAATACCATTGGCGGCGTCGTGCAGCCGGGCCGGGAAGTACTGGAGATGGTACCGCTGGATGATCAGCTGCTGATTGAGGCCAAGGTATCCCCGCGTGATATTGCATTTTTACGTCCGGGACAGGCAGCCATCGTGAAATTTACGGCTTACGACTTTGTGGTGTATGGCGGTTTGAGCGGCACGCTTGAACACATCAGTGCGGACACGATTACCGATGAGCGGGATAACACCTTTTATCTGGTGCGCGTCCGCACCGATCGAACCGGCTTTGACCCTACGCTTCCCATCATGCCGGGCATGATGACTCAGGTAGATATTTTGACCGGCAAGAAAACCGTGTTGTCTTATTTGTTAAAACCGGTCTTGCGCGCGCAACAAAACGCGTTAACGGAACGCTGATGGAACATTTTTTTATCACTTCGGCCGATACTATTTCTCCACGCTGGCAACAGGCTTATCCGGAGGCGCAGATTCTCAACATCGACGAACTGCGCTGGTCACTGCCTGCGAAAAGTGTCATTTGGTTTCTGCTGGATGAAAAAAACTCCCAGGAGGTACTGAACCACTGTGTAGCGCAAAAACTGACGGCGGTAGCCATGACGCGCAACGAGCACCCGCAACAGGCGCAACAGGCCATTGCGGCGGGTGCCAGTGGTTATGTGCATTATCTGGCAACACCGGGGCTGCTGCTGCAGGTTGCCGAGGTCATCACCCATGGCGGGATTTGGCTGGGCGGTGAGCTGATGCGCGAACTGATGCGGTTGACGCAACGCCCGGAAGCTTCTTTGTCCAGTACACCGCTGGCGGTGTTAACTCCGCGTGAACGGGCAGTGGCCGAAGCAGTGGCTAACGGCAAAACCAATAAAGAGGTGGCGCAACTGCTGGCCATTACCGAGCGTACGGTGAAAGCTCACCTAGGTGCTGTTTTTGACAAACTCGGTGTCCGTGACCGTCTGCAACTGGTGTTAGCGGTTACCGGCAAGCGCTGATCCGTTCGTCTTAATTTTGGTGCATCGACTTCTGGCGCATTGACTTTTGGGCATTAACTTTTAGTGCAGCGATTCTCTTCTCATTAGTTTTTGGTGCAACGGGGCTGACGTCTATATCGTCCTTTGGTCCAATATCACTGGCATTGAATTCCACGTATATTTCACGCCATTACCCGATTTGGATGTAAGTCCGGGTCTCCTTTTTAATAAAAACTGTTTTGGAGTCGCGTTATGGCCAGCCCCATTGCCACTGTTGCTTTTATTGAAGGTCAAGCTTGGGCCAAGGCGCCTGATGGTAGCCTGCGTGCTTTATCCCTCGGCGCTACGCTGGCACAGGACGAGGTTCTGGTGACTGCAGAAGGTGCCAGGGTGGAGCTGGATTTCGGTGAAGGTGATGCGGTGGTCATTGCCGGCAACCAACAAGTGGGCATGGGACCGGATTTATGGGAAGTCACAGTCAGGGACCCCAGCGAAGCCGCTTTGGCTGACGCGTCCATTCAACAAGCCCTGGCTATCTTGGAAGAGGGTGGCGATCTACTCGAAGCGCTGGAAGAAACCGCCGCAGGTAATACCGATGCCGGTAGCGGTGGCGGTAACAGTTTTATCCAGGTGGCGCGTGCCGCACGGGTTGAGGCGGCTGAGCAGGAATTCGATTACGGCACGTCCAACCCGTTTGGTAGCGGCGTTAGCTCGACCGACGGCAGCGCGGAAAACAAAGCGCCGATCGTGGCCGACATGTTTTTTACCCTGGAGGAAGATACCGCGATCAGCGGCCGTGTAGCCGCGCGGGATATTGAAAATGACCCGCTGACATTTGCGCTGGTAACGGCGCCTGCGCACGGCTCATTGACGTTCGATACGGCCACCGG
>CAYTQQ010000108.1:3182-4688 GCA_964440135.1 uncultured Cellvibrionaceae bacterium | reverse complement strand
GAGCCCTGGATTGTGATTCCAGTGGTCGTGGGTTCGAGCCCCATCAGCCACCCCATTTCCCCTTCTGTTCTACTCTTTCCGTTTCCGCTCTCCAGATCAAACGCCTCTCTCAGATAAAAGTCCGCCAAAAATTTTATGCTATTGGCTCCTGCGAATAGCTATGTGAAAATGCGCTCCTATTTTTTTCTCCCTCAGGATCGTGTCATGTCTGCTTTAATTCTCGATGGCAAAGCCCTTGCCGAAAAAACCGAACAGGAACTTTCTCAGCGCGTAACCGATTTAAAAGCACGCAGTAATGGTCAAACGCCTATTCTGGCCACTATTTTAGTAGGCGATGATCCAGCATCAGCTACTTACGTCAAAATGAAAGGTAACGCTTGCGAGCGCATTGGCATGGCTTCCCTGAAAGTTGAATTGCCCGCGACCACGACTACCGAAGAATTACTGGCAAAGATCGAAGAGCTCAACGCCAATCCCAATGTTCACGGTATTTTGTTACAGCATCCCGTCCCGGAACAAATCGATGAGCGCCTCTGCTTTGATGCCATCCGTGCCGAAAAAGATGTCGATGGCGTAACCTGTCTCGGCTTCGGGCGGATGAGTATGGGCGAAGACGCCTACGGCTGCGCAACACCCAAGGGTATTATGCGTCTGCTGGAGGCTTACAATATTGAGCTTGCGGGTAAACACGCCGTGGTGGTCGGTCGCAGCCCGATTTTAGGCAAGCCTATGGCAATGATGTTATTGAACGCCAATGCCACGGTCACCATCTGTCATTCCCGCACGCAGAACTTGCCCGCACTGATCAAGCAGGCCGACATTATTGTCGGCGCTGTCGGCAAACCGGAGTTTATTAAAGCGGAATGGATTAAAGATGGCGCGGTCGTGGTGGATGCCGGCTACCATCCCGGTGGCGTGGGTGATATTGAACTGAAACCCTTGGTTGATCGTGTCGCTGCGTACACGCCAGTGCCTGGTGGTGTCGGCCCCATGACCATTAACACCCTGATTTATCAAACCGTGGACTCGGGCGAAAGAAAAATTCGCTGATCTCCGGGTAAACGTAGTTGGCAGGTATTACCAATACCTGCCAATTGCGCTGCGAAATACTTGATCGCACTCGCTTTTTTGATCGCACTCGCTTATTGAACAGTGAAGCAGTGGTAAGGCACGCATGCGCAGCCATCTTGGTTTGCTTAGCCGCTCCGCGTCTCCGCAAGATTCTCCGCGCATACAATAATGATTAATGATGCCCGAACACATCCGTTAATTCCGGTGGTACCCTACTTCCATGCCCGAAACCTTACCCATTGTGTATCAAGATGAATACTTGGTAGCGGTGAATAAACCCAGCGGTTTATTGGTTCATCGCAGTGCGATTGATCGCCATGAAACGCGGTTTGCGTTACAAATTTTACGCGACCAACTCGGCCAACATCTGTTTCCCGTTCACCGTTTGGATAAACCGACATCCGGGGTGTTGTTATTCGCGCGCTCATCTCAGGC
>CAYTQQ010000108.1:0-3082 GCA_964440135.1 uncultured Cellvibrionaceae bacterium | reverse complement strand
AACAGCACTTTGGTGTGCACCGTTTATTGCTGGCGGCAACAGAGTTAGTCTTACCTCACCCTTATACCGGCAACAAGCTTTCGCTCTGTGCGCCCCTTGACGATACGTTTGGCAGATTACTGCAGACTTTTAATTGGTCTGCAGCCATACCCGCTTCATGGCTTGGTGATTAACACGATGCGTTTGGATAAATTTATTGGCCAATCAACGACATTCTCGCGCCGGCAGATACAAGCGTTAATCAAAGCCGGGGCGGTGTTGGTCAATGAAACCCTGACGAAAAACCCAGCGCTTCATGTGCACGCGCAGGACCGTGTGACGCTGGACGGCCAACCTGTTATTTTGCCGTCGCTACGCTATCTGATGCTGCACAAGCCTTTGGGTTATGTATGTGCCAATAGCGACAGCGTGCATCCCACGGTGATCGATTTACTCGAGCTACCTAACAAACACTCCCTGCAAATCGTGGGACGCCTGGATGTTGATACCACCGGTCTGGTCCTGCTGACGGACGATGGCCAGTGGAACCATCGGGTCACCGCGCCAAACAGCCGCTGCGCTAAAACCTATCTGTGTTCAACTGCTGATCCTATTCCCTCTGCTGTGGTAAATATTTTTGCGGCGGGAGTACAGCTGCACGGCGAAAAAAATCTGACACGTCCGGCCCAGCTGGAATTACTTGGAGACAAGAGCGCGCGCCTGCGCATTCATGAAGGGAAATACCATCAGGTTAAACGAATGTTTGCCGCGACCGGCAATCGCATTGTGGGCCTGCATCGCGAATGCATCGGGGCTATTGAGCTAGACCTCAGCCTGGCACCGGGTGACTACCGCCCCCTCACCCCGACAGAAATTAAGAGCCTGATGCCATGAGTGATCTTGCAACAACCTGGCTGATCAACCAGATAGCGACTTGCCAATCACACAGCCTGTGGTTTAGCGATGAAAATATTTTACACGCTGTACCGCTGATCACCCGTCAAGCACAAATGCCGCTTTTGATCTGCAATCGTTGGGATATTGCCCAGCAAGCTCAAACGCGGGGACTACCAACGCAGTTCAGTGATTTCGACTGCCAGGCAATGACTGACGGCTCCCACGAGCAAGTGTTCTATCGGATTTCAAAAGAAAAACCGGTGGTACACCACATCATTAATCAGGCGTTTCGCGTACTTAAGCCCGGCGGCGAACTGATTATTTGCGGACAAAAAAACGAAGGGATTAAAACCTATATCGAAAAAGCGCGGGCACTGTTTCGCAGTGACACGCCCATGCATAAAGAGGGTACTCATTATTTCGCGAGCATCCGCAAAAGTCTGAGCCCCGATAACGCCTCAGTAAGCCTGCTGGATGATAGCGATTACCAGCAGCTACGAATCATCGGAGATTTACACAATCGCCCGCTGTACAGCAAACCAGGGCTGTTCGGCTGGAATAAAATCGATCAGGGCAGCGCGTTACTCGTCGAACAACTCGCAACGCTGCTTCCTGCGCTACGCACTTCACAGCCTCCTGCCCCGACAAGCCTGCTCGACCTGGGTTGTGGCTATGGTTATCTCGCGCTAATGACCAGCAACCTACCCATTCAGCGACGCGTCCTGACGGATAATAATGCGGCGGCTTTACAGGCGGCACGAAAAAATTGTTTGGTGCATCAACTGGACGCCGAGATTATTGCAGGCGATGCCGGCAGCAGTGTTACGGGTACATTTGATGTCATCCTGTGCAACCCGCCCTTCCACCAGGGATTCAGTGTCGACGGCAGCCTCACGGATAAATTTCTTGCAGCCAGCAAACGCCTGTTAGCCAAAGACGGCACGGCGGTATTTGTGGTCAACCAGTTTATTCCCCTGGAGCGCCAGGCCAATAAGTTATTCCGCAAGATCGAAATCCTTGGCCAAAACCGCAGCTTTAAGGTGTTGAGCCTGCGCCACGGTTAACGCCCAAAGGCCCTATCCAGCGTCTCCATAGCACCATTGATCGCCTGGAGCGCTTGTTGATCACCGCCCCGATCAGGATGGCAGGCCATGGCTAACCGGCGATATTGTTGTTTGATGGTGGGGTAATCCGCTGTGGACTCCAACCCCAGGGTGTGCAGCGCTGCGTCGCGTTCATTATCCGTCACGCCATAGGCGGCGTAGCGCTTCCAGAAACTGTCCAACAAATCGTTGACCTCCTGTTCCGTCGTCATCTCCAGATTGCGCCAATCAAGATAAAAATGGTGCATACCACCATCCGTCAACATCTGCTCAATACTCATATTTTCAGTTGCTGGCTCACGCTGGATGCCGAGCGGCGATACACGCAGCACAATGCCCTCAGTCAGCCATTGTTGCTGCAGCTGGTAAAGGCCGTTCATCACCAGAAAATGCGTTTGAAACAACGTCAGAGAGCTAGCCGCATAATCGCTTTCAACAACCCCCTTGGCGACCAGCTTGCGGATGAGCTCATGTTCTGTCAGCAAGCCCTCGTGTTCGCTAAGAAGATCACACAGCGGGTTGAGTAACGGATTATTCTTCATAAATCAGGGGGGCTGGGTTGGGCCTGCAAAGGCAAATAATGGTGCCTACCTTACTAAAAATTGTTAACCCCCGCCCAAATTGTTCACGGTTAATACAGCTTGCGGATAAAATAAACAAACGTGACTAGTCCCATGATTTTTTTAATAAAAAGGGCTTGACCGAGGGAGTTTCGGACTATAGGATACGCACCACTTCCAGCAAGGAAGTCACCGTTCCGCCTTAGCTCAGTCGGTAGAGCAAATGACTGTTAATCATTGGGTCGCTGGTTCGAGTCCAGCAGGCGGAGCCAGATTCTTAAAAAGGCCGCATCTTTATGCGGCCTTTTTTATGCCTGTCGTTTTGATATCTTTTATTTTTCTGTTCGTTGCGTTTTTCCTGTTCGGCTCTTTTTCAGTTCGGCTCTTTTTCAATTCGATTCTATTTTTTGTACCCTTTGTTTTTTGTACCTGCTTTTTTATACAAAAAGCTCATCACCAACGTTACGCAATCCGCAATCACGCAAGGAGTTAAACCATGTTCAAAGTGAATGAATATTTTGACGGCGCGGTCAAATCCATCGC
>CAYTQQ010000107.1:3564-4862 GCA_964440135.1 uncultured Cellvibrionaceae bacterium | reverse complement strand
ACACCTTTGGAGCCTTTCCACAGGGTCAGGTTAGAACCGGCGAGGTCAGCTGAGCCGCCCAGCAGTTCCGGCAGCAGCGCACCGTAGGCGCCGATAGAGTTCTGTGACGCTTTACGGCTGGCAATTTTTTCGCCTTTGGCCTGGCTCTCTTCGATAAATGCCTGCGCTTTGGCAGCGAAGTCCGCCGGCAAATCACCTTTGATCACACGGCGCTCAAATTCGGCCGCCAGCTCCGGGTGTGCTGACTTATAAGCGGCCAGTTTTTCACCCCAGGATTTTTCTGCCGTCGCACCTTTGGCTTTGGCATCCCAACCGCTGTAGATATCTTCCGGCACAACGAAGTGCGCGTGTGGCCACTGCAGTTTTTCACGTACCAGCGTCGCTTCGTCGTGACCTAAAGGTGCACCGTGGCAGTCGTGGGTGCCCTGCTTGTTAGGCGAACCGTAACCAATAATGGTCTTGGTACAAATCAATGTTGGCTTACCGGTTTCGGCGCGGGCGGTTTCAATCGCGGCTTTGATAGCCGCCGCATCGTGGCCATCTACCTGCCGAATTACATGCCAGCCGTAAGCTTCAAAGCGCTTGGCGGTGTCATCGGTAAACCAGCCTTCAACGTGGCCGTCAATGGAGATGCCGTTGTCGTCCCAGAAAGCGATCAGTTTACCGAGTCCCAAGGTGCCAGCCAGCGAACAGGCTTCGTGGGAAACGCCTTCCATCATGCAGCCGTCGCCGAGGAATACGTAGGTGTAGTGGTCAACGATATCGTGGCCTTCACGGTTGAACTGGGCCGCGAGAATTTTTTCAGCGAGCGCCATGCCCACGCCGTTAGCGATACCCTGGCCTAATGGGCCCGTGGTGGTTTCAACACCGGGGGTATAGCCCAACTCAGGGTGGCCCGGGGTTTTGGAATGCAGTTGACGGAATTGCTTGAGATCTTCGATGGACAAGTCATAACCGCTCAGGTGCAGCAGGGAGTAAATGAGCATGGAGCCGTGGCCATTGGAGAGCACGAAGCGGTCGCGGTCCACCCAGCTTGGGTTTTGCGGGTTGTGCTTGAGGAAGTCATTCCACAGGACTTCGGCAATATCTGCCATACCCATGGGGGCACCCGGGTGTCCGGAGTTGGCTTGTTGAACGGCATCCATACTGAGGACGCGAATAGCGTTGGCAAGTTGTTGACGAGAAGGCATGAGACTCAAAGCTCCTTAATCGTGACGCGGTTGATATCAGGGAAGTTGTCCCCGAACAGGTTTTTTGTGCGTAATGGGACGGCCTCTAGCGGACCTTCTATAAATAAA
>CAYTQQ010000107.1:0-3464 GCA_964440135.1 uncultured Cellvibrionaceae bacterium | reverse complement strand
GGTTGTACCTGGCATGTCCGGGCAACGGACAAATAAGGGGCGCCATTCTCGCTCACCCCGAGCTGCCAGTAAAGGCAGGGTCAGCGCAGATGGACAATTTATCGCCACTCAAGTGCCATTTTTCCGCACCGTGAGCGCTGTTTTTCCAACAGATAGCGGCGCGCTGCCTCGCCACACCACCTATATCAAATTATTTTGATATAGGTGGTATCACCTGCTAAACTCCCGCCCCATGACTCAAGCCCAGCCCATCCCAGCCCCTCTTACTCGTGCAATTGCTCCTGATGATCCGGTCATTAATGACAATCACCACGACCAGCTCACCAGTTTGCTCAAAGCAGCCGGCGACCCTTTGCGCCTGGATATCTTGCGCGTGCTTGCCCAGGACTCGTTCGGGGTGCTGGAGCTTTGCCAGATTTTCTCCAGCAAACAATCAGGCATGAGCCACCACCTGAAAGTACTGACCAGCGCCGGCCTGCTGACCTCGCGCCGGGAGGGTAACTCTATTTTTTATCGCCGCGCTTTCTTTGCGCCGGATCATCCGCTGGCGGCGTTACAACAGCAGCTATTCGGCACTATTGATCAGCAGCCCTTATCCGCTGGGCTGGCCGGCCAGCTCCAGCAGCTGCATCAGGAGCGCAGCCAGGCGGCACAACTGTTTTTTGGCGAAAACGCCCACAAGTTTCGCGAGCAGCAGGATTTAATCGCGAGCTATCCGGTATACGCCGAGCAGATGTCCCAGCTGTTAAACAGCACGCCGTTGCCGGCAAAGCATTTGGTGCTGGAGGTCGGCCCCGGTGAGGGCGAGTTTCTGGCGGTACTGGCGCAACGGTTTACCCAGGTAGTGGCTTTGGATAACGCGCAAACCATGCTCGCAAAGGCCCAGGCGTTTGCCGCAGCTAAAAAGCTGCGCAATATCGAATTTATCCTTGGAGATACGCGCTCGCTGCAAGATCACCGGGTGCTTGCCGATTGTATTGTGATGAATATGGTGCTGCATCACACGCCTTCGCCAGCCGATATTTTTGCGGATTTGAGCAAGGTGCTAACACCCGGCGGGGCTTTATTGATTGCCGATTTATGTCGCCATGAGCAGGTCTGGGCGCGCGAGGCCTGCGGTGATTTATGGCAGGGTTTTGAGCCGCAGGATTTTACCCGGTGGGCGCAGGCGGCGGGACTGGAAGAAGGTCAAAGCGTTTATTTTGCATTGCGCAATGGTTTTCAAATTCAGTTGCGACAGTTTTTTAAGCCGCGCGGGAATTGAATACCGAAACTTGCTGGCTTTAACTTAGTGCTAACTATTTTTATATTTACCAACATTTTTTGTGGAATTTTTAGATATTCATTCAAAGGAAAACAACATGTCCGAATACTCCGTCTTCACCTCTGAGTCTGTCTCTGAAGGCCATCCCGATAAGATGGCGGATCAAATTTCCGATGCGGTTCTGGATGCGATCCTTAAAGATGATCCCCATGCGCGCGTGGCCGTTGAGACGCTGGTAAAAACCGGCATGGCGATCGTGGCCGGCGAGGTGCGCACGTCGACCTATGTTGACCTGGAAGATTTGATTCGCCAGGTGATTCTCGATATTGGCTACGACTCGAGTGATGTCGGTTTTGACGGCGCCTCCTGTGCGGTCTTAAATGCAATCGGCAAACAATCGTCTGATATCGCGATGGGTGTTGATGAAGCCAACGATAAGGATCTGGGCGCTGGCGACCAAGGTTTGATGTTTGGTTATGCCACCAATGAAACTGAGGTGCTGATGCCCGCACCGATTTATTTTGCGCACCGACTGGTCGAACGCCAGGCGTACCTGCGTAAAAATAATGTCTTACCCTGGTTGCGTCCGGATGCGAAAAGTCAGGTCACTTTGCGCTACGAAGATGGCAAGCCTATAGCCGTCGATGCGGTAGTACTGTCTACTCAACATTCACCCGATGTAAAGCAGGCAGATCTGCGTGAAGCCGTGCGTGAAGAGATTATCAAACACGTGCTACCTGAAGAGTGGCTGCACGCTGACACCCAATACCATATCAACCCGACCGGTCAATTTATTATCGGCGGCCCCGTCGGTGACTGTGGCTTGACCGGCCGCAAAATTATCGTGGATACCTATGGCGGCATGGCACGTCATGGCGGCGGCGCTTTTTCGGGCAAAGACCCATCAAAAGTGGATCGCTCTGCAGCTTATGCCGGACGTTACGTGGCCAAAAATATTGTGGCCGCCGGCTTGGCCGATCGCTGTGAAATTCAGGTGAGCTATGCCATTGGTGTGGCGGAGCCTACCTCAATTTCGATCAATACATTTGGCACCGGCAAACTGCCTGATGCGGACATTATCAAATTGGTGCGCGAGCATTTTGATCTGCGTCCGCGCGGTTTGATTGAAATGCTGGATTTAAGACGTCCCATTTATCGGACAACCGCCGCTTATGGACATTTTGGTCGTGAGCTTCCCGGTTTCACCTGGGAAAGAACGGATAAAGCAGACGCTTTAAGAAAAGCACTTTAAAGCGTGCTTGGGGTAAGGGACGCCCCAACACAACCCGATCGAAAATTACACGAAACAATCGCAAGGAAACATTTACCTCGAGCAAGGCACGCATGTAGGTTGGGGTAAGGCACGCACCCCAACACGACCATCTTGCAGCGTGCTCCGAAAGCTGCTTCAAAAAACGATTTAATTTCGGTTCACGAACCGATTTAACTTCGGATTAATAGAAAGCTATTTGCGTTAATTGTGTTGGGGTGCGTGCCTTACCCCAACCTACGCACCAAACGATGAAAAACAGGAAAATATTATGAGCTTCACTGATTACAAAGTCGCCGCACAAACGGCGGAGCAATTTCAAAAAGATGCCCTGTGGGGCCGCAAAGAAATTGAAATCGCAGAGGGCGAAATGCCTGCGCTGATGGCACTGCGCCGTAAATACCGCGCCAGCAAACCCTTGGCCGATGCCAGAATCATCGGCTGTATTCACATGACCATTCAAACCGCTGTGCTGATCGAAACCCTGATCGAACTGGGTGCTGAAGTACGTTGGTCATCGTGCAATATTTTCTCAACCCAGGATCATGCTGCCGCTGCCATTGCTGCTGCGGGCATCCCCGTGTTTGCCTGGAAAGGTGAAACCGAAGAAGAATTCTGGTGGTGCATCGAACAAACTATTTTGAAAGATGGTGAGCCATGGGCTGCAAACATGATCCTCGATGACGGCGGTGATGTGACCCAGGTTATTCACGAAAAATATCCCGCTATGCTCGATAACATCCACGGCATTTCTGAAGAGACAACCACCGGTGTTCACCGCTTAGTTGATATGCTGAAAAAAGGCACCTTGAAAGTGCCAGCGATCAACGTCAACGATTCCGTGACCAAAAGCAAAAACGATAACAAGTACGGTTGTCGTCACAGCTTGAACGATGCCATCAAGCGCGGTACCGACCACCTGCTGTCAGG
>CAYTQQ010000106.1:0-5080 GCA_964440135.1 uncultured Cellvibrionaceae bacterium | reverse complement strand
TCGACGTTTTGTTTTGACTTCTGGACGTTTTTTTCATTTTCAAAGGAGAAGAGTATGAAAATTAAAAGCATTATGATGGCTGTCGGCATGGCAGCAATCCTTCCGCTCACTGCAGCAGCTAATAAAGATCACAGCGAAGACCTTATCAAATCCCTCAAGCTCGACGACAACCGCGCACAACAAGTCGAACGCATTATGGATGATTATGAGGACCAGCATGAACTGCTTAAAAAGCAGAAAAAAGATCGTCTGGATGAAGTATTGACTGATGACGAAATGGATCGCTTGGAAGCCATGAAAAAAGCCAAAAAAAATAAATACAAGAATCGAGATTAGTTTTTCCGCAAGCACAATGAGTAAATACATAAGGCATCCTGAGTGATGCCTTATGTTATTTAGCGACCTGATTACTTTTCTTTAATTGCCCACATTCATTACCACGCCAACAGGAGGTGCGAGCCCAGGTTGGGAGCATCACCCGATATTGACCCAGACATTGTCTTGGATATTTCTTTGGCAATTTACCTGGATATTACCTGGATAGTTACCTAATCCAGATCGTGGACTCTGGCACTCAAGGAAATCCGAGCAGAGCGGAGATTAGCAGCAAGCACCAATGCATTGATCCGTTGACAGAGATTCAAAGGACATAGAGGATCAGCACGTTATGGTAAGCAGCACAGGTAAAGTCGTAGTGATCACCGGCGCATCAGCAGGCGTTGGTCGAGCAGCAGCGCTGGCATTTGCGCGTGAGGGTGCGGCAGTTGCGCTGGTAGCACGCAGCGAAGACGGCCTGCAGGGCGCCATGAACGACATCCAAGCCGTGGGCGGGACGGCCATAGCACTGCCTGCCGATGTGGCCGACGCTGCACAAGTTGACGCCATTGCCGAGCGCGTCGAACAAGTATTGGGGCCGATTGACGTCTGGGTGAACAACGCCATGGTGACGGTATTTTCGTGGGTCAAGGATATGACCGCCGAAGAATATCGCGGGGTCACTGAAGTGACTTATCTGGGAACCGTACACGGCACCCTTTCGGCATTAAAAGTCATGCGCCCCCGGCAACGCGGCACCATTATTCAGGTGGGTTCAGCCCTCGCCTATCGCGGCATTCCGCTCCAGTCGGCGTATTGTGCCGCCAAATTTGCGGTGCGGGGTTTTACGGACTCCCTGCGCACCGAGCTGCTCCACGAAAAACTACCGATTCATTTAACCATGGTGCAACTGGCGGCTTTTAATACCCCGCAGTTTGATTGGGCGCGCAATCACATGGGCCGACCCGCCCAGCCTTTGCCGCCTATTTTTCAACCGGAATTAGCGGCGCGCGCGATTGTCTGGTCAGCGAGTCATAAGCGACGCGAAATCTACGTGGGCTTTCCGGCACTCAAAACGATATTGGGAAATAAATTATTTCCGCACCTGGCTGACAAAATGGCGGTACGCCAGGGAGTTGATGGCCAATTGGATGAGGCGCCTGCTTCGAAAAACATGACGGAAAATAATCTGTTTACCACCCCCAGCCGTGGCCATCGCACCCATGGCCGTTTTGACCAGGAGGCGCGCGCTAACAGCTGGCAATTTCTGGCAAGCATTCACCGCGATAAATTAATTCCCCTCGCTGCTGTTCTCCTATTCATTCTCTTAATCCTGTGGTGGTGAAAAGACGCGTGAGCATCCCTATTTCTGATTATGCACTTCTCGGTAACCTTCGCTGTGCCGCTCTGGTTTCGCGCCAGGGATCGATAGATTGGTTCTGCCCTAAAAAATTTGATGCGCCCGCCTGCTTCGCCGCTTTATTGGGTAACGACCAACACGGTTGCTGGTCGCTTGCACCCAGGACGGATGCAGTTGCGATCGAGCGGCACTATCGCGACGGCACCATGATTCTTGAAACCTGTTTTACGACACCTACCGGCATGGTGAAGGTTACCGATTTGATGCCTTTGGCAGATGGTTGCCATCTGGTGCGCTTAGTGGAGTGCGTGGAGGGAGAAGTCACCATGGTGACGCGCTGCGCACCGCGTTTTTATTACGGCAAAACCCTGCCTGAAATAACGCGCGACGAAAAAACCGACAGTATTTTATTTCATGCAACGGGTCATCGCTTAAGGCTTACCGCCTCTGGAGAATCAATCACTTTTACGCTTGCCGATAGCGCTGCTTGCGCCAGCGTGACATTAACCAGCGGCAAACAATGCACGTTTATTCTGTCATTTGCCGACCGCAACGAATCACTTACGCCGCCGCCCGATGCCCATCAAGCATTGCAAGAGTGCAGCAACTGGTGGATTAACTGGACCGAGCGCAATCATTACCAGTTTCGCTGGGGGGATGCCGTCAAGCGTTCACTCATCACCTTAAAAGCCATGACCTATCAACCGTCGGGCGGCATGGTGGCAGCACCGACAACATCCCTGCCTGAAGTACCCGGCGGTACCGCTAACTACGACTATCGCTATTGCTGGCTACGCGATGCAGCGTTTGCCGTGAAAGTGTTACTCAATAGCGGCCCCAAAGAAGAAGCAGCGGATTGGCTCAACTGGTTATTAAAAGCCGTCAGTAACCACGATGAGCCTGTGCATGCCCTCTATACCATTGATGCCACGATCGCGGGTGAGGAACACGAGTTGCCATGGCTGCCCGGCTATCTCGACAGCCGGCCGGTGCGCGCGGGTAACGCTGCCAGCCGCCAATATCAATTGGACGTGCGCGGTGAACTGATGGAAGTGTTTCACCTCGCTCGCCGCTCTGACATTCCCATGAGCGAAGACATCTGGCAATTGCAGTGCAAAATTCTCGAAGAACTGGACGAGCGCTGGGGTGAGCCGGATACCGGCATCTGGGAATTTCGCACTATTAAAGATCACCTGACGCATTCGAAAGTCATGGCCTGGGTCGCCTACGACCGATGCATTCGCGACGCCGAGTGTTTTAACTTGAGCGCGCCCCTGGAACATTGGCGCGCCCAACGGGACGCTATCCGCGCTGACATTTTAAAAAATGGGGTTGATAAAACTGGCGGCTTTTTCACCCAACGCTATGGTTCCACTGAAGTCGATGCCAGCTTGCTGATGATTCCGTTGGTGGGCTTTGTATCCGCGGATGATCCCCGCATGCTCGCCACCCTTGCCGCCATTGAGCGCGACCTGTGCGAAGACGGACTGGTCTATCGCTACCGAACGGGCGACCAGGCGGGCAATGAAGGGGTATTTCTCGCCTGTTGTTTTTGGCTCGCGGATAATTATTGGCTGGCGGGTAGAAAGCAAGAAGCGGTTGCGCTGTTTGAACGCTTATTAAGCCTGTGCAATGACGTTGGGTTATTGGCCGAAGAGTATGACCTTAACACGCAGCAACTGCTTGGCAATTTTCCGCAGGGGCTAAGCCATCTGGCGTTAATCAGCACCGCACGTTTAATGTCTACTGCCAGCGAAGATGAAGTGTCATTGGATTAAATCGCTGCCCTCCGCCATCCGTCATGGTCGCTTAGGCGATGACAATGGGCCGCCGACAAAGCAAGGGAAAAACAACTGGAAAGAGGCAGCAAGAGTAAGCGCTATCAATGATGTGGAAAATAAGAAATAGACGTTAAAGATAAAACATATCTTTAAATAAAAAGCCCCGCCAAAAGGCGGGGCGAGAACATTACGTGATTAGCTGGAGAGCTCACGCATGAAACGAACAGTAAACCGGCCCGCTGTTTCAGGGCCGGTTCTACATCTGGGATCGCGCCCTTAAAACGAAGCGTGAAGACCCACAGTATAAGTGGTGCCGGGAAAATATGCTCTAAATGTCTGACTCTGATCTTCAAGCCATCTGGAGATCGGCTCGTTAGTCAGGTTATATCCATCAAACGTCAGCGTTAGATTGTACTCCGACATCATCGGTAAAATATAGCTCGCCGACAAATCTACCTGCGTACGCGTGTTAGACATATACGGCGTCGTGCCCCAGATATTACCGATATCAGCGCCGTCCTGACGGTAGATAGTCAGCCGCGTCTGGAAGGATTGATTCTCGTAATAAGCGGTAAAGCTGCGCGAGTCGGAGACACCGGTAATAAATGTACCTTCGTCAGAAATTTGATTGATTTTATTGGCACTGGCGTTGAAGCCCAAGCCTTCGATAAGGAAGTCTAACGGCTGAACCCAGATCAATTCAAAACCACTCAAATCAACCGCACCGGTATTGATCTGTGTTTGCACACGGGTGATACAGCTGGGCGAACAATCCGCCAGCTCGTTTTGTTGTACCTCCGTCAAGTTGTCGGTGTTTAAACCCCAGGTGCCCAGATTACCGAAAGGCACTTCTACAGTCGCCTGAGTGGTAAAGCCGGTCAGGTCTTTCATGTAGTAGTTCCAACCGATAAAACCCAGGTCGCTGAAGTAATACTCGCCACCGAGGTCGATGTTGGTCGACTCGAACGGCTTGAGGAAAGGGTTACCCGCGTTAGCCGTGGCAATACTGTTGCTGTTCCAACTGGTGTTGGGATACATGCTTGAAGGATTGGCGCGCGTCAAACTTTTTGAGGCCGCAAACCGCAAGGTCACATCGTCCACCAGTTCATAGGCCAGACTCATCGACGGCAAGGTCTTGGAGTAAGACGCGTTAGTTTCGCCACCGCTGGCAACAATTTTTTGATCAGTCTCTACATAACGTACGCCCACATTGGTGCGCAACGAACGGCCAGCCAATTCAAATTCTTTGTTGGCCTCGATGTAAGCGGCAAGCATTTTTTCATTGATATTGCCTAGCCCCTGACCAAACTGATCGTTACCCTGATTCAAAGGCGGCACATAGTTGGCGAAATTGGTGTCGGCTTTAAAGCGTGACCAATCCACCCCGGCAATACCGCGGATACCTTGATAGCCATCGATATCCGTACCCAGATCCATGTTGCGCGCATCAATAATATAGCTGTCAAAATTGGTGACGATATCGGCCTTCTGGCTGATCAGATAAGCGAGATAATCACCGCTGTTTTGGTTGTACGACTGAGAGTCCGAACTGATTTCATCGGACGAAACACCAAACTTGATACCGTTGCGATCGGCTTCTTCACCCCAGGCAAAATCGGCATGG
>CAYTQQ010000105.1:0-5302 GCA_964440135.1 uncultured Cellvibrionaceae bacterium | reverse complement strand
CTGACGCCGACTAACAGGGTGATAACGACAGCGGCGCTGAAGATATAAATTTTCGTGCGTTTACGATGCTGGGCACGGGATAAAAGTGCGCCCAGGGTAAGGTAGGTAGCGGCGGATAACATGGAATGACCGCTCGGAAAACTTTGGCTGTAGACCACAACCTGGTGAGGCACCAGATCAGGCCGGTCGCGATCAAAAAGCGTCTTGAGCGAATGGCTGACAAACAGCGCTCCGGCCGTGGCGGTGATCAGTACCAGGGCCAGCTTTTTCTTTCGCTCAAGAAACAGATAACCCATCGCGATCAAGGTAATCATGATCAACACGGCATTGCCGCCCAACGCCGTGATGTCACGGCCCACTTCTTCCAGCCACTCGGGGCCGAGCGGATCGCTGGGATCAGCCGGATTGCGCATACTCAGCAAAAGGTAGTGGTCAAACCGGTTGGTTTCTTGCTCGAAAACCTTGTCTGCTAATTCAATGAATCCCCAGAGCGACGCGAGAATAGCGCTGAGCAGAAGCAGTAATGGCCACTCTTTGCCAGTCCATCGTGCAATTCTTTTTAAGGAAGGGGGCTGTAACCGAGGAGCGTGGTTCATCTTGCCTGAACACCTCGATAGAAATAGAAGCAATAGCAGAAGCGGACAAAAGTAGGCAACGAATGCGCACTCCTTTGCGCTCCAGCATCCTCAAACCTGAAGGCCGACTTGCCGCCTGACGCCGCAAGTCGGTAATTCAAACTAGCTTAGTGATGCTTTGCATCCTTAATGGCTTCTTTGGCATTACCATAAGCTTTTTGCGCTTTCCCTTCTGCTTGTTTGCCGACTCCTTTGGCTTGCTGCTTGGGATTGCCTATAGCGCTTCCGGCTTTTTGTTGAACTTTACCGGCAGCGTCTTTCATCGAACCTTTCACTTGATCTTTGTTCATGATAAATCCCTCATTTCAGTGAATAGCTACATGACTGTTATATGCAAAAACTGAGTCCGTTCAAGGCGTGACGACTCCCTGTCACTGTTACCAGCACTGCTTGTCTGGAAGGCGCAGATTGACCGCGCGTGATTAACATTAAGAGCTTTGCATGGCGCATTCAGTGCGTAGGCAAACATAGATGACAGGCATCTATTTTTTTCTACGGGTAGCTAACAGCACGACTGCGGTGGTGATAACCGCAGCTACAGCAACTTTGCGTACGACGGCTTTCTGGTTGTATTTCCATTCGGCTTTCATGCCTTTCTCCGCGCAGATATTGGGGACTTTGCCGTGGCGCAAATCATCCACCAGTCCCTCTATAACATTTACCCGGTCGGCCAACAGGAGTGGTAGCCAGTGGCCAAAGCTGCCTTCGCTGTAGCGGAAGGCCAGACGTCTTAACCTGCCGCTAACCCCGGACGGCGGTACTGAGGTACCAAATACCGCAGTGATATTGGGGCGCTCATTCGAGTGCAGAATTTCGTCAGTTTGTGTTTGCAGGGGCGGTCGCTCCCACGAGTAACTTTCTTTGTCGACCGTGCCTTGTCGCATGGGATAGGCCGGATCATTGTCGGGGTCGGCATCTATGCCCCAGCCTTTGATGTGTGAACCATCTTTAGGGTGCGCCGGCGGGATATTGAAATTCTCCATCGTCAATCTCCTTTAATGCTGAGTAGCAGACGTAATCAGAACGGGCTTTATACAGCCATCCAGCTTGTCCGAAAAAATCCGGTAGGCGTCAGCAACTTCTTCTAACGGAATGCGGTGGGTGATGAGTTCTTTCGGACTGATAATTCCGTTTTGTACATGCTCGATAAGTTTGGGCAACAAGCGTTTTACCGACGTTTGATTCGCGCGAATAGTCAGCCCTTTATTAACCACGTTGCCGATAGGAACCAAGTTCGCGGTTGGGCCGTAAACCCCCACCACAGAAACGATGCCGCCTTTTTTAACGGCGTTAATGGCCCACTGCAAAGCCGTAGCTGAGCCAGCTTGCAACAGCATCTTCCGGCCGGTTATTGTCTGTAGCAAACTGCCGCCTGCTTCGGCGCCAACGGCATCAATACACACATCGGCGCCTAACGAGTCGGTAGTTCTTTTGATGAAGACCACCGGGTCTTCCAGGGATTTGAAGTTGTACGCTTCGCACTTGGCATAATGGCGGGCAAACTCCAGTCGATAATCGAGTTGGTCAATAATAATCACGCGTCCCGCGCCGAATAGCCAGGCGCAGCGAGCGGCCATAATGCCGATAGGTCCAGCGCCAAAAACAACAACGGTATCGCCGCGTTGAATGCCGCCCATTTCTGCCGCTTGATAGCCAGTGGGAACTACATCTGTTAGCAGCACCGCATCGTCCAGATCCATGCCCTCCGGAATTTTTACCGGCCCGACATCGGCATAAGGAACCCGGACATACTCAGCCTGACCACCATCGTAGCCGCCAGCGGTATGGGAGTACCCGAAGATGCCGCCTACCGCAGTTGCCTGGGGATTGGATTCATGACAATTACCAAACAAACCCTGCTTGCAGAAAATGCATTTTCCGCAAGCAATATTAAATGGCACTATGACTCTATCACCGGTTTTTAAGTTGTGAACGCCGGCGCCCAGCTCCTCAATCACCCCAACAAACTCGTGACCGAAGGTGGTCCCGACCCGTGTGTCAGGCACATTGCCGTTATATAAATGTAAATCTGATCCGCAGATACAGGAGCGAATAACGCGCACGATCGCATCCTGAGGGTGAAGTATTTCTGGAATGGGTTTTTGATCAATCCTGACCCGCTGCGGGCCGCGGTAATTCATCGCTAACATAATGCCTCCTTAAGATCATGCGTTTTCCAAAGCGTGATGCCTAAAAAGGAGACACTGAGGTGAGAGGAATGTTGGTTTTTAAAGACAGAAATTTCTTAAATAAAATAAGATTGGCGCATTAAGAAGATGTTCGGGTGAAATAGTTGACGCTGAAAAGTTGTTTAGCGTCAGTCCACACTGCTTCCCGTTTAAATCCGCAAGCTTGTGCCAGCTCCGCAATGCCCGAACAGGTGTATTTATAGGAATTTTCGGTGTGGATGGTTTCACCCTTGCAGAATTTAACAAGCTGGCCAGCAATAATGACGGACTGATCACAGCTGCTGATTAAATGCATTTCTATGCGTGCTAACAGCGGGTTGTAAAACGCATAGTGATAAAACTGGCTGAGGTTAAAGTTAGCGTCCAATTCGGCATTGATACGGCGCAGCAGGTTTAAATTAAATTCGGCGGTTACACTTTCTCTATCGTTATAGGCTTCATGCAATTTCTGCGGCGATTTAATAAGATCCACACCCATTAATAATGAATCACCGGGGCGCAATACCTGATGCATGCTTTTGAGAAATTCCTGTGCATCCTGCGGCTCAAAATTACTGATGGTCGAGCCGGGGAAAAACACCAGGCGTCTATTAATCTGATCCTGGCGTACCGCGGGAGGCAGTTGGAATCTACCTGAATAGTCGGCCACCAGCGGATGAATGGCAATACGCGGAAACTCACGTTGCAAGCGCAGCGTAGCCTGCAACAATATTTCCTGCGAAATATCAATTGCGGTGTAGGATGTGGGTTGCTTCAGCGCCGAGAGCAAAGCGCGAATTTTTCGCCCTTCACCCGAGCCGTATTCAATGATGTTGATGTTGCTGCCTACCCGCTCGGCAATATCGGGCAAGATCTGATAGAGCAACGTCAGCTCGGTGCGCGTTACATAATATTCGCGCGTGCGACAGATCTTGGTAAAGAGCGTAGAACCGCGCTCGTCATAAAGGTATTTGCAGGGTATCTGTTTTGGGGTCTTGGTTAATCCCGACAACACGTCCTGTAAAAAATTATCCGCAGGAGCAGGTGTGAATGCTGGGTAACACGTATCAAGGGGAATTGTTGAATTAACCAAGGTCATCTGCAAGCCTCACTCCGCTGAATTGCCAGCTGGCGTTAACAGGAAAAAAATTTCGATAGGTGGGGCGAATATGTCCGGGGGGCGTGGCACATGAGCCGCCACGTAGAACCCACTGGTTCACCATGAATTTGCCATTGTATTCACCGATAGCACCGGCGCGCGCGCAGAAACCGGGATAGGGTAAATAAGCGCTTTGTGTCCATTCCCACACATCGCCGAATAGCTGCGAGCATTGATCTGACTCTGATGTATTTACAGGTTGCGGATGCAACCGCTCAAGTGTCAAAAAATTTCCCGCGAGCTTTTGTTGCCGTGCGGCAACTTCCCATTCAAATTCGGTAGGTAAACGCTTGCCCGCCCATTGGGCAAACGCCGACGCTTCATAAAAATTGAGGTGACATACCGGTTCGTGCAGAGCGACGGGCCGCGGGCCGGCCAAGGTGTAGTAATGCCATTGGCTGTCGACACAGAACCAATAAAGCGGCGCCCTGGCTTGGGTCTCCTGAACCCATAACCAGCCGTCAGAAAGCCAATGGCGCGCATCGTTATAACCGCCGTCGTCCATAAATTGCAGGTATTCGCGATTCGTGATCGGACGATTGGCGAGATTAAAACCTTGGAGATAAATCTGATGCTCAGGCGATTCATTATCAAACACGTCTATAGCGTTGCTGCCGATAGCGTAGTGGCCCTCATCGTAGCTGATAAAGTGCAACGCTGGTGCCGCTGTCGACGAAGGTGATTCTGTCTCAGACTGGACGATGGCCGGATGCAACGGATTAAGAGATAGCGCATGTTTGATATCCGTCACGATCAGCTCCTGATGTTGCTGTTCGTGATTAATCCCTAACTGCACCAGCGACAGCTCTTGCGGCGTAAACGCGTTTATTAAGTCGCTCAATGTTTCATCGACGGCGGAGCGATACTGCCAAATATCCTTGAGCGATGGACGAGAAAGCAGGCCACGATGGGGACGACGAAACTGCGGGCCCACCTGGTTGTAATAGGAGTTAAATAAAAATTCAAACTGTTCGAAGGCGCCCAACCGGATGCCCCGTGGCTTCAGAAGAAAGGTGTCAAAAAACCATGCGGTATGCGCCAGATGCCATTTAATAGGGCTTGCTTCAGGCATGGATTGAAGCAGGTGGTCTTCGGGTGTAAATAGCGCTGATAATTCCGCACTTAAATTGCGTGTGCGTAAAAATGTTTCTTGGAGTTGAACTGCCGCTATCTCTGCCATTGGCTTATTACAAATACTTGTCCATAAGAGGTACGCCGTGAGCGGATCGGTCTGCCAGCCTACAAGCTGGTTTGCGACAAAGAAATATATGAATGAGCGCTGGAAGCAAGCACTCTAGGTAACAGCCTTTCGTGTTGCTGTGCGCCGTCACACATAAACT
>CAYTQQ010000104.1:0-5565 GCA_964440135.1 uncultured Cellvibrionaceae bacterium | reverse complement strand
GTGTGTCGAGCTGCCCAAGTTGATCCCGTCAGAAACAGGGCGCAGCTACATCAACTTGCGCGGTGAAGTTCTCCCGCTGTTATGTGTGCGTGATTATTTTCAGTTACCTAGTAGATCAGCGCGTAGGGAAAACGTGCTGGTGGTGCGCTTGGCGCATCGAAAAATCGGTTTGGTGGTCGACGAACTTAAAGGTGGGTTGCAAACCGTTATTAAACCATTGGGGCCTTTCTTTGACGGTTTGAAAGGCATTTCTGGTTCTACCATTCTCGGCTCCGGTGAAGTGGCGCTGATGCTGGACGTGGCTGCCTTGCTGGATGATATAGCGCAGTTTGTAGATGAGCGGGTTTAGGCATCATCTCGGGGTGCAGTAAACCCAGATGACGTTAACCCGAATGCGGTTAACAAACGTTATGCCTTGAGATGATGTCTTTTTTAAATAATTTTGGAGTACAACCAATGTTAAGCAATATCAAAATCGGAACCCGTCTGGCAATGGGATTTGCGGCGCTGTTAATCCTGCTCGCATTGATCAGCTTATTATCCGTAATAAATATGTCGACCATGAATTACAACACCGAGCAGGTTACGGTGCGTTATTACCCGCAAGTGGTCATAGTTAATCATATTGCCGACAACGTGAATCTTGCCGCTCGCTCTATTCGCAACATCGTTTTGTTGTCTGATATAGAGGAGATAAAGCGTGAGGAAGAGCGCATCATTCAATCAGGCCGAGATATTGATGAAGCACTTGCAGAGATTGAAAAAGTGACTCAGTCAACAGAAGGGAGGGCATTGATTGCTACGATTAAGGAGGCCCGTGCTAGCTATCGCGCCGATCAGGTTGAAGCTGTACGTTTAGCGGTTAATAACCAAGGCGACGAAGCGATAAATTTCCTTTTGAATGACATGCGTATCTCCCAAGGACTTTATTTTCAAGCAGTACAGGACATGATTTCACATGTCTCTCAACGGGTTGAAGCATCGGGTGCTGCGGCAGAGAGTGCTTACAACAATGCGCGCATGTTTATTCTGTCACTCACGCTCGTCGCTATTTTACTGGCCATTGCCATCGCCGTGGTAGTAACGCGCAGCATCACCAAGCCCTTGGCAGAAGTTTTACGTTACACCAACACTATGGCCGAAGGAGATCTGACATTCCGGATTGATCAGGTGAGCCGCGATGAAACCGGTATGCTGCTCTCGGCAGTAAGAACCACTTCAGAAAAATTAGCGCAGATAATTGGCGAAGTGCGCAGCGCGTCGGATAATTTATCCTCTGCGTCGTCACAGGTTTCTGCTACGGCGCAGACCTTATCCCAGGGTACCAGCGAACAAGCGGCATCACTGGAAGAAACCAGTGCGACCCTTGAACAATCCAGCGCTTCGGTGGCGCAGAATACAGAAAATGCCAAAGTGACGGATGCTACGGCCTCCAAAGCCGCCACTGACGCGGTAAAAGGTGGTGACGCCGTCGCGCAAACGGTTGCCGCCATGAAAAGTATTGCCCAGAAAATCAGCATCATTGATGACATCGCTTACCAAACGAACCTGCTCGCATTGAACGCAGCAATTGAAGCGGCGCGGGCAGGTGAACACGGCAAAGGGTTTGCGGTAGTTGCGGCAGAAGTACGCAAACTTGCGGAACGGTCCCAGGTAGCAGCGCAGGAAATCAGTGGCTTAGCAAGTAACTCGGTCGGTACCGCCGAACAGGCCGGTGAACTGCTAAGCACGATGGTGCCAGATATTCAGAAGACCTCTGATCTGGTACAGGAAATCGCGGCGGCCAGCGAAGAGCAGAATACCGGTCTTGCGCAAATTAACAGTGCTATGAGTCAAATCAGTGCTGCGACTCAGCAAAGCGCAAGCGCCTCGGAAGAGCTTGCGGCTACGGCGGAGGAAATGAGTGGGCAGGCCGAGCAACTGCAAGAATTAATGAGCTTCTTTAAAGTCGATACGGTTTCATCAACACCTTCGGTTAAAAAATCTAAAGTGGCGAGCAAAGCACAGGCCTCGACGCCCATGAGTGATTCGTCCGCTTTTGTTCGCTTTTAACGGAGGCACCAGTCATGGAGCAAACCGATATTAAAACTTCTGGCAACCGATTGCTGCAAGCCGGGCAATACCTGACATTTACCCTGGCAGGCGAGCAGTTTGCGATTGGCATTTTGCATATCAAGGAAATTATCGAGTACGGCCAGCTGACCAAAGTCCCGTTAATGCCGGAGTTTATTCGCGGTGTTATCAACTTGCGCGGCTCAGTCGTGCCCGTGATTGACTTATCCAGCCGCTTTTGGAAAAAGCCCAGCCAGTTAAACGCGCGCAGCTGTATCGTGATCCTTGAACTGCAACATCAGGACATCTCGTTAATTGTCGGCGTCATTGTGGATGCGGTAATAGCCGTACTGGATATCGCTGCCGAAAATATTGAGCCGGCACCCGCCTTCGGAACAGGTATCAGCGCGGATTGTATTGCGGGCATGGGCAAGCTGGATGAAGCATTTATTATCATGCTGGACGTCAATAAGGTGCTGTCGATGGATGACATCAGTCATCTGCAACTGATTGACGAAGACGCTGAACCAGCACTCAATTAATCACCATCCGGTGATCTTTGGTTACGGTTATGGAGGGTAACCGTAACCTTTTTTGATTCATTGGCGGGAAGCATCTGCGACCGGCCTCCGCTCTGGCGATTATGCATGGTTAAGCCGAAAGTGGTGACCCCATCGCGCTTGGAAGAACAACGATGACGGTACAACTCAACCTTTCCAACAACAGTGTGGCCATTAGTCAGCAAGAGTTTCTTAAACTCAGCAAGCTGATTTACTCCATTGCTGGCATTCACATGACCGAGGCTAAAAAGCCGCTGATTTCCGGGCGTCTTTATCGGCGCTTGCGTCATCACCAATTGTGTTCCTATACGGATTATATTGCGCTGCTTGGCCGCGATCGCGAAGAGCTCAGCCTGGCGGTGGATTTGCTCACCACCAATGAAACCCATTTTTTTCGTGAGCCAAAACATTTTGCTTATCTGCAAAATTTTATCCTTCCGCAGATAAGCCGTCACAACGTCTTTCGTTGCTGGAGCGCTGCTTCATCCAGTGGTCAGGAAGCATACAGCCTAGCGATGTTGTTAAGTGAGGAAGTGGGCAGCAGCGGCTGGGAAGTTTTTGGTTCAGATATCAGCAACCAGGTATTGGATATTGCTCGCAGCGCGCTCTATCCAATCCGACTGGCCGATGAAATCCCCCCGCAGTATCTCAAGAAGTATTGCCTGAAAGGCATCGGGCCACAGGATGGCATGTTTAAAATTGATCCGCGCGTGACTGGCAAGGTGAGCTTCGACAATATTAATCTCAACGCTACGTTACCGAAGGTCGGGCTCTTTGACGTCATCTTCCTGCGCAATGTGTTGATCTACTTTCAGCAGGAGACCAAACGTGCAGTCGTGGGCCGGCTGTTGGAAAAACTCAAGCCGGGTGGTCATCTGATCATCGGGCATTCGGAAACCTTATACGGTGTATTTGCAGAGCTGCAACCGTTAGCGCCGTCAATTTATCAAAAGAAAGTTCATGACTCGTCGCAATGACACGGGCATTGATATTTTTATCCAACCTGGAGAGTACTGGTTTGATGGGGCGGGGACCCGCATTCGGACATTGCTCGGCTCCTGCGTGGCAATTACTTTGTGGAACTCTCAGCGTCGGGTAGGTGCCATGTGTCACATCATGCTGCCGCAGCGCGGTTCGGCGGCGGCTACATCGGGTGCTGATGGGCGCTACGCGGATGAAGCCGTCACTTTAATGCTCAGGGATATTAAACGCGCCGGATGTCGCCCAGCGGAATTTGAAGCCAAACTTTTTGGCGGAGGTTCGATGATGAATTCGACCGGCAACGGCACCTTGCTACCCGAGCGCAATATCGAAACCGCGCGCGAGTTAATTCACCAGATGCGCTGGCCACTAGTGGCTGAACACACGGGCGGGCGAGGGCACCGCCAGCTGTGTTTCGAGATTGACACCGGCGATGTCTGGGTGCGTTTTACCCCTACCTCGGCAGAGACAGATTATTAGTGTTGTTACCCGGTAGACAGTGACATCGCCAGCTTCTTCCGCGCCTGCGTATTCTAGAAAAAAGTTGTGGAAATTTTATGAAAAAAATTCGGGTAATGATTGTTGATGACTCCGCCACTGTGCGGCAGGTGTTAAGTGCGGTCTTGTCCGACACCCCCGATATCGAAGTGATTGCAACAGCAGCTGATCCGATTTTTGCACTGGAAAAAATGCACAAGAATTGGCCCGATGTACTGGTGCTCGATATTGAAATGCCCCGTATGGATGGTATTACCTTTCTGCGCAAGTTAATGAGTGAGCGCCCGGTGCCCGTGGTTATTTGTTCGACGCTGACCGAAAAAGGTACGAAAACCAGTATGCAGGCGCTGGCGGCTGGCGCCGTGGGTGTGGCGGCCAAGCCAACGACCGGGTTACGACAATTTCTTCAGGAAAGCAGTGCGGAATTGATTGGTCAGATTCGGGCGGCGGCAAAAGCCAGCGTCAAAAATATTGTCGGTCACGAGGTTAAAAATCACTTACCCATGCCCGCGTTCAAGGCGGAACCGCCCGCACTTGGGCAGCGCCAAGCTGCTTTCCAAACCCCAGTGATCAAGCCTAATGCAAAGCAAGTAATCGCCATTGGTGCCTCTACCGGCGGGACTCAGGCACTGGAATATTTGCTCCGCTCCCTGCCCGCAAACTGCCCCGGTATTGTGGTTGTACAACACATGCCAGAAAAGTTTACAGCAGCGTTTGCAACACGCCTGAACAGTGTGTGCCTGCTGGAAATCAAAGAGGCTGTTCGTGGTGATGCAGTCATACCTGGCCGTGTACTTATCGCGCCGGGTGGCCAGCACATGAGCCTGCGGCGTAATGAGCATCAATATTTTGTCGATGTCAGTCCCGGGCCGCCGGTGAGTCGTCATTGTCCTTCGGTTGATGTGCTTTATCGCTCGGTAGCGCGAGTTGCCGGTGCGCAGGCCTTGGGAATTATTCTTACCGGGATGGGGGATGATGGCGCCCGCGGCCTGAAAGAAATGTTTGACCGCGGTGCAATGACCATTGCGCAAAATGAAGCGTCATGTGTGGTTTACGGTATGCCTAAAGAAGCGGTGAATCTTGGTGGTGTTTCGCGCATTCTGTCATTGGATGGCATCAGCGCTGCCATGATGATTTATGCCAGAGGTGGCTAGAGATAACGCCGGCTAATTCAAAAATAACCCTAGGTCCCGAATTTTATTTGCTTGGCAAATCTCTTCAGCATTTGCAAAATTGAGGGTTTCCCACTTTTTTTGTCACCTTTTTCTCATTTAGTGGGCAAGCTGCGCTAGCTTTTACTAGTCCTCGGAGGGTAATTGGATCACCTCTGAGGTCATCAGACATTGAACATTTCTGATAAACATACAGCTTCTTCCGCAGATGTTAGTGGTTCCGATGTAAATTTTCACCAGACAGGGACCACTGGTCAAACCAACTTTATGGAAACAAAAGATAAAGAAGCGCAGCTGCGGCG
>CAYTQQ010000103.1:0-5768 GCA_964440135.1 uncultured Cellvibrionaceae bacterium | reverse complement strand
AAGCGCGCCAACCAAAACAAGGGCTTAGGTAATGCGGAGGGCATGGGGATTTGCCACAGCTACACCGAAGACGGTCGCTGTGTTTCGCTATTAAAAATTCTCTTGACCAATCATTGTATCTACGACTGCGCTTACTGCGTGAGTCGACGCAGCAATGATGTGCGCCGAGCTGCGTTTAGGGTGGAGGAAGTCGTCGATCTCACCATCAATTTTTATCGCCGCAATTATATTGAAGGGTTATTTCTCAGCTCCGGCATTTTCAAAAACTCCGATTACACCATGGAGCGCTTGGTCCGCGTAGCACGGACTTTGCGCAAGGAGCACAATTTTCACGGTTACATCCATTTAAAAGCGATTCCGGGAGCCAGCCCAGAGTTGTTGCATGAAGCCGGGCTGTTTGCCGACCGCTTGAGCGTGAACATTGAGATTCCCTCGGAACAAAGCCTGAAAAAGGTTGCACCGGAGAAAAACTACCCGGACATTATCAAGCCCATGAATTATCTGGCTGAAGAAAAGGCGCAGTATCAGACCAGCGCGCCGAAAACCCGCAAAACCCCGTTGTTTTTACCGGCGGGACAGAGCACTCAGTTAATTGTTGGTGCCTCACCGGAAAATGATCTACAAATCCTGCGTTTGGCCAGCGATCTGTATCAGCAGCAAAAACTTCGGCGGGTTTATTATTCTGGCTATATCCCTATAGCGACAGATGATCGTGTACCGGACTTAAAAGCCCCGCCTCTGGTGCGAGAAAATCGTGTATATCAAGCCGATTGGCTGATGCGGTTTTACGGGTTCTCTATGGACGAGATTGTCAGCCCACAGCACCCGAGCCTGGATCTGGAGGTGGACCCCAAGCTGAGCTATGCCCTGCGCAATCCGCACCACTTTCCGGTGGATATCAACCGTGATGATTACGAACGCATTTTGCGAGTGCCAGGCATTGGGGTTAAGTCTGCACAAAAAATTGTGTCATCACGCCGACATCAACGCCTGCACTTCGACCATTTGCGAGCCATTGGTGTCGTCGTCAAGCGTGCGCGTTATTTTATTAAGTGCCCAGGTATAAGGGTCTCTCACGGCGAGCCCCAGCCAGTGGATATCCGCGCCCGAATTCTCGCTTTGGACAGAGCAAAAACCTCATCCCAACTGAGCTTATTTGGATGATGATCTATATCTATGACGGCAGCTTTGAAGGACTGCTAAGTGCGGTTTTTACAAGCTTTGCGGACAAGATCTTTCCTCGTGACATTGTTGAGGAAAACCGCTATCAGCTTGGTTTGCTTGATGATGCCCGCAGTATTGGCACTAATGAGGACCAAGCAGAGCGAGTGTTGCGCGCGCTCGATCATAAGAGCAAGGGGCGCGGAGCCTTGTTGGTGTACAAGATGTTCCTCTCCGGCTTACCAGAGATCGAAATGACGATCTTCCACTTGATCAAAACCCTGATGGATAGGCGGGAAAACCGACTCAACCATCATTTAAAGGTGCTCGACAATCCGTTAAGTGTGCTCGACAACTACGCCAACCCTCATGTTGCGCAAGCACTGCGTATCGAAAAAATGATCGGCCGTGAAGTACACCGTATGCACGCCTTCGTGCGCTTTCAAAAGTCTGTCGACGGCGTTTTTCGCGCACTGATTAATCCGGACTTTAATGTTCTGCCTTTGATTGCCACGCACTTTGAAAAACGCTATGCAGATCAACCCTGGGTGATTCTAGATACCCTGCGCCACTATGCGCTTTATTACGATTTGACGACCACCCGCTTTATCGGCCCAGACGACGCGCTGCTGACACCAATCGCAGCTGAACAGGGAGATAAGGGACATGATAAAAAAGAAGATCTTTATCAACAGCTTTGGGTGAGTTATTTCAACTCGGTCAATATTCAGGAGCGCAAAAACACCAAATTGCATCTGCGCCATATGCCGCGCCGCTACTGGCGTCACTTGGTCGAGAAAACCCACTCCGGATACATAAGCTAACGGTAGGGTCTTAATCATCTGTGGTGTGGTGGCTTCCGAACAGGCGTCCCTTGATATTTTTGAGTATAGTGAGGCTCCCCAACACGGTCGAATAAACCGTCAATCGGGGTCAGTCGCACCGGACCCCAAGTTATTGTGGTTTAGAATTAGTTATTGCGGTTTAGAATTAATTATTGTCAGCAAAGATCGTTATTGTCGTTCAAAGATACTGGAGGTGGCCTATGACACGTCAAAAAGACAGTTTTAACGCACTCGCTCAACTTAGCAGCGGGGGCGACAGTTATGCGTATTTCTCGCTGACTGCGCTGCCACAGGAACAGGTTAAACGCCTGCCTTACGCACTGAAAATCCTCCTGGAAAACCTGCTGCGCAAAGAAGACGGTGTCAATGTGACCCGCCAGGACATAGAGGCGCTCCTCGCCTGGCAACCGGACGCGGAGCCAAATCACCAAATCAATTTCACTCCAGCCCGCGTGGTGCTGCAGGACTTTACCGGCGTCCCGGCCATCGTCGACCTCGCTGCCATGCGCGCAGCCATGCAACAACTGGGCGCTGACCCGGCAAAAATCAATCCGCTGGGACCGGTGGACCTGGTGATCGACCACTCGGTGATGGTGGATGAATTCGGTAGCCCAGAGGCTCTGGCTCGCAATATCGAGCTGGAATTTGAACGCAACAACGAGCGCTACCAGTTTCTTCGTTGGGGCCAAAAAGCCTTCGACAATTTTCGTGTGGTACCGCCGGGTACCGGCATTGTTCACCAGGTGAACCTGGAATATTTGGCTCAGGTGGTTATGCACGAGCGCCAGGGCGACAAAACCGTGCTGGTTATGGACACCCTTGTCGGTACCGACTCCCACACGCCCATGATCAACGGCTTGGGTGTGCTCGGCTGGGGCGTCGGCGGCATTGAAGCGGAAGCGGCGATGCTCGGCCAACCGATCACCATGTTAATTCCGCAAGTCGTCGGTTTCCGTCTCACCGGGCGCTTACCGGAAGGCGCGACGGCGACCGACTTGGTGCTGACGGTAACGCAAATGCTGCGCAAAGCGGGTGTTGTCGGCAAATTCGTGGAGTTTTTCGGTCCAGGACTCACCCACTTACCCCTTGCTGACCGGGCGACCATCGCCAACATGGCCCCTGAATACGGCGCCACCTGCGGTCTCTTCCCCATAGACCGGGAAACCCTGAATTACCTCTTCCTTTCGGGCCGCGATCAAAAACAGATCGATATAGTGGAAGCTTACGCCAAAGCACAAGGCATCTGGCGGGACGACAGCACCCCCGATGCGCAATACAGCTCCGTATTGGAGCTGGATCTGGCCACCGTGGAGCCAAGCTTAGCGGGGCCAAAACGGCCTCAGGATCGCCTCGTTCTCGGCGGGGTCGCAGAGGCGTTTGCCAAGTTCGAGTCAGAAGAAGCAATACAGCGTAATGCGAAAATCGCCAGCAGCGCGGAGAAACGTTTTGTAGCGGAAGGCGGGCAAGCCGCCATTGACAGCGACAGCTCCAAACAAGGTGTCACTGGCGGCGGCAACGCCCAAACAGCCGGCTCCGTGCAGATCGATATCGACGGGCGCAGCGTACTTTTGGAGGATGGCGCGGTGGTGATCGCCGCCATTACCTCATGCACCAACACCTCCAACCCAGCGGTTCTTATCGCCGCGGGATTGCTTGCCCGCAATGCCCTCAAGCATGGTCTGCAGGTCCAACCCTGGGTCAAAACCTCCTTCGCTCCCGGCTCGCAAGTAGTGCCAGCCTATATGGAAAAGGCCGGGCTGCTGGATCCCCTTGCAAAACTTGGCTTCGATATCGTCGGCTTTGGCTGTACGACCTGCATCGGCAACTCCGGCCCCCTGCCGGAGCCGGTGCAAAACGCTGTGCGCTCGGCAGATCTGCTGGTCGCCGCTGTACTGTCGGGCAACCGCAACTTTGAAGGGCGTATCCACCAGGAAGTCAAAGCGAACTACTTGGCGTCGCCGCCACTGGTAGTCGCCTATGCCTTGGCAGGCAGTATGCGCAAAGATTTAACCCGCGAGCCGCTGGGAACCGGCAGCGATGGCAAGCCAGTATTTCTCCGCGACCTATGGCCAAGCCAACAAGAAATCAGCGACTGCATTGCGCAAAACATCTCCGCGCAACTGTATCGCGAGAACTATTCCGACGTGTTCACAGGTAGCGAACAATGGCGTGCCCTACCGGTGCCCGAGGACGAGGTCTACTCCTGGCCCGAGTCCACTTACGTCAAGCAGCCGCCCTACTTTGAGGGCATGACCATGGCAGTGGAATCACCGCCGGCCATTGTTCAGGCGCGCTGCTTAGTCAAAGTCGGTGACTCCATCACCACCGACCATATTTCGCCCGCTGGCGCGATCCGCAAGGACAGCCCCGCTGGGGAATATCTGATGGCCTGTGGTGTTGAACCAAAGGATTTCAACAGCTATGGCTCACGGCGCGGCAACCACGAAGTGATGATGCGGGGGACCTTTGCCAACGTGCGCCTGCGCAATCAGTTGGCACCCGGTACCGAGGGCGGTTACACCACCTATTTCCCCGCTGGCGAACAAATGAGCATCTTCGATGCCGCTATGCGCTACATCGAGGATAAAGTGCCCCTGGTTGTGCTCGCAGGGCATGAATACGGCTCGGGCTCCAGCCGCGACTGGGCCGCCAAGGGCGCTAATCTACTCGGTATCAAGGCGGTGATTGCGCGAAGTTTTGAGCGCATTCACCGCTCTAACCTGGTGGGTTTTGGGGTGCTGCCATTACAATTTTTGCCGGGTGAAACCTCGGACACGCTCGGTTTAGAAGGGGATGAGTATTTCAATATCGAAGAGGTAAAAGGCGAGCCCACCGAGCTGGCGGTTACCGCCACGTCTCCAGCCGGCGTGAAAAAACGGTTCTCCGTGCAGGTGCGCATCGACACGGCTGTCGAGTGGGAGTATTTCCGTCACGGCGGCATATTGCATTACGTACTGCGGCAATTGGCCAGCCAATAATGAAAAAGCGGGGGCTCCCCGCTTTCTTTTTAAGGATTTACCACGCCGCTGATTATTAGCGGCATTTCCGGAATTAACTTACCGGATCTGTACCCGGACCGATCATCAGCGTCGGATTTGTGAGGCGATGGAACGTCTCTTTGTCCATCAGCCCTCGCGCCAAAACCACATCAAGCAAGGTTTTATTTTCCTCGTAAGCCTGTTTGGCCACCGAAGCCGCTTCGTCGTAACCAACTTGTGGTGCCAGTGCGGTCACCAGCATCAGTGAATTGTGGAGGTGATCCGCAATAGCATTCTCATTAGCCGTCATACCCTCGACGCATCGTTCACGAAAGCTATTACAGGCGTCAGCCAGCAGGCCGATGGACTGCAACACATTGTGGATAATCACCGGTTTGAATAGGTTCAACTGCAAATGTGCTTGGGAGGCAGCCACACAAACGGCGGCATCGTTGCCGATCACTTGCGCCGCCACCATGGTCAAGGCCTCGATCTGCGTCGGGTTGACCTTGCCCGGCATAATTGAGCTGCCCGGCTCGTTGGCAGGCAGTACCAGCTCGCCCAAACCACAACGCGGGCCGCTCGCCAGCATGCGCAGATTATTGCCGATCACCAAAAGCGCACTGGCCAGTTGACGTAGCGCCGCGCTTACTTTCAGCGACGCGCTATGGGCAGATAGCGCCATAAATTTATTCGGCGCACTGCGAAATGGCAGGCCTGTATATTGGCCAATATCCAAGGCCACTTTCTCTGCCCATTGGGGGTGACTATTTAAGCCTGTACC
>CAYTQQ010000102.1:0-5974 GCA_964440135.1 uncultured Cellvibrionaceae bacterium | reverse complement strand
TGGTGCTGCCGCCGATTATGGACCCGCTCTACGGTTTCCAGACCATCAATGTCGAAGCCCAGGCGCGTGATGCGCACTCCCTGCTGAACTGGACCCGGCGTATGCTGGCGATTCGCAAACAGCAACAGGCGTTTGGCCGGGGCACGCTCAAAATGCTGGCGCCGAGCAACCGGCGCATTCTGGCTTACCTGCGCGAATACACCCACCCCGAAGGCCATAAAGAAATCATCTTGTGTGTGGCCAATTTATCCCGCGTGGCCCAGGCGGCGGAGCTGGATCTGTCGGCCTACAACGGCATGGTGCCGGTAGAAATGCTGGGCGGCGCGGCCTTCCCCCCGATTGGCGAATTTTATTACCTGCTGACCTTGCCGCCCTACGGCTTTTTCTGGTTCCTGCTGGCCGACGCCTCCCAGATGCCCGCGTGGCATGTTGCACCCGTCGAGCGGTTGCCGGAGTTGCCCACGCTGGTGATCAAAAAGCAGCTGACCGAGTTGATGCAGCCGCCTGCGCGTACGCTGCTGGAACAGGAATCGCTGCAGGCATATCTGCCCAAACGGCGCTGGTTTTCCGGTCAGGGTGAACGCCCGGCGCAGCTTACATTGCTGTACGCACTGCCCTTGGGTGACACCAACACCACAGTGCTGAGCGAGGTAGACGTGTTGCTGGATGGAATGTCGCCGACAGGACAGACCAGCGCCTATCAGGTGCCGCTGAGTTTTATCAGCGAACAGGAAGCCCATACCCCCCGGCAGGAAGCGCTGGCACTGGCGCGCTTGCGGCGCGGGCGCGAAGTGGGCTTGCTGACCGATGCGGCGTCGGTGCCCGAATTCACGCGGGAAATAATCCGTCATTTACGGGCCCAGGCGGTATTGAGCGGTGAGGCGGGGGATATTCACTTTATTCCGACCGCGACTTTCCAACAGCTGGAAGAGCGTCCCGACGATGAAGTGCAGGTGCTGTCCGGGGAGCAGTCCAATACCTCGGTATTGATTGGCGAGGCCATGGTGCTGAAAGTCATTCGACGGGTGATTCCCGGCATTCATCCAGAAAGCGAAATGGGCGCCTACCTGACCGAACAGGGCTTTGCCAATATTGCGCCTATGCTGGGCGAGGTGCGCCGTGTTGATGGTCACGGCGAGCCGCATACGTTAATGATCCTGCAGGGCTTTCTCAGCAATCAGGGCGATGCCTGGCGGTGGACTCAGGATACGCTTGAGCGCGCGATTCGCGATCAATTATCCGGCGGTATCTCGGTGGTTGAAAATGAATATACCGCGCTCGGTGAGCTCGAAATGTTTGCGCGCAAGCTCGGCCAGCGCTTAGGTGAAATGCACCTGTTACTGGCACGGCCCAGCGACGATAGCGAATTTGGTGCACGCCCGGTAAGCACGGAAGACGCGCAGCAGTGGTCGGACAATATCACTGCGCTGGTTAATAAAGCGGTGGCGGCGGTCAGCGACGATGCAGCGCTCAGCAGTGAAGGGCAGCATGCGGCGCAGTGGCTGGTAACGCACCAGCAGGATATCTGCGCACGGGTGCAGCAGCTGGCGGCGCAAACCCCTGGCGGTATCCGCATTCGCGTTCACGGTGATTTGCATTTAGGGCAGGTGCTGGTGGTGAGCGGCGACGCGTTCTTTATCGATTTTGAAGGCGAGCCCGAACGCACCATGGCCGAGCGCCGGGAGCGGCAGAGTCCGCTGAAAGATGTGGCCGGTATTTTGCGTTCATTTGATTACGCAGCCGCGATGGCCATCCGTGAGGCGCAGAGTACCGATGAATCACCAGAAGCCGAAAAAGCCCGGCGCACCATCGCCTCTATCTATCTGTTGCAAACGCGCATGGCCTTCAAGGATGCCTATTGCCAGGCGGCGGCAGATTTGCCCCATGCGTGGGCTGTGTGCACGGGCTTTGATGCGGCACTGACGCTCTTCCAGATTGAAAAAGCCGCCTACGAAATTCTTTATGAACGGCATTTCCGGCCCGACTGGCTGGACGTGCCCCTGCAAGGGCTGACGGAAATCAGCCAGGCCTTATTGGAGCAACCGAATGATTAATCACTCAATGTCTGCGCAGGAACGCGGTCACATTGAAGCCCTTGTCCGGGCAACCCACGACAATCCTTTTGCTTATCTTGGGCTGCACCCGCAGGGTGCCGGTTATATTCTGCGCGCCTATCTGCCCGGTGCGCTGGCAGTGGAGGCGATAGCGGCTGACAGCGGCACCGTGTTGGGCACCATGACACAGGCGCTGGCACCGGGTGTCTTTACCTTATTGTTGGCCCAGCCGGTGCGCTATTACTACCGCATTCGCTGGAACAGTGGCGTGCACGAGACCGAAGACCCTTACGCCTTCGGCCCGCTGCTGGGCGAGACGGATCTCTATTTATTTGCCGAAGGCAACCACCGCGAACTGGGGCGCGTGCTGGGCGCGCAGGTGGCGTGTCACGACGGTATCGAAGGCGTGCGCTTTTCCGTGTGGGCACCCAATGCCCAGCGGGTTTCGGTCGTCGGCAATTTCAATGCCTGGGATAACCGCCGCCACCCGATGCGCGTCCGTTACCCGTCGGGCGTGTGGGAGTTATTTATTCCGCGTCTGCAGCCCGGAGAAATTTACAAATACAACATTCTCACTCGCGCTGGCGACATTTTGCTCAAGGCTGATCCTATCGCGCTGGCTACGGAAGCGCCGCCCGCTACGGGTTCGGTGGTGGCGCCACCCCTGCAGTTTGAATGGCACGACGAGGCGTGGTTAGCGGCCCGCGATCGCGATTGCCTGCACCGCCGTCCCATGAGTATTTACGAACTGCATGTCGGTTCCTGGCGGCGCGCCTGGGATGCCAACGCAACCCTGAACTGGCAGCAGCTGGCCGATCAATTAATTCCGTATATCCAGGAGTTGGGCTTTACCCATATTGAGCTGCTGCCCATCATGGAACATCCTTTTGGCGGCTCCTGGGGCTATCAGGTGCTGTCCCAGTTTGCGCCCAGCGCCCGCTACGGGACTGCCGCCGAATTTGCGGCCTTTGTCGATCGCTGCCATCAGGCGGGTATCGGCATAATTCTCGATTGGGTGCCGGCCCATTTCCCCACCGACAGCCACGGGCTGGCGCAATTCGATGGCACCGCGCTCTATGAATACGCCCATCCGTTTGAAGGTTTTCATCAGGATTGGGATACCTACATCTACAATCTGGGGCGCAATGAAGTCCACGGTTTTATGCTCGCCTCAGCACTGCACTGGTTAAAGGTATTTCATATCGATGGCCTGCGGGTGGATGCCGTGGCGTCGATGTTGTACCGCGATTATTCGCGCAAACAGGGCGAGTGGATTCCCAATCAATACGGTGGCCGTGAAAATCTTGAAGCCATCGATTTTTTACGTCACCTGAACGAAGTGGTGCACGAAGAAGTGCCCGGCGCGCTGGTGATTGCCGAAGAGTCCACGGCGTGGCCCGGCGTCAGTCGCTCGACCCATGCCGGCGGTCTGGGCTTTGCCTATAAGTGGAATATGGGCTGGATGCATGATTCGCTGAAGTATATTAATCAAGACCCGCTCTATCGCACTTATCATTACCATCAGCTCACCTTTGGTTTAATTTACGCATTTTCCGAAAATTTTATTCTGCCCATCTCCCACGACGAAGTGGTGCATGGCAAGGGCTCGCTGATCAACAAAATGCCGGGGGATGTCTGGCAAAAATTTGCCAACCTGCGTTTGTTTTTAAGTTTTATGTGGACCCATCCGGGTAAAAAATTATTGTTTATGGGGTGCGAGTTCGGCCAGTGGCGCGAATGGAATCACGACCAACAACTGGACTGGCAGCTGCTCAATGAACCGCAGCATCAAGGTGTTAAACAACTGTTACAGGATGTAAATCATCTGTATCGCAATGAGCCCGCGCTGCATCAGCGCGATCACAGTGGCGAGGGTTTTCAATGGCTGATTGGCGATGATATGCGCAACAGCGTCTACGCCTGGCTGCGCTTTGGCGACAGTGGTGAACCGGTAATAGTGATTCATAATTTTGTACCCGTACCCCACGCCGATTATCGCGTGGGCGTGCCGGTTGCCGGGCACTGGCGGGTGCTGATTAACAGCGATGCTGCCTGTTACGGCGGCTCTAACGCGGGACCAGCGGCGGCCTTTGCGGTGGATACGCCGTGTCATGGTCAGGACTTTTCGATGCAATTGGATCTCCCGCCTTTAGCAACCTTGATTTTAAAACCGGCGTAAAGCCTGCGCATGAACGCGCTGCAATAAAATAAAAGTGTGGAATGGACATAAAAACGTGGGTGACCATAAAGGGTTGAGGTTACATTAAAAGCTTGAGGTTAAATGAAAAGCTCGGAGTGAAAATAAAGCTAGGAGTGAAGATAAAAGGATGTCCTGAGTGACGATTTTTGCGTAAGGCTGAACTCATGGTTAGCTCATCCGTCAAAAAAAGTGATTGTCAAAAAATGTGTGTAAAAAATTTTACGACAACCACCAGCGACGATTCATTTTCGGCGGTAAAGAAGCCGCTAAAAATTGCGAGGATGCAGCTATGGCCGAACCTATTACCCGCGATGCGTTTGTTGAATTACTTGGCATCGAAAATCAAACCTGCTTATCGTTGTACATGCCCACCCATCGCACCTTCCCCGACCGCACCCAGGATGCCATTCGCTATAAAAACCTGGTGCGGCACCTGCGCGAGCAGTTGAGCGCCCAACAACCCGCCGCAGATCACGAGGCCATCCTCGAGCCGTTTGAAGCGCTGATCGACGATCACGATTTCTGGATTTATCAGCGCGATGCCATTGCCGTTTTGGGCGGCGAGAATTTCTTTCATGTATTTTCTGTGCAGCGTCCGGTAGTGGAGCGAGTGGTGGTGAATCACCGCCCGTACCTGACGCCGCTCCTGCGCATCCTGCAATCGGCGGATCACTATCAGGTGTTGTGCTTGTCGCGAGACAGCGTGCGTTTGTTTGAAGGCAATCGCGACGTGCTGGACGAAGTGGAATTAAACCCCGCAGTGCCGCGCACTCAGGTTGAAGCCTTGGGCGAAGAGCTGACACCGGGCAATCAATCCGGTTTTCCGAACGGCTTCAGCCGGGCCAGCAATCGGGGTGATCCCGCCATGCACGAAGCGGGTGGCAGCGGTAAGCAGGACGAAGCCGATCATGACCGTGATCGATTTTTTCGCGCGGTTGACCGGGCCATTACCACCCATCACTCCAAACGCGCACGCTTGCCGCTGGTGTTAGCGGCTTTGCCCGAGAACCAGTCTTTCTTTCGCGCCCTCAGTCGCAATCCGCATCTGGTTGAGTCCGGCATTGCGCTGGATGCCAGAGCACCCGATCTGGAGGTGTTGCGTCAACGCAGCTGGGAAATTATGCAGCACCGTTATCGCGAACGTCTGCAGGGAATTCTGGAGCAGTACGGCACGTCCCACGGTCAGGGACTTGCCACGGATCAGCTCTCGGAAATAGAAGCGGCGAGCCTTGCCGGGCGCGTGGCAACCTTGCTGATTGAAGCTGATCGCGGCGCGGATGCTATTGACCTGGCTGATAGCACGGCAGTAACCGAATCCTCTGACGCCGACACCCAGCACCTTCTGGATGAGGTGATGGTTCATGCGCTGCAAAATGGCGGCGACGTGGTGGTGGTGCCTGCAGAGCTGATGCCAAGTAAAACCGGTGCAGCCGCCGTATTTCGTTTTTAATTGGCCCGTGTGAACTCAGCACTGGGAGGCTGCTGCAAGTCGCACGTCGGTTTGCAGCAGCGTGTTACGGTTCTGAGTTCCCGGCGTTGTGTTTTCTGGGCTGCGTTTTTGGTGCTGTGTTGATCGGTGTGGCGTTCTTTGTAAGACGCTTTGTGCCATGCTCTCTTTTCGCGGTGCTCTCTTTGCAGTGCTCTCTATGCAGTGCTCTCTATGCAGTGCTCTCTTTGCAGTGTTCTCTTTGCAGTGCATCTCTTTGCGGTGCTAGGGCAC
>CAYTQQ010000101.1:3661-6047 GCA_964440135.1 uncultured Cellvibrionaceae bacterium | reverse complement strand
GGTATTTTTAATACGTCGTCCTCGCGAAGCGGGGACCCATGGCGGGTGGGGAGTGAGGGTGACGGATGGTTGGGACCCCGAACGAAAGGTACTTTTCGTACACAACCTAATACAACAGTTCCGGTCGGCGAGGGCGGAAGTAGGCCTTCCCCTTTGCGTCGGTAACTCACCGGGCGGAAGCAGTTTTTCTGCCTGTAACGGCTTAAACGCCCTAAAACCACAGCCTTTTCTCTGGCATTGATGTTGCTACCACCCTATTAAGAGGAGTAATTCCAGATGGCGATAGATTCCGATTACGTAAAACAGATGTCTTCACAGCTGGCGCAATACGACGTGCAGGCATCCATTGCCAAGGCAGAGCGTAATGAAACCAATTACAAGTCCCAGCTCAGTGCGGTGACGTCCCTGGAAAGTGCACTCAGGACATTCAGCTCGGCCATTAAAGGCATGAATAGCGTTAACAGCACCATGTTGGTGAACAAAGCCACCATGAGTCAGGAAGGCTACGCCACCGCGAATGTGGCCACGAAAGCCATTCCCGGAAATTACGACTTTTTTGTGCAACAGCTCGCCAGCCGTCATCAGTTAGCGGTGACAGGTTTAGCGGAAGACGATATTGGCACCAATACCGGCACCTTAACGCTCGGGCAGGGGAGCGAAAGCTTCAGCATTGACCTGAGCACGGTTGATACCGATAGCGACGGCAAAACATCTATGGCCGAGTTAGCCGCAGCCATTAACAGCGCCGCGGACAATACCGGCGTAAAAGCGACGCTGGTACGCAGCAATGGTCAGGTTTCACTGGTACTGGCAAGCGAAGAGACCGGTTTAGCCAACGAAATTACGCTGTCCGCTTCCGGCACAGGCAACGCGACTTTTGAGTCGCAAATAGGCGCCGCAACCGAGTTAAGCGCCGCAAAAGATGCTGAAGTTCGATTGGGTGGCGAAACAGGCATGTTGCTCACCAATGCCAGCAACACCTTCGACAATATTATTGACGGCGTAACCCTGACGTTTAACAAGGCTCATGCACCGGGCGAAGCCGCTCTGAACATCGATATCAGCCAAGATCAGGACGCCACCAAAACCAAAGCCCAGACGTTTGTGAGCGCTTTTAACGCAATCATGAGCAGCTTCGATTCGCTCACCGCAAGCGGTGGTGAAAGCGGTGCGCGCGGCCCATTGGCTGGCGACGCCACCATTCGCTCGGTGGAAAGCATGCTCAATCAGGTGATCCGCAAGCAGTTCGGCGGTATGACCTTGATGGAATTCGGCATCGTTGCTGACCGTAGAGGTCAATTGACGATCGACGCGGCGCGTTTTGATAAAGCCATTGCGAATAACCCGGAAGGCTTCGAAAAGCTGTTTACCGATAAAGGCAATTTGCTCGACAGCGTCGACAAAAGTCTGGCGGTTTACACCAGCAGCACCGGCTTGCTGAAAAATCGTAAAGACAGTTTAAACAGCATGTTGCGCCGGGTGGATGAGCAGTTCGATAACATCCAGAAGCAATACGATAACTACTACAGCCGGTATCTCAAGCAGTACACCAACATGATGCAAATCATGTCCTCCATGGAACAAACCTACGGCATGTTTTAAAGAGAATGAATCCCGTGAATGAGAGTGTGATTGAAAGTTACGAAGGCTACCGTTCGGTTGATCTTGAATCGCGTGCGGCAAGCGCCTCACCTTATGAACTGGTGCTGGTGTTATTTGATGGGCTACTGGACGAGCTTGCGCGCGCCCGTGGCCATATTGAAGGCAAACGCTATCAGCAAAAAGGCCAATCGTTGGAAAAGTGCCTGAATATCCTTAACGGCCTTAACGGTGCGTTGGATTACGACAACGGCGGCGAGCTGATTCAGGGGCTTTCGCGGCTTTATGACTACTGCATTTATCGGCTTTCCGATGTGAGTGTCACGCTGTCGTTGGAGGGGCTTGATGAAGTCGTGCACCTGCTCGAAGTCCTGCGTGAAGGTTGGGAAGGCGTAAATGAAAAACGCGGCGGACAGTGAACTTCTGGCGCGCCTGATCAACGCCCATAAACACTTGGCTGCGGTGCTTGAAAAACGCGACTGGGAACGTTTGGGCGTCATTGATCAGCGCATCAATGAATGTTTGCGGGAAATGGCCGGGCGAGACGATTTAAGCGATGAGATTCTGCTCGCCAAACAGCAGTTAAAACAACTGCACGGACAAGCGATTAAAGCCTGCGGGGAAGTCTGCGAAAACTTTCGCCAGATCCTGCTCACGCATCTTGACTACGCCGAGGGCCGATCCGCGTATTTGCGGGTCGATTTGCTCCAGGGCGAAAAATAATTAGGTGTCAGTTAATCCATGCAACCAACAAACTTTACTCGCAGCGCTCCACAGACCGGCGCCA
>CAYTQQ010000101.1:0-3561 GCA_964440135.1 uncultured Cellvibrionaceae bacterium | reverse complement strand
GTCGCAACACGCATTGATTCAACTTTAATGAACTCGCCCGTGACCGAATCCGCCACCCCTGAACGCACGCTTAAATTACAGGGGCCGGAGACCAAATGGGGCGAACAATTACTCCAGGCTCTGCGTGACAATGTTGAGCTGCAAACGCAGCAGCGCGTGCAGAACACCACAATTCGTCTGGACCCGCCCGAGCTGGGCAAAATGGAAATTACCCTGACCCATGAGCAGGGCCGTCTTAACGTCCAGATTTCCGCCCAGCACAGCGACGTGGTTCGACTGTTACAGCAAACCAGTGATCGCCTGCGTCACGAGCTGGTCGCACAAAACTTCACGCAAGTGGACGTAGAGATCTCTGGCGGACAACCCGGTCAGCAACACTCACCACGCGATCAGGCGCGCTTATTCAACGAGCCCTCGGTAACGGCCAATCAGCCTGAAGCGGATCAATCCGACGCTCACCATCTGGCACCAGAACAACAAAAATCAGCTCAGCACAACGGCGTGCTGGTCACCGTTTAAGGGGTAGAAATCTGTTATGGCAATGTCGCGGATTATTGTAGCCATTCTTGTTGTTAACACCGCCGTCGTCGTCGCCAGCGGACTGCTGAATTACCAACTGCTTAACGCTTTTTCAGCCCAGCTGCAGGCCACGGGATCAGGCTCACTAATCCAACCCCGAGGGAAAGCCGGTGGTGAGGAATACGTCTTTTTCCCAGTGGAAAAAATCATTGTCAGCTTGCAAGACAGCGGTCGTGAGCATTACTTCGTGATCGATCTGGTGCTTCAGGCACCGGCCAAAACCGAGGCCGATAAGCTTAAAAAAATCGATCCGATGATACGCAATTCCGCGGTCGCGCATTTATCGACGCTCGATTTCGCAACCTTGCGAGCCATGCCCATTACCGAGCTGCAAACCTCACTGGAGCAGGTGTTATTTGCGGATTTCGCCAGCAAAAACCTGGCAACTCCCTTCGCCCATGTCCTCGTCAGCAAGTTAATCGTGCAGTAGGCACACAGCATGAATGCAAATTGCGCTATCGACTACGCCGCCGACAATAATAGCCCGCCGATGTTTGCACCGGGCGCCGAACAAAAGTGGCTGATGCAATACTTGCCACTGGTTAAACGTATTGTCAGCCAACTCTCGCTGCAGGCGAATCAGGTACTTGATCGTGAAGACATGGAGCAGATCGGCTTGATGGGTCTGCTGGAAAGTCTGCGCCGCTACGGCGAGCCAGATGAGCAGTTCGGCAGCTTCGCAGCTTTGCGCATACGTGGCGCCATTTTGGATGAGCTTCGGCGACAAGACTGGCGGCCGCGCCAGGTGCGACAGCAAACGCATAAAATGCGCGATGCCATTCGTGAGCTGGAGCGTCAGCTCGGCCGGGCACCGCAAGATGAAGAGATTCTTAAATTTACCGGCTTGACCGAAAAGCAGTATCACGAATTTCTTCAAGCCGATACCTGCGAAGCCATCGAAAGCTTTGATGAGCTTTTGCAAAACGGTCACGAAGGCTTTCTTGAGCGCGGCGCGCGCCTGGAAGAAAGAGTGATCACCGAGCGCCTGCTGGAGCAGGTGCTCAGCCAGCTCGACGAGCGCGAGCGCCTAGTGCTGGTGCTGTATTACCAGCACGAATTAAGCCTTAAAGAAATTGCCCTGGTGCTAGAGCTCAGCGATGCGCGCGTGTGCCAGTTGAGTAAACAGGCAATCGCCAAATGCAGTCGGTATTTGACGGAAAGGTGAGGTTTTCAAGGGTGTTGGATACAAAAACACGAGCGAAAACAGCGTTTCAATGATGCGGATTCGGCATCAAGAAATTAACCAAACGAGAGAAAATTGTGCAAAAACTATTCGGTGCATTAATCATTATTTGCTGTGTGCTGGGTGGCTACCTCCTGGCAAATGGCGATTTGAGCGTTCTGTGGCAACCCGCCGAAATGCTGATTGTGATTGGTGCCGGTTTAGGCAGCCTGGTGGTGGGTAATCCCAAAGAAGTGCTGCGGGAAATGTGCTCGCAAATCAAAGGTATTTTTATCTTCAAACGCCGCGGCGAAGAGTTCCAGCGTCAGCTATTGATGCTGTTGTACGAATTGCTGGAGATGGTGGAAGAGGGCGGTCTTAAAGCGCTGGATGCCCATATCGAAGAACCCGAGCAAAGCCAATTGTTCGCCAAATACCCGTTGATTCTCCAGGAACGCAATCTCATGGCGTTTATTGCCGACAACTTCCGCCTTATGGCGATGGGTAAAATCAGCGCCCATGAACTCGAAGGTTTCCTTGAGCAGGAGCTGGACGCTATGGAGCACGCGCTGTTACAGCCCTCACGTTCACTCTACAAAATCGGTGAAGCCATGCCCGGTTTCGGCATCCTCGCCGCCATTATGGGTATCGTGATCACCATGGGTAACATCGATGGCTCAGTGGCCGAAATCGGCACCCATGTTGCCGCCGCGCTAGTGGGCACCTTTATCGGTATTTTCTGTTGCTATTGCGTGATGGAGCCTCTGAGCAATGCCATGGGTCAACGGGTAAAAACCGAACTCTCCGCGCTGGAATGTGTGCGTACGACACTGGTGGCCCATCTCGCCGGTAAACCGACATTACTGGCGGTGGACGCCGGCCGCAAACTGATTGAGCAAGACGTTAAACCCGCATTCCGCCTGCTGGAAACCTGGGTGAATCGTTATGAAGATGAAAGGGACGCGGCATGAGGCAGTCACAGCGCGGGAACAAAGACGGTGAAATCATCATCAAGCGCCGCGCCAAAAAGGGTCATACCCAAGAACACGGCGGCGCCTGGAAGGTTGCATTTGCTGACTTTACGCTGGCAATGATGGCGTTGTTTATGGTGCTGTGGGTCATCACACCCCAGAACCTGGCGCAAACCGTAGCCGCCGATAAAGACAGCAATCCGCTGGTCGATGGCGGAGCGGGTATTTTTGATGGCACCAATCGTCAACCGCTGGATTTTGAAGGTTTGCCCAAACCGCGTGTCGAGCGCCAGGAATCAAGCGATCTGCAGGATCTGGCGACCCTGCTAAAAACTCTCTCCGTTCAGTTAGATGCCGAAGCCAACCTCGAAGTGCAAGTCGTTCCCCAGGGTTTGCGTATTCTGATTAAAGATGATCAGCAGCGCTTTATGTTCGAGCGCGGCAGTGCGCGGTTGAATACCGATTTTGAGGTGCTGCTAACGCGCCTGGCGGGCGTCATTGCCCAGGTGGACAACAAAGTTATTATCAGCGGCCACACGGATGCCGTTCCCTATCCTGGTGATGCGCGCTACAACAACTGGAACCTGTCCGGTGACCGTGCCCTGCGTGCGCGTAACGTCATGGTCGGTGCCGGCTTACCCGCACGCACCGTATTACAAGTCACAGCCCAAGCCGATGGCATGCCCTTGCTGCCCGAAGCACCGGAAGACGGCGCCAACCGCCGCATAGAAATTCTTTTGCTGACCATTCAGGCCGAAGGTTTGTATCGAGAATTGTTCGGCGACAACCAACTGCGCGCCGACTACACCGCCGAAGGCGCCGAACTGGTAAGCCCCGCCGAGACTTGAG
>CAYTQQ010000100.1:4780-6053 GCA_964440135.1 uncultured Cellvibrionaceae bacterium | reverse complement strand
ATCGCCGCCAAAGTTGACGACGGCAGCCCTTGCTGTGATTGGGTTGGCGAGAACGGCGCCGGCCATTTTGTAAAAATGGTGCACAACGGGATCGAGTACGGTGATATGCAGTTAATCTGCGAAGCCTATCAAATCATGAAAGAAGTGCTCGGCATGAGCGCAGATGAAATGCACGAAGTGTTTGCCGAGTGGAACAAGGGTGAGCTGGATTCTTACCTGATCGAGATCACCCGCGACATCCTCGGCTACAAAGACACCGACGGTGAGCCTTTAGTAGACAAAATTCTGGACACTGCGGGCCAGAAAGGTACCGGCAAATGGACCGGTGTCATCGCGCTGGATCTGGGCGTACCTTTGACGCTGATTTCTGAAGCCGTGTTCGCGCGTTGCTTGTCTGCGCAAAAAGAAGAGCGGGTAGCCGCCTCTAAAGTTATCAGTGGCCCAGCGATCAACTTTGATGGCGACAAGAAAGCACTGATCGATGATTTACGTAACGCGGTTTTCGCCTCAAAAATTATTTCTTACGCGCAAGGCTACCTGCTGATGCGTGAAGCGGCAAAAGAATACGGCTGGAACCTAAACTATGGCGGTATTGCGTTGATGTGGCGTGGCGGTTGTATTATTCGCTCGTCATTCCTGGGCAATATCAAAGAAGCGTTTGATAAGAACCCTGAGCTGAGTAACTTGTTGCTCGATGAATATTTCCGTAAAACGGTTGAAGACGCGCAAGCAGGCTGGCGCCGGGTAGCCGCAGCCGCCATTACCAATGGCATCCCTGCGCCGACCATTACGTCGGCCCTGACGTACTTTGACGGTTTCCGCACTGCACGCCTGCCAGCCAACTTGCTGCAAGCACAGCGGGATTATTTTGGTGCGCACACCTATGAGCGGCTCGATAAGCCACGCGGTGAGTTCTTCCACACCAACTGGACCGGTCGCGGCGGCAACACAGCTTCTTCTACGTATAACGTTTAAGCTTCGTCCTCTTGATAGCAAGCGCATCGCGCAGATCGTTTGCTATCAAGAGGAGTCTGTTTCGAACAGCCATTAAATAGCTCTTTTGAACAACGCCTTTGAATAGTCCGTCTGTGTAGTCCGCCTGAATAATCCATCCGACTCATTCGTCCGAACATTTCCGCTGAATAGTTTTGATGAACAGTTCCGCTGAATAATTGTTCTCAATAGCTCTTCTAAATAATTCCCTCGCGTCATTCGATGACGCAAGGGTTTTAACAGCCTTCCTGACCTTCGATTTGCGTTACATCAACCGGCC
>CAYTQQ010000100.1:0-4680 GCA_964440135.1 uncultured Cellvibrionaceae bacterium | reverse complement strand
CCTCTATCGGTACATCGAGGGCAACTCGTCTTCGAATAGCACACGCGCATCTTCTTTAAATTTTACAAAATCGTCCGCGCTTTTATGGCCTGGATAAGGTGCGTAAAAGTGTTGATCATTAAAGCCGCCGTGCGTTGCATTACGCCACACCATCACCCACGCAACGCGCTGTGCATCGGGATTGAAATTAATGCCGGCAAGCATGACCTGGGTCCAGAAATCGGGATGTGGAATCGCCTCCAGACCGCCCTCGGTAAGAGCGGCCACCTTGCCTTTGGTGCGGGCGATTTTGCCGATTGCGGCAAGGCTTAAACCAAAGTTGCGAAGCTGTTCGGCAGCCGAAGCCGTATTAGCGGAATGCCCTAAATCCCAATAGTTATCCAACCCGATAACATCCACATAATCATCACCGGGATAACCGTAAAAATAATCCTGTTCGATGGTTTCAATTTGCGTGCGGCTACGATCCGGCGAGAAGGCAATAATCAAATTGTGCTGCTGTTTTTCGTTGCGCAAATAGTCCACGGTAAAGCGCCACAATTTGATGTAGTCACTTTCGGACACATGGGTTTTGCCCCACCAAAACCACTCGCCGTTGTGCTCATGCCAGGGCCGAAAAATGATGGGCACCTGCACACCGTCAACCACCAGTTTTTCATTAAAGGCTACAAATTTATCCAGATAGGATGTAAATAACGCGTGGCGCGCACCCCCGGGCAATAACTCAGCCGCCGCTGGGGCGCTAGTGTCACTATAAGGGCCGCCGGTCACCGGATTGATCATGTGCCAACTCAGTGTGGTCACTCCGCCGCGAAGATAACTGCGCTTGATGGACTCTTGCATTAACTCAAAACTCACGCCATCAAGGTTTACCGGGCTGTCTTGTTCCAGCAACCCCAGATCCCAGCCGGAAACGGCGGGAAAGCTGCCGGTCACATCTTTCACATCCGAGCGATCCAGCTCTGCCTGCCAGTGCATACCATAGGCGAGCGTATCCTGGTGGCCGAAAAGGACATGCTGACCCTGCAGCGCCAGTAGATTGCGGTAGAGCGCCTGGGTTTGCGGTGTGGCCTGAGGATCGGTAAGCGCGGTGAGTGTGGGCGCTTGGGTAGACGTCGCGCTGCAACCGATTAGCATAAAACAGAGCGTCGCCAAGGCCGTCAGGATTATTGTTTTCATGGTAGAAACCTTTTAAAAAAGCGGGCCAATTAAGGGGAATACCGGTTTGAGATCCCGCCGGAGTTTATTTGAAAACGGTTACATATTCTATATTCCGAAACCCCGGTCGTGACCGATATCAGCCCTCGATTAAGCTCCCGCTCTCTGCATACTTATTGACCCAAAACACCGCCGTATTGTTTTGTAAATACGCTTGATCTCTAGCTGTAAACGTTTACATTTGCAGCTTTAGCAGGGCGCTCGCGCCAAACATCAAAGGGCTTTAGGGCTGACGGCAACGCAAGGCAGTCTGCCGCGAAGCCGGAGATAGGCGGCACTGAGCCTCGGGTCTGCACCCTATATGGTCCCAATGAGAGCCTATCAAACACCCCGCAGCACCAGGTTACTTGTGCTGATAATCCAGAGGCTTTTTAATAGCCGTCATTTTTAATAATCCCAAAGGAAGCCCCTATGAAAATGCCTAAAACAATCAAAATGCTTACCCTGGCTGTGCTGACCAGTTGCAGCATGGCCGTTTTTGCAGCTGATGTTGCCCCCACCAATCCTCAAGTGAGCGTGCAGTTATGGTCCATTAAGGATGAAGTCTCGGCGGACTTTAAAGGCACGCTGAAAAGACTGGCTGATCTGGGTGTTCAAGGCGTGGAATTTGCGGGGATTTTTGGGCCCTTCGCAGAAGATCCAAAAGGGCTCAAGAAATTTTTGGACGAGACCGGCTTAAAAGCCTCGGGCGCCCACGTCGGTTTTGATCAACTCTCTACTGAAAACATTGATAAAACCATCGCGTTTTACAAAGCCATCGACTGCAACTATCTGATTATCCCCATGGACCGACGCGCGTTTACCGTTGAAGGTGCAAAACAGGTTGCTGCGGAACTGGAAGCCATTCAGCAGAAGCTTAATCCGCACGGCATGCACACCGGTTATCACAACCATCTTGATGAAATGGTCGGTGAAGACGGTGCCACTCCGTGGGATGTGATCGGTAAAAACACCTCTTCCGAGGTTATTTTGCAGCAAGATGTGGGCTGGACTGAAGCGGCGGGCAAAAACCCGGTCGACTTTATCAAAGCCTACCCTGGCCGCACCATCACTACTCACTACAAAGCTGTCGCGCCTTATATCGAAAGCTCTGAGCATCCAATTCTTGGTCAGGACACCACTGACTGGAAAGCATTGATCGAAGCTAACCGCACTTACGGCGGCACTTTGTGGCTGGTCGTAGAGCAGGAAGTGTATCCCGAAGGGATGACCCCGATGCAAAGCGTTGAGGCCTCGATCAAAGGCTTGCAAAAAGTGATTGCCGATATGGGCACCAAAAAATAACTTTAAGTTAATGCGATAACAAAAAGGCGCCCGCGTGGCGCCTTTTTTATTGCTTCGCATTTCCTTTACCGCAAGCTTTTCTACGGTAGAAAACATCCCGTGTTTTTTACGCCTTTGATAATGATGTAAAAACAGGTTTAGTTAACCAAAGCTTTCCTAGTCATTGTAAACGCCACCGAATTTTTAAGTGGTTCTATGGTCAGATGTGTTTATAACTCGAGCCTTGTGTGGGCGCAATGCCACAGTCAGTAGTCGACGGCTCGAGTCTTGTCGCAAGGATTACTTCACCACTTAGAGGGCACTATCGTGACAGTCAATGTTGACCGAACCTACCCACCAACACTCCATCCACTTCACATCCTTTTACTTGCTGGCGCAGTTCCCCTATTTTTAGGCGCCCTGCTGACTGATCTTACCTACGCATCCAGCTACCAAATTCAGTGGTCAAACTTTTCTTCCTGGCTCATTGCCGGAGCCCTGCTCTTTTCCGGACTGGCGCTGCTGTGCGCCCTGATCGACTGGTTTCGTGCGGGTCGGCCGCTTGGATGCTCCGTTATTTATCCCGTGCTTTTGCTGGTCACCTGGATCTTGGGCTTTATCAATGCGCTGATTCACGCCAAAGATGCCTGGGCCATTATGCCCACCGCGGTGATTCTTTCGATCATCGTCACCGCCCTTATTTGCGCAACGGCCTGGATCGGCTTGACCGGCTGCTTTAAAGGAGGCGTCAAATGAAAACGATAAATCTGTGTGCAGTGTTGTGTTTATCCGTGGCCCTGCTCAGCGGCTGCGGCAGTAAAGACCCGGACCCAAATCAGTATGGCTCGAGCATCGACCTCCCAACACCCCAGCGCGGCTTATTGCCGAACATGACCATTGCCAAACCGGCCGAGTGGGGCGACCGGACGCCGGTAGTGCCGGATGGATTTACCATTACCGCGATTGCGACCAATCTGAATATTCCACGCCAGACCCTGGTCTTACCCAATGGCGACATTCTGGTCGCGGAAGGTCGCGGTGGTAACGCCTCCGCGCTCAAACCGAAAGACGTGATTGCCGGCTTTATCAAAGCCAAAGGCAACACCCAGGTTAAAAGCGGCAACCGTCTGACCCTGTTGCGCGACAGTGACGGCGATGGCGTGTATGAACAACAGGGCATCTTTGCCGACAATCTCAACGCACCTTACGGACTGGCGCTGGTGGGCAACAATTTATATGTCGCCAACCAGGATGCTCTGGTCAGGTTTGATTACCAGGACGGCCAAACCACCGCCAATGGCGCACCCGAGAAAATCGTGGACCTGCCCTCGGCCATTAACCACCACTGGACCAAAGCCCTCACCGCCAGCGAAGACGGCCGCTATCTGTACGTGGGTATCGGCTCTAACAGCAACATTACCGAGCGTGGGATGGAAGCCGAAGTTGACCGGGCCATGGTCTGGCAGATTGATGCCCAGACCGGTGCCTATAAGCCTTACGCCACCGGCTTGCGCAACCCCACGGCACTGGCGATTCAGCCCGGCACCGGCGTGCTGTGGGCGGTCGTCAACGAGCGTGATGAACTTGGCCCCAACCTGGTGCCGGATTACCTCACCTCGGTTCAGGAAGGCGGCTTTTACGGCTGGCCCTGGGCTTATTGGGGCAAGAACGTGGATCCGCGCGTACGACCAGAAAATCCGGAAAAAGTAGCCCAGTCCTTAACCCCGGATTACAGCCTGGGCTCGCATGTTGCGGCCCTGGGTCTGGATTTCTCCAGCAACGTCATGGGGCCTGAATTTGCCGATGGCGTCTTTGTCGGCGAACACGGCAGCTGGAACCGCTCTGATCCCGTCGGCTATCGCGTCAGCTTTGTTCCCTTCACCGATGGTCGCCCCTCCGGACAGCCGATTGATTTTGTGTCGGGCTTTCGCGGAGAAGATGGTAAAACCCGAGGCCGACCTGTAGGAGTAACCGTCGACCCGAGCGGCGCGTTGATTGTTGCCGATGACCTTGCCAACACCATTTGGCGCGTCGTACGCGAACGGTAGCTACCTCTTTCCAGTCACATTTATACCTGGAGGCAGCTGGCTCACACCAGCTGCTTTTTTATTTATCCAGTCACTTTCCAGTTGCCTGAAATACCCAGGAATACCGTCCTGGAACCTCGTGAACAAAGGAGAAAAACAATGAAAATTCGTG
>CAYTQQ010000099.1:0-6112 GCA_964440135.1 uncultured Cellvibrionaceae bacterium | reverse complement strand
ATGATGGCGCTCCTGTGAATAGCTATCGTCTATAGGTGGATTGCAAAACCGAAACCGCTCCCGACTCTTCATCGGCATAACGAGCGCTGACACGATAGATTTGCAATTCCATATCGCTGCCTTGATCAAAACCACTGCCGAACATCTGGGCCAACAGCAGTGGGTTAACGCTTAATTCTTCGATGACGTACATGGGCTGCTCCGGCATGCTGACGTTAACCGTGGCCACTGCCGCATGGGCTTCCCAATCCGCTTTTATCCATTCGCCTATCGGTTTCTCGAAATTCATATTCGGCCGGAAACCATTGTTGCCCGACAGCGATGTAAACCCCGGCACAGCATCAAAGTTTGCATCCAGCAAATGGGATTCGCCTTCTCGTAAACCCGCTTCAGCCGCCTGAAAGCGCAGTTGGAGGTCGCGCATATTACCCGCCATTCGCTCCTGCAGATTACTGCCCCGAATCGCGGCAAGGCCCACAATGGTCATCAGTAATACCATGATCATGGCGACCACAAGCACCATGCCCTGCTGGCGGCCAGGTAAACTTGCGGACGATGATGTAAGTAACAACCGGTTCATTCAGTAGCCCTTTTGACGGTTAATCTTCTACGCGATTACGGATCGCGACAGTGGTGCTAAATACCTGGCGCGCTCGACGATCGGCGGGCCCTGGCACATCCTCACCTGCAAAGGTATAGCCTTGCGGCTGGTCCAACAGATTTTCTTCGTTACCGCGCATCAGTAATTCGACACGTACGCTGTTTACGTTAAGCCATTGCGCCTCGCCTAATGCATCAGCCGCAAAGTACTCGCCATTAATGCCAAAGCGGAGGCTCATATTTTCTACACCTTCGAGCATCTCCTGCGCATCTCCCCCGTTTTCAGTGCGATAGAGGCTTGGGTTGCCCGCTGGATTTTCACCAATGTGATAGAGAACAGAAGACACGGGCATCACTTCATCGCCGGTAAAAAAAGATTTGGTGACAATGACCCGGTCCGCCCAGGGCCAGTCGCCGGCGTGGGTGATGGTGGTACGCTTAGCAGCTTCACTGAAAGCCACATTTTCAGCCTTGAAGATATGTCCGCCGGTGCAGTTGCTGACCAGCAAGGTGGCGCCTTCGCAAATGCCATTTACACAATTAGCTGCAGGCACAACACCTTCGGCTAATAATTTTATTTCGCCCGGTGTTACATCCGTCGCCACAACGTGAGGTGCACCGGCTGCGAACCGCACTACAAGCAAATCGGAGTCAGCGACGGGAGCGGGGTTAAGATTCAAATCCGCAGGCTTATCATCCTCCGAAAAGCCCGTGATGCTGTTAAAGACAAAATCAGAGCCAGTAGTAAAATCATTGAAGACATTATCTTCCGGTAAATCGTTTTCAAATGGAGTATTGCGGTCGGCGCAGCCGGCGTAACCCGCCATGCGAATATCGTTTGCCATAAACTCAATGGACAGCCGACCGGTTTCCTGAATCCGCGACATAGCTTGTTGCGTGCTGAATACTTCGCGACTGGAAAGAAACATCTGGATAACACCCAGCATCAGCACCAAGCCAAGGGTGATGGCGATCATCAATTCAATCAGCGATAGGCCTTGTTGTTTTTTCATGATTAGACCCGTTAAATACTGGTGGTGTAGGAAAAAGTCGTACGCGCTTCACCATCGAGATCTGCTTCGTCTACCTCACCAAAAATATTGGTTTCAACCCAGCGGATGGACACAGTGCATAAAATAACGAGAGAGTTAGCCACTGGGTTGCAGGCAATGGAGCCCTCACCCGCAGGAATAACATCATCGACGCGTGCGACCCAGGCGCTGACAACATCATCTGCTTCTGAGCCACCATTGACACCACCGCCAAACTCCAAGTCGTAATTCTCAAATTGGCCACGCAGCACACGCATATTATCCAGCAGGTCCACGGCTAAAATATTAGCTTGCGAACGCCAGTAAGCACTTTGGTTAAATTGCAGCGAACGAGTTTGCAGGCTGGCAATAGAGAGTAATGAAATCGACAGGATGAGAAGGGAAACCAACACTTCTATTAATCCGGCGCCTGTTTGTTTGGGGGATAACGTCATCATCCTACTCCTTATGGGCACTCAATACGGGAGACGGTGGTCATGCCCGATGGCCCAACAACAATTCTTCTAGCGGCTTCTGAACCGGTGCAGCCCTCGAAGTAAACCTGGAAGTTCAGTGTTCCACTGGCATTCACACCCGTGGCGACAAAACGAACAAAAGCTTGGTCCGTAACAAACTGAGGAGCGCCGTCTGGAGCGCTCCATACCTGCAAGACTTCATCTACCACGGGAGTGCCCGCGCCAGAAAGCGTGCCATCCACAAACACAATAAATCCGTCATTCCAGTTTGCGCCGCACTCAAGGCCGTCGGTGCTGGCACATACAGATACTGCCGCCGCTCTTTTAATGGCCTCCGAACGCGCAAAGGCGAATGCACCTTGAAGTTCATCCGCGATGGCAAGCACGCGGTTATTTTGTATCTGCCGCGTAAAACTCGGAGCGGCGACAGCCACGAGAATTGCCAGCACTAAAATGGTGATCATCAGTTCAATGATCGTAAAACCCCGTTGATTACTACGCATAAGCTTCGGCGTCGCCCCTTAACATGTTTTATTAAAATTCAGTGCCCACTTTTCCGGAGAACTCTGCCTTAAACAAACTCTGCCTTAAACAAATAGGTCCGCAACAGACAGATAGCGGCAGACAGTGGATTTAAAGCTTTAGCCCAATTATATTGATGAAAGCTATCACAGGCTGTGCAGCCTTGCGCAGATTCTGCGATACGCGGTCAACAGGGATGTATGAGCGGTGCCGTAAAGGGATCACGGCACCCTGTTTATCGATCAAGGAGGATAAGATGAGAGCGTACGGATTTACGCTGTTCGAGCTATTGATCACACTGCTGGTAATCAGCCTTTTAGTAACTTTTGCTGTTCCCGGTTTTTCCAACCAGATCCAGTCCGCACGCACCCGCACGGCTACGCTGGATCTATTGCAGTCGGCTAATCAGACCCGCACGCTGGCGATAACCCATAAAGCGCGCACTATCATCCGCCATCCTGGCGAATGGGAACAAGGATGGGATGTTTTTATCGACAGTAACAATAATGGTCTGCTGGACGAGGATGAGGTTTTACTCCAACGTCGAGAGCCGTTAACCGGCGTGAGAATTACCGGAAATCAACCACTGCGACATTACATTTCTTACATACCTACCGGCGAAAGCCGTTATGTGGGGGACACTTATGGTGGGGCGTTTCAGGCTGGGACACTGTCTATCTGCCCCGCTGGATCGGGAGCCGGCTACCGCTTAATCCTTTCCCGTAGTGGCAGATTGCGCATGGAAGCTCAAACCCAAGAGGAGTGTTTACAGCCTGAATAGTTACGTGTTGCAGGTTAATAAGCGGTAGGTGGATATCATAAGAAAACGCGGGGCAGGTAGAATCATCCGTTAAACACTACCGCTCGCGTTGCCTAGCTAGCTCTTAAACACTCAGCCCAAAAGTTACACCGTTAAACTCGCAAGGCCTTGGGCAAGGTAAAACTCACATTTTCCGGAATGCCAATTATTTCTTCCGGCGCACTTGCACCCAGCTCTTGCAATCGCGCAATAACCTGCTGCACCAGTATTTCGGGAGCGGAGGCGCCAGCCGTAATCCCAATATAATTTTTGCCTGCAAACCACTCGGGATTAATGCACTGTGGACCGTCGATCAGGTAGGCATCGGTACCACAACGTTCGGCCAACTCACGCAAGCGATTAGAGTTGGAGCTGTTGTGAGACCCAACGACGAGAACCACGTCACACTCTAATGCCAGCTGACGCACGGCATCCTGGCGATTGGTAGTCGCGTAACAGATATCATCTTTACGCGGCCCCTGAATCAAAGGAAATTTTTCTCGGAGTGCGTTAATAACCCGCGCGGTATCATCCATGGACAAGGTGGTCTGGGTGACATAGGCAATTTTGTCAGGATTGCGTACGGTCAATGCCGCAACATCCTTTTCGTTTTCCACCAGATAAATATCGCCGCCGTTGCTGTTATCGTACTGACCCATCGTACCTTCAACTTCTGGATGTCCGGCGTGACCAATCAAAATGCATTCGCGCCCTTCGCGGCTGTAGCGGATAACCTCCATATGCACTTTGGTGACCAGGGGACAGGTCGCATCAAACACCTGTAATGCCCGAGATTTGGCGGTCATCTGCACCGCTTTTGACACGCCATGAGCACTGAAAATAACAATCACATCATCGGGAACCTGATCGAGTTCATCGACAAAAATTGCGCCGCGCTCGCGCAGTGAATCGACAACAAACTTGTTATGCACAACCTCATGGCGCACATAAATTGGCGCACCAAAGACATCAAGCGCGCGATTAACGATATCGATCGCACGATCAACTCCTGCACAAAAACCACGTGGGTTGGCCAATTTAATTTGCATGTCAGTAGCACCTGTCAGTGGAAACAAAAATCAGATTACGTCTGCAACTTTCAATTTAAAGAACTTAATTTGAAGGAATTAATGAACCTGAGCCGGCTCAATGCGCAGAATCGCCACCTCAAAAAATATTTCGCGTCCAGCCAGCGGGTGATTAAAGTCTACTACAACCTCATCATCATCAAAGCTGGTCACGACGCCCGGCAGTTCAGTTTTTTGGGCATCGGCAAAAGACAGCATAAGTCCTTCGCTCAACTCTACATCCTGGGGAAACTGTGCACGAGAAATACGCTGAATATTATTCGGGTTACGCTGACCGAAACCGTCTTCAGGTTTGATCAAGAGTGTTTCTTTGTCGCCCGCGCGCAAACCCAGCATTGCCCGCTCAAAACCTTGCAGTAAGTTACCGTCACCGACAGTGAACGTTGCCGGCTCACGCTCAAAGTTGGAATCAATCACTTCACCATCCGACAAGCGCAGCGCAAAGTGCAAAGTCACTTTTGTGCCGGGACCCAGGGTTAAGTCAGTCATTGGTCGCCCTCTCCCGCGTAAGAAATATATCCACAATCAACAAAATAGCGCCCAGGGTAATCGCCGAGTCGGCCAGATTAAACGCGGGGAAATAATAATCCTGGTAGTGCACCACAATAAAATCCACCACGTAACCGTGCTGCACCCGATCATACAAATTACCCACTGCCCCGCCCAGAATCATGGTCAACCCGAAAGCTTCGCGGAATTTGTGAGCGCAGCGCGCAATCCAGATTGCAAATACGACACTGGCCACGCCCGCAATAGCCGTAAAAAACCAGCGCTGCCAGCCACCGGCATCACTGAGGAAGCTGAACGCTGCGCCTTCGTTATGGAGCAAAGTAAAATTAAAAAATGAGGTGAACACCACGGGCGTACCGTAAGTCAGCGTAGAAGACACCCAGTACTTACTCAACAAGTCCAGCGTTACCACGATCAACGCCAATAAATACCAATACCAAGCGGTGCGAGGAATCTTCAACAGCATATTACGATCCATTTTGTGGAGCGAAAAAATTAAGCATAACGACGGGATTCGCCCTCGCCGTCGACATTGGCAACACAGCGCAGGCAGACTTGCGGATGCTGCTGGTTGCTGCCTACATCAGCCCGGTGATGCCAACAACGCGCGCATTTTTCATGCGCTGATTTTTTAACCGCGACTTGCAGACCTTCCAACTCTGTCGCTTCGGCATTTTGCGCATCTGCCAAATCACGCACATCGGCGGTTGAGGTAATCAACACGAACCGCAGTTCATCGCCCAGTGATTGCAATTTTTGTTGCAGATCCGTGCTGCAATAGAGCACCACTTCAGCCCCCAGGGAACCGCCAACCTCGCCATTGCCACGCTTGGCTTCCAGCACTTTGTTGACAGCGTCTTTAACTTGCGCGACCAGCTCCCAGAACTCATCGCCATAGGCGGCATCGGTAACTTGCGGTAGCTGATACCACTCGGCAATAAATACTGAAGGGTCGCGCCGCCCTGGAATCAGCGGCCACATTTCATCGGCAGTGAAACTCAGAATCGGCGCAATCCAGCGCACCATGGCTTCGATAATATGGTGCAACGCAGTTTGCGCAGAACGTCGCGCAACGCTATCGGCTTT
>CAYTQQ010000098.1:0-6311 GCA_964440135.1 uncultured Cellvibrionaceae bacterium | reverse complement strand
CTTCAGAAATGCGCAACATACAACCAACCTCGATCCGGAGCGGAAATAAACGCGCAATTATAGACGCTTGCAAAGTTTCGGTAAATAAACTGCGGGGCAATAATCTTTACCGTAGAATATCGCCATGAAAATGATAGAGCCCCCTGTGAGCGATTCTGATCGCCAAATCCTTACCGTTAGCCAGCTTAATCGCAAGGCAAAGCAGTTGCTCGAGACCCATCTGCCCCTGTTGTGGGTGGAAGGTGAGCTGTCCAACGTCTCGCAGCCATCGTCGGGGCATTGGTACTTTACTCTGAAAGATGAGCAGGCCCAGGTGCGCTGCGCCATGTTCCGCAACCGCAATATGCTGGTGCGCTTTAAACCCCAGCAGGGTCAGCAGGTGCTGGTGCGCGCCCGGGTCAGCCTTTATGAAGGTCGCGGCGATTACCAGCTTATCGCTGAACATATGGAAGAAGCGGGTGCAGGCGCCTTGCAGCGCGCGTATGAAGAACTCAAGCATAAGCTGGCGGCAGAGGGACTGTTTGACGCGGCGTTGAAGCAGCCGCTGCCTGCTTTACCCAAGCATATAGCGGTAATCACCTCGCCGACCGGTGCCGCGATTCGGGATATTCTCAGTGTGCTTGAGCGGCGTTTTCCCGCTATTCCGGTCACCGTTTTGCCCGTCGCGGTGCAAGGTAAAGAAGCTGCGCCGCAAATTGTGGCAGCGCTGGCCCGCGCCCACCGCGCTCAACTGTTTGATGTGGTGGTGCTTGCGCGCGGCGGTGGCTCGCTGGAAGATCTGTGGCCGTTTAACGAAGAGATGGTGGCTCGCGCCATCCACGCCAGCACCCTGCCGGTGGTCAGTGCTGTGGGGCATGAAGTTGATTTCACCATCGCGGATTTTGTAGCGGACTTACGCGCGCCCACGCCCTCAGCGGCGGCGGAGTTGCTTACGCCCAACGGCGATGACTGGCTGGAAACGTTTATCGGTTATGAGCTGACGCTGGAAGAAATCATTGCCCGCCAGTTCAAGCACCGCTATCAAAAGCTGGAGTGGTTGCGCAGTCGCTTACGCCATCCGGGTGAGCGCCTGCAGCAGCAAGCGCAGCGACTTGATGGGCTCGAGCTGCGTTTGCAGCGCGCGCTGGAACAACACCTGAAACAGCAGACGGTGCGCCTCGCAAACCTGATGCAACGGCAACAATCATTACAGCCTATCCGGGCACTGCACCAACTGCGACACCAGGTGACTCAGCTGCACCAGCATTTATGCAAACTTACCCAGCAGCGATTACAGGCGCACCGGCAGCGTCTGGCGGAGGCAGCGCGGGTTCTGCATACCGTCAGCCCGCTCAACACGCTGGAGCGCGGCTATGCTATCGCCACTGACGCCAGCGGAAAAATTCTGCGCTCCAGTGCAGAGGTAAAAACCGGCGCTACCCTGCATGCGCGTCTGGCTCAGGGGGAGCTGGTTTGCCGCGTCGAAAAGGTGGTTTCTTAAACTCAACAGCAACCACTTTTTAAACGCACGACGGCTACCACACCAGCCGAAAACTTTATTCACCCAGGTGGGCAAAGATTGCACACCGCCACTTGCGGCAGTAACATGACTGCCTCTTGTCGGGGCGCCTTGGTACTGGGTTCATCAGTATTCGGAGGCTGAGATCGGTACGGCCGAACCCGTAGAACCTGATCAGGTTGATACCTGCGGAGGGAACAAGATGCGCATCGCGCTCGCCTGCCATCGCCCTCCTGCACAATCTTCACCACTTTCTCTTTTTACAGGTTGAGTCTCTGTGACAGCTCATTCACATATTGCTATTGCCGGTGGCGGGCTTCTCGGACGCCTGCTCGCGTGGCGGTTATTGCGCGCGGGTTGTGCCGTGACGCTTTACGAAGCCGGTGCTTTCTCGCCCTCGCCTGCCGCTGCCTTCACCGCCGCCGGGATGATTTCACCGCTGAGCGAAGCGGTGGTTTCCGATCGCCAGGTTTATGCCATGGGTATGTTTGCCCTGCAGCAATGGCCCCGCTGGTTGGCGGAATTTACGCAGCCACACATCGCGCAGGATCTGTTCAGTCAGCAGGGCAGTCTGGTTATCGCTCACCCGCAGGATTTGGGCGAGTTGCATCAGTTTGTGCAGGAGTTGCGGCATGTATTGCCCGGCACGGGCGGCTATCACTCGGTCGATCAAGCACAGATTCAGCAACTGGAACCGGATCTCAATCCACATTTTCACCAAGGCTTGCTGCTGGAAGATGAAGGCCATCTCGACAATCGTCAGGTCCTGCAGCAATTGCTCGAAGAAATCCGGAGTCTCGGTGGTCTATGTATCGAACACTGTCCGGTTCAGGTAACGCCTTACGGGATTGTCAGCGCTGAAGGAGAAACACGTTTCGATCTGGTCATCGATTGTCGCGGCACCGGCGCTAAATCTCAGCTGAAAAATCTGCGCGGTGTACGCGGCGAAACCATGCACGTGCAAACCTCCGAGATACATTTGCGGCGACCGGTGCGCCTGATGCATCCGCGCTATCAACTCTACGTGGTACCCAAACCCGGTGAGCGTTTTATTATTGGGGCCACGCAAATTGAAAGCGAGGATCGCTCGCCTATTAGCGTGCAATCTTCGTTGGAATTAGCCAGCGCGCTCTATACGCTTTCACCCGCGTTTGCTGAAGCGCGCATCGTTGAGTCGGGAGTTAATTTGCGGCCTGCGTTTATGGATAATATGCCGCGTATTGTGAGCCAACCGGGATTAATCCGTGCTAACGGATTATTTCGTCACGGATTTTTATTGGCACCGGCGGTTGTCACGCAAGTGCTTGCCGAGGTGCTTAACACCGAACCTTTGCCGTTTGATCTTGCAGGTGGAGTAGATGATTAACGTCAGTGTAAATAATGAAATTTTTGAAATTGCGGCAGGCACCTTATTGAGTGCTGCGCTGCAACAATGGGGCTACGCCGATACCAAAATTGCGGTCGCCATTAACGGTGAGTTTGTGCCGCGCTCCAGCTATGCAGAACGTCAGTTAGCCGCTGACGACCAAGTCGATATTGTTAAGCCCGTAGGAGGCGGTTGAGATGAACGATGCTCTGACACTTTACGGTGAACATTTCAGCAGCCGCTTTTTATTGGGCACCGCACTTTATACATCGCCGCAAATCATGCGCGACGCGATCGCTAAATCTCGCTGTGAAATTGTGACGCTCGGCCTGCGCCGCCAGAATCCCGCCAACCGCGATGGCGATACTATTTGGCAATATATTCAGGCCAGTGGTTGCCGTTTGTTGCCCAATACCGCGGGCTGCAAATCGGTTAAAGAAGCCGTCACTCTGGCGGAAATGTCCCGCGAGCTTTTCGATACGGCCTGGATCAAACTGGAAGTCATCGGGGATGACTACAATTTGCAACCCGACCCTTTTGGGCTGGTCGAAGCGGCTGACAGCTTGATCAAAAAAGGTTTTAAAGTGCTGCCCTATTGCACCGACGACTTGATTTTGTGCAAGCGTTTATTGGATGTTGGCTGTGAAGTCCTGATGCCCTGGGGCGCACCCATCGGCACCGGTCAGGGCTTATTAAATCGCTACAACTTACGGACGCTGCGTGAACGTCTGCCGGATATTCCAATGATTATTGACGCTGGCCTAGGAGCACCTTCTCAGGCCTGTGAAGCGATGGAAATGGGCTTTGATGGCATTCTGTTAAACACCGCCGTGGCCCGCGCCCATAATCCGCCGGTGATGGCGGAGGCGTTTGCCGATGCGATTGCGGCGGGGCGCGCAGCCTACCACGCCGGCCTGATGCAAAAACGACAAACAGCAAGCCCAAGTACACCCACCGTTGGCCAGCCCTTTTGGCATCAACAATAATATTTATTTTACAGCGTGATCTGCACCCTTGTTACACAAGGGTGCTCCACAGCGACACCGTCGCTAGCGACAGCAGCAAACTATAGCCGACCAACGAAGCCGCTAAACGCGGTGCAAGGTTGTGACTCATTGCCAACACGCCGGCCGAAATCATGGCCGGCATGGCCGACTCCAATACAATAACTTTTGCCGTAAGCCCTTCAACACCGAAGAATTTCACACCGACAAATGCCAGCGCGGGCGTTAGCACCAGCATGTAAAAAATTCCCGCCGTCATGGGCGCGAGATATTCACGCTCCAGCCGCAAGCGCCACTGCAAACCAACCGCCACCATTACCACCGGCACCAGTGTGGTAGCAATACGCTGGAAGGCCTCGTGCAGCCAGTCAGGATAGCTGAATGGCAGGGTCGCAAACGCGAGACACAGCGCGATAAATGGCGGAAAGGTAATAATAGATTTACCCAGATTGCGCAGCGAGCTGCCCGTACCGGCGTAGTGAGCCGCGAGCAAAATACCCACCGTATTGAGCGCGATAAACGTACCGAACTGATCATAGAGAATGGCGTAGGGAACGGCTTCTTTGCCGATCAACGCTTCAATCAAAGGAATGCCGACAAAGCCGGTATTACCCAGCGTGACGGTGAGCATCAACACACCCGTCACACCTCGGGACCAACCAAAAAAACGCGCGGTCAGCCAGGTGATTAAGGCACTAAAGCCCATCAATACCCACGCAAATACAATCGGCAGGAGCGCCTGTAGATTCAATTGTAATTGCGGGATTTCGGCCAATACCAAGGCTGGCAAGGCTATGTAGATAACGTAAAGATTAAGCGTTGTGGCAGAGGAGTCCGGCAGACGTTTGGACTTTTGCAGTGCCAGACCCAACACCAGGCAAATAATAATGACTACAAGGTTACTCATCGGACGCGGCGGCAGTAAAGATTAAGGAGAGAGGATGATCCGGCCCTGACGAAGGTAACTGCCGTCAGGGCCATCGGTCGCGTGCTTAACGCTTTACCGGCTTGTTAGGTTTAGCCGGTTTGGCTGGCTTTGCTGCCAAGCGTTTCTGCTTTATGCGCTGATGCGTGGTCAGTTTGCTTTTGCGTCCGGCAAAAGGGTTTTCACTGGATTTAAATTCAATGCGAATGGGCGTGCCATGCAGATCCAATACCCGGCGAAACGTTTTCTCCAGATAGCGCACGTAATGGCTGGGCACTTCTTCGGTTTGGTTACCGTGAATAATAATGATAGGCGGGTTGTGACCGCCCGGATGCGCATAGCGTAATTTAATGCGGCGGCCGGCAATCATCGGCGGCTGATGTTCGCGCACGGCATCTTCCAGAATACGGGTCAGGAAGTTGGTGGAGAATTTATCCGTCGCCGAACGATAGCCTTGTTCAATAGACTTATAGAGATTGCCTACACCCGTGCCATGCAGCGCGGAAATAAAATGAATATCGGCAAAATCGACAAAGCGCAAACGCCGCTCAAGCTCGTTTTTAACGTACTGCTTGTGTGACTCATCCAGGCCATCCCACTTATTAAGCGCAATGACCAAGGCGCGCCCCGCTTCTACCGCGTTGCCCATTAAATGGAGATCCTGATCCACGACACCTTCACTGGCATCCATCACCAACACCACCACGTTGGCATCGGCGATCGCTTGCATCGTTTTAACAATGGAAAATTTTTCCACCATCAGGTCAACATTTTTACGCCGGCGCACACCCGCCGTGTCGATCAGGGTATAGGGTTTGTTGTGCCGTTCGTAATTGATATAAATACTGTCGCGGGTAGTGCCGGGTTGATCGTAAACAACCACACGGTCCTCGCCTAACAGCCGATTAACCAAGGTCGATTTACCGACATTTGGACGTCCAACTACGGCGATTTTAATGCCCTTGGCTTCTTCGGGCGTTACCTCAAGATTCTCTGGAATCTCTTCCAGCACTTCTTCCATCATGGATTTTACACCCCGACCATGAGAGGCCGTGGTCGCAAAAATCTCACCCATGCCCAGCTCATAAAATGGCGCCAGGGCAACATCCGGGTCCATCCCGTCGATCTTGTTCGCCACCAGGTAGGTTTTTTTATTATTCACGCGCAGGTGTTTAGCGATCATATGATCAGCAGCGGTCAAACCCTCACGGCTATCCACGATGAAGAGCACGATATCCGCTTCCTGAATCGCCAGCAGTGACTGTCCGGCCATCATGCTGTCGATACCTTCTTCTTCACCGCTGATGCCACCGGTATCAATCACCATAAACCGGCGATTATCGATCATGCCCTCACCGTACTTACGGTCTCTGGTAAGCCCCGGATAGTTGGCCACGAGCGCGTCGCGGCTGCGGGTCAGACGATTAAAGAGTGTGGACTTGCCAACATTAGGGCGGCCCACCAGCGCAATTACAGGGATCATAGTCGTGGTATCACAAGAAGGTTACGAAACATTAA
>CAYTQQ010000097.1:2850-6438 GCA_964440135.1 uncultured Cellvibrionaceae bacterium | reverse complement strand
ATCTGTAAGCCCACTATCAGCAATATTCTGGCGTCCGTCTGGAACGACTACGTGCTCAAGGAAGAGCACGTCGGTCTGCAGGACACCAACGATACGTATCTCGCCAATATGCAAAAGGATGGCACCTTCTCGGTGGTGCCGCGTATTGCCGGTGGCGAAATCACCCCCGAAAAACTCATCATCCTGGGCGAAGTAGCGCGTGACTTCGGGCTCTACACCAAAATCACCGGCGGCCAGCGTATCGATTTGTTTGGCGCCAAGCTCAATCAATTGCCGGCGATCTGGCAGCGGTTGGTCGATGCCGGTTTTGAAACCGGTCAGGCCTACGGCAAATCGGTGCGTACCGTCAAAAGCTGCGTCGGCAGTACCTGGTGTCGCTACGGCGTGCAGGACAGCGTCAAGCTCGCGATTGATCTGGAGAATCGCTACAAGGGCATTCGCGCCCCGCACAAAATTAAATTTGCGGTCAGTGGTTGCACCCGCGAGTGCGCCGAGGCCCAGTCCAAAGATTTCGGGGTCATTGCGACCGAGAAGGGTTGGAATCTGTTTGTCGCCGGCAACGGCGGTATGCGTCCCCGTCATGCGGATCTGTTCGCCACAGACCTGGATACCGAAACCCTGATTCGCACCATCGACCGGGTGATGATTTTTTATATTCGTACCGCCGAGCGACTGCAGCGTACCGCGCGCTGGCTTGAAGAGCTGGATGGCGGTCTGGATTACCTGAAAAAAGTGGTGCTGGACGATGCTCTGGGCATCTGCGCCGATCTGGATGCGCAGATGGAGCGCCTGGTGGCCCATTACCAATGCGAGTGGAAAACCACGCTGGAGAACCCGGACAGCCTCAAGCGTTTCCGCCAGATGATCAACGACGAAGGGGACGATCCCAACGTGGTTTTTATCAGCGAGCGCGGTCAGCCACGACCTGCCACCGCGCAGGAGCGGCAGGAGTTGATTCCCATCGCCAGTCTCTGACTGGCCTACCACACAGCCCAGCATCCCGCTGCGCGCAACAAGCCGTACCAACAGGAGCAGTGACATGAACAGGAGGATAAAACCATGAAGACAGACGCCCACTGGATACCCGTAGGTGACAAAAATGATCTGGTTCCCGGTGCCGGCATCGGGGCCAAATTGGGCATCTGCCAGGTCGCCCTCTTCTGGATTCCCGAACTGGATAACCGGATTTTTGCACTCAGTAATTATTGCCCCTTCTCCGGCGTTCACATCATTGCGCGGGGCATCGTGGGCGATATTGGCGGTGAGCCGGTGATTGCCAGCCCGCTGTACAAACAGCATTTTTCTTTACTCGATGGGCGCTGCCTGGAGCGTCCCGAGATGACACTCGACACCTGGGCAGTTCGCCTGGAGGGCGACCAGATTCAGCTGCTCGCCAAAGGAATCCACGAACTGGCAGCCTGACCCAAACCATCCCATTCACGCTTGCTGCGCAATCTGCGTATAGACCGAGGAGCTACAATGTCTTACATCATGCCTTCTGAATTTGCCACCAAGATGGTGGACGCCGGTGAATCCAAATTATTTATGTCCACCCGGGACGTAATGATCCGCTCTTATATGGCGGGCGCCATTCTCGCGCTCGCCGCCGTTTTTGCAATCACCATTACCGTGCAGACCGGCTCCGCGCTGCTCGGGGCGGTATTGTTTCCCGTCGGTTTTATCATGCTTTACCTGATGGGTTTTGATCTGCTGACCGGGGTGTTTGTGCTGACGCCCCTGGCACTGCTCGACAAGCGGCCCGGCGTCACCGTGAGCGGAATTCTGCGGCACTGGGGTCTGGTGTTCTGCGGTAATTTTGCGGGTGCGCTGACCGTGGCCTTTATGATGGCCTTTGTCTTTACCATGGGCTTTTCGATGGAGCCCGGTCTGGTCGGTGAAAAACTCTCGGGGATCGGTGAAGCGCGCACCCTGGGTTATGCCGAATATGGTCTGGCCGGCTGGCTCACGATTTTCCTGCGCGGCATGTTGTGCAACTGGATGGTGTCCATGGGGGTGGTCGGTGCGATGATCTCGACCAATGTCAGTGGCAAAGCCATTGCCATGTGGATGCCGGTGATGCTGTTCTTTTATATGGGCTTCGAACACTCGGTGGTGAACATGTTTTTGTTCCCTACGGCGATGCTCATGGGCGGAGATTTTTCGGTGATGGACTACATGCTCTGGAACGAAATTCCCACCGCGCTGGGTAACCTGGTGGGCGGCCTCGCCTTCACCGGTCTGACTTTGTATGCGACGCATGTCAGAACCGCACCAAAGCGGATTCATGTCTAATCTTGCCGCCGCCCCTTGCGGGCCATCCTCCCGGCTCCCTGCAGCCGGGACTGCTGTGCCCGGGCAACTCGCGATCGACCTCGGGCAACATTCTGAGGCCGGCCGCAAAAGTCGCAATCAGGATTTTCACGGGGCCTATATTCCCCAGGATGCGCAACTGAGCACCAAAGGCATTGCCCTGGCGCTGGCCGACGGCATCAGCAGCAGCGACGTCAGCCACATCGCGAGCGAATCGGCGGTAGCGAGTTTCCTGTCCGATTATTACTGCACATCAGAAGCCTGGTCGGTAAAAAAATCCGTTCAATGTGTCCTGACGGCGGCCAACTCCTGGCTCTATGCGCAAACCCGCCGCAGCCAGTATCGCTATGACCAGGATCGGGGTTATGTGTGCACGCTGAGCGCCCTGGTTGTTAAAGGCACGCAAGCGCATGTGTTCCATGTCGGTGATGCCCGGGTTTATCGGTTGCGGGGCACGACGCTGGAACCGCTGACGCAGGATCACCGGCTGTGGGTGTCTGCCGAGCAAAGTTATCTGAGTCGGGCGCTGGGTATTCACCAGCACCTGGAAATTGATTACCAGAGCCTCGCGCTGGAATTGCACGATATCTTTGTGCTCGCGACCGATGGCGTTTACGAATATATAAGTTCGCCGGATCTGGTGGCGTTAATCAAACAGCACTCGACCGACCTGGATCAGGCGGCACGAGCCATTATTGCGCAGGCCTTGGCGGCGGGTAGCCCCGATAATCTGACGGTGCAAATTGTCCGTATCCGGCAACTGCCAGAGCCGGATGCGCAACAACTGACGCAACACCTGAGTGAGCTGCCGCTGCCGCCGATCCTGGAAGCGCGCAGCATGATTGATGGTTACCGCATCCTGCGCGATCTGCATCGCAGCAGTCGCAGCCACGTTTATCTCGCCGTTGATACCGAGACTGGACAGTCGCTGGTGCTCAAGACACCGGCATCCGATATTGTCGGCAGCCCGCTTCATCTCGAACGCTTTCTGATGGAAGAATGGATCGCACGGCGGATTAACAGCGAGCATGTGCTAAAGCCCTATAGCGTCACGCGCCCGCGCAGCTCGCTTTATCTGGTCACGGAGTATGTAGAAGGTCAGACCCTGAGTCAGTGGCTGATCGATCATCCCAAACCGGAGCTCGAAACCGTGCGCAATATCGTGGAGCAAATTGCCAAGGGTTTACGCGCGTTCCACCGACTGGAAATACTGCATCAGGATGTGCGCCCGCCAAATATCATGATTGACGCGACGGGCACGGTGAAGATTATTGATTT
>CAYTQQ010000097.1:0-2750 GCA_964440135.1 uncultured Cellvibrionaceae bacterium | reverse complement strand
CGGGAACGTCCGACATTCCGGTATGGATCGACGGTGCGTTGCGCAAGGCTGTGCATCCTGACCCGCAGCGGCGGTATCAGGAGCTGTCCGAATTTTTATTTGATCTGCGCCACCCCAACCCGGTCTTTCTCAGTGCTCATCGCGCACCATTACTGGAGCGCAATCCTGTGCTCTTTTGGCAGGGTGTATCGCTGATGTTGGCTATGATTGTGGGCTTGCTGCTGGTGCGTTAAAGGCGGATGGCGCGTCCGGTGCGGCCGCATAAATCCAGGTGCGTTTACCGGAGGTTAACCGGGCTTCGACGCGCATATAATCTGCCACTTCATAATCATCGGCTTGGGCGAGTTCTGCATCGGTAATGTCAAATACGGTACCAAGCACTTCATCTTGCTCCCTGCCGGTAAAGTACAAAATGGGATGAATTTTTTTACCACTTTCGCGAATAACCCGCTCATCGGTGATTTCAATATCCCCGAGGACATAACCTTGCAAGCTATCGCGGCGGCCGGATAGCGTGCGCCCAAAGTTAGCTATTTGTACGTCCTCTTGCTGTAGTGTTCCGTAAGAAAATAATAACGGCATCTGTGTTCCCTTTGCGTAAATAAGCTAAACCGCTGAATAACATCGGGCTGGTAGTGAGCAATTATTCGTCAGTAAAAATATTCACCGATGTACGGTACCAGCAAGGGAATTATGTAACTGTTTAATTCCAGAATAAATGCTATCAATACTATTTTTTATAGACGATAAATACATCTTCGTGCGCACAGGAAATTTCGTCACCAAAAGGTGAGCGGTAAGGCGTGACCGGGCACTCACCGGCAAGCAGTTTTTCCGTGGCGGCGTGCAGCACGTCAAGATGATCCGGCGTGAGCGGCTCGCCGTGGCCTGGCAAGAGTTGTTGGATAGGAGCCGGATAGGTGCGCAATTTATGGCTACTCTGCAGCAGGTCTGCAATAGAGGTGGCATATTTTATTTGCATCCAGAGATGGGTGTTGGCCATATCGCCGGTAAATAGATTTGCAGATTGCCGGTCATACAGGGCGATGCTGCCGGGTGTGTGTGCGGGAATATGAATGACTTCAAGGATGCGATTACCCAAGTCAAATTGAAACCCATCGTCAATGGTAATAAGGGTGGCAGCGGTTTTGTTTTTATCCCTTAGGTGATCGGGCATGTCGCGCTTTGCAAACCGCTGAAACGTATCCAGCATTACCGGCTCTGAGGTGTAGTAATTCAGAGTTTCGAGTTCATCCTTATGGATATGCACCTGATCAAACGCGTGATTACCACCCGCATGATCGGGATGGGCATGGGTGTTCACGACGAGTAACGGTTTGCTGGTGATGGTTTCAACATAGTGCTTCAGATTCTGATAACCCAGACCAGTGTCAATCACCAGCGCTCGCGCATCGCCTTCAACCAGGTAGATCTGATCCTGATCGCTGTCATTAATCACCCAGATGCCTGGCCCTATTTTGTGATGGGTAAACCAGACCTCTTGAGCCGCATCTTGAGTGACGGGCAGATGGACATGCTGATCGGCACCGGCGGGTCCGACGGCGAGCAGTAGTGCCAGGAGCTTCAGACCAGTAATTTTCATTCTATTGACCTTTATTTTTTGCTCATTTTTTAACAAGGGGTGGTGATCCCTTGGGGCTTTTATCGATGGGTTAATTCGCTGTGGCAGGGGGCGTTAATAATTCCGCTACCGATCAACAGGCTGTCCCAGCATGCGCTTGAGTGTGCCATCGCGATCGATCAGATGATGTTTGAACGCACCAACAATATGTAGCAGTAGTAGAACCATCAAGCTATAGCCGAGCCATTCATGAGCGGTCTCACCGATGATGGACAGCGGCGTGTGATAAGGCAGTACCTGCCCTGCCTCGGTGGGGTGGTCGTTGGATGGAACGATCGTCAGCCCAAAAATTCCGAAGCCGTGACCACTCGCCCCGGAATACAGCATGCCGGTAATGGGCAAGGCGATAATGCCGATCAGCAGGCCCCAGTGGGTAATTTTTGCCAGCAGGTGTTCGATGGTTGAATAACGGGACAGCGGTTCCGGCCAGCCCTGGATCAATCTCCAGAGCACGCGCGCCAGCAGCAACGGAAATACCAGCACGCCGATCGATTTATGAATGTCATAAACGCCGTAGGCTTCCAATAATGACATATAAGCACCCAGAGTCAGCATGCTGATTATGACGATTGCCACAAGCCAATGTAGACCCACGGTTACTTTGCTGAGTGCATGTCGCTTATCCACTGATATTTCTCCACTGATTCAAAGATAAAAACCCCACGGCGAGTACGCCTTTGGGAGTTAATCAATGGAGATAACGCGAGACCAGGAGTTTGGGACGAATGTCCGAAGGGTGATGCGAATGGCTGATGCCCGCACCGGACTCAAGCCGGGATTTCGGGCACAGCGCTGGCGGTTTGCTTCAAGGCAGTCCGATATTTTTTACTGATGGGCACTTGCTGCCCGCCGCGCAGAGCGACCGAGCCGTTTCCAGCGGCGGTACGGGTGATATGCAACAGGGCGTCCAGGTTGATCAGGTGCGACCGATGAACCCGAACGAACTGCTGGGCGGGCAGAGTCTCTTCCAACTGCTTCAACGATGAGCGCAACAGGTAGACATTATTCTTGCAGTGGATGTCGACGTAGTTGCCCGCCGCGCTGAGCAAGTCAATCTCTTCGATACGAATCAAGGTTTCATGCTGGCCGGTCGATACCAGCAGGGTGC
>CAYTQQ010000096.1:0-6507 GCA_964440135.1 uncultured Cellvibrionaceae bacterium | reverse complement strand
ATCGAAACTGCGCTCGGTGCCCACGTAAATGCCCTGGCGCAAGCTCGCAATGTAATGCTCGTTGCCCAGGTTTTTAGCGCTGGCGCTGAAGCTGACGGTTGGATTGAGTTCATACACCGCGCTCAGGTCGAGCACGGCGTACTCGTTGATGCGGCCGGTGAAAAATCCGGAGGTTCTTTCGGTAATGGCAACAGTGTTCTGCACATCGGTGTACTGCTCACTGGTGTAGTGCCAATTTAACGCGGTGCGCAGGCTGCCGACAGTGTGTTCCAATCCCAGATTAACGACCCACTCGGGGACGTAGGTGATGCGGTTGCCATCGGGGGTGGTGACATTGCCGTTGCTGTCCAAGCGGTCACCCGAAAACTCCGCTGTGGGGATATAGGTGGCGTTGGACGTCAGGCGGAACCCGGCTCCCAGCTCTACGCCGAGCGCGGCTTCAAACCCTTGATGCACAGTGGCGCCGCCATTGGTGGTTTGAAACTGGGTGTTGGAGTTGGCGGGAATGATCTGGTTGTCGAAATCCATATGGAAGGCGGCAAACTCGTAGTCGTACCGGCCCTGTGCACCCCGCACCCCAATTTCCACATTGATCGATTGCTCAGCGTCCAGCTGCTGGTCTTCTAGGCCGTCTACGCCCTCGAGCGCGTCGCTGTTAAGCGCGGGAGAGAAGGCTTTATAAATGCTGCCGAACAACTGCAGGCTGGGGTTGAGTTGGTAGGTCAGACCAAGGCCAGGCAACACCTCGGTGTTGGAGGTATCCATTTGGTTGTCCGTGGCCAAACGCTGGTTCCGGCGAGATTGCTCATACTGCTCCACTCGCACCCCAGCGGTTAAAGCAAAGTTGTCGGTGATCGCAAAACGGTTTTGCATGTGCACCGCGAGACTGTCGGCGGAATCCTTCACGTCTTTGTTAATGCTGCCGGTGCGCGGCGTGGCGCGGGTAGCGCCGATGGTTTGATCGTCCATGGATTCGCTCATCACGCGAACACCAATTTCAGCATTGTTGTTAATACCAAACAGTGTGTGCTTCACGCTTAAGCGGCTGTCCAAACCGACGCGATCAAAGGTGCGGTTGTTGCCGTTGAGATTGTCGGCGTAGACCCAGCGGCCAGCCGCGAGAGAGGCGGGGCCGTCAACGCCGTAACGCCAGTAATCCCGGTAGGTTTCACTGCCGTAAACCAAGGTTTTAAGTTGCAGAAATTCGCTGATTTCCCACTCGTGGTTGAAGTCGAAAGAGCGGCGGCCCGTGAGGTAGTAATCATCCGGCGCCGGGTTGTAATTTTCCTTGTCCAAATACGCCTGCAGGAACAGGCCGCGATAGGAAATATTGGCGTCGTTTTTATAGTCGGTGAATTTCACGCTCACCCAGTGGTTTTCGGCCAAGGCCATACCGGCTTTGATCATGACGTCGGTCATGTCGTAGCCCTTGTCCATAAAGCCATCGCTGGTGACGTGAGTGATCACCGCACCGAATTTGGCGTCTTGCGCCTGGCTGGTACCACCGATTTCTAGGGAGGCTTCCTGGGTATCAAAGGAGCCGGTGCGCAAAGAGAGCACGGCACCGTCTTCCGGGTCTTTAGTGATGTAGTTAATCACTCCGCCGATGGTGCTGGGGCCATAGCGCAGGGACGCGGCGCCTTTGAGGACTTCGATGGCCTCCATCCGCTGGATGCGCGGGTTGTAGTAGCGGCCATTGCCGACAAACAGACCGGGGGCGATGGGCACACCGTCTTCGAGTATCAGCGTTTTGTAGTCACCCGCACTCAGGCCGCGCACGCCTATATTGGCCACCACCGAGCTTTCGTCTTCACCTTTGATGGTCACTCCGGGTACGGCGCGCAGAGCGTCCTCGGTGGATCGTGGCTGACGCAACAGCAGATCTTCCTCACTTACCAATGACACCGAGCCCGGTTGGTTTTCGATGTCACCCACTTCGGTTCCTACCACCACGACTTTTGGCATGGTGCGCTGATCGGCGGCTAGGGCCGAACTTGTACCCAGAGCCAGGGCGATGGCGAAGAACAGGGGATTGTGTGCGAGGTGACGTTTAACAGGGGGGGAAAGGCGCAGCTCCAGCCGCTCGGCATCCAGGGGTTTCATAGTGGAAATCACTCGTCAGTTTTTTGGGATGGCAAAGGTAACAAAAATAAGACCTATTTTCATTAAGAGGTGCGCGCCTTTTCGCGCAAATGTGCGCTTGACCGAGATTGGCGATTCCTGTAATTTCAGAAAATTCTGAAATTACAGGAATTAAAGAATGACACCGATGATCCAAGCCTGCGTTATGCACTTTGGCGAGATGGGTAGCCGCTGGGGTATTAATCGAACTGTGGGGCAAATGTACGCGCTGCTGGTGCTGAGCTCCGAGCCTTTAACGGCGGACCAAATCGTCGAGAGCCTGGGCTTTTCCCGCTCCAATGTCAGTATGGGGCTAAAGGAGTTGCAGTCTTGGGAGCTGGTGAAGCTGCAACATATTCCCGGCGACCGCAAAGAATACTATTCCGCGCCGGCGGAAATCTGGGACATCGCTAAGACCCTTATGGAGCAGCGGCGCAAGCGGGAAATCGACCCCACCCTGTCCACCCTGCGCGACCTGTTGATGACGACACCCGCCGGTGCAGAGGAGCAATATGCGCAGCAGCGCATGCAGGAAATGCATGATCTGATCGAAATGCTGACCAAATGGACCACGGAAATCCAGCGTCTGGACGCGGCGCGGTTACAGAAGCTGATGACCCTTGGTAATAATCTGAGCAAGGTGTTGGAAGTCAAAGATAAGTTACTGAGAAAAGGTTAAGGCGCTAGTTAAGAGGTTTGGCTAATGTTCGATACGTTTTTATTGTCCCGCATCCAGTTCGCTACCAATATCAGTTTTCATATTTTATTCCCCTCCATTACCATCGCGCTGTGCTGGTTTCTGCTGTATTTTCGCGTGCAGTTTAATCGCACTGGTGACGAGGTGTGGATGCGCTGCTACCGGTTTTGGGTCAAGATTTTTGCTTTGAGCTTTGCTCTCGGCGTTGTCAGCGGCATCACCATGTCATTTCAGTTCGGCACTAATTGGCCGGGCTATATGGAAACGGTGGGCAATATTGCCGGCCCGCTACTGGGTTACGAAGTGCTCACCGCCTTTTTTCTCGAAGCCACCTTTCTTGGCGTAATGCTATTTGGTATCAACCGCGTATCGGCACGCATGCATACGCTGGCCACACTTTTAGTGGCAGTGGGTACGAGCTTATCTGCCTTTTGGATTCTTGCACTTAATTCTTGGATGCAAACCCCGACGGGTTTTGAAATGCGTGATGGCGTGGCCTTTCCGCTGAGTTGGTGGGACATTATTTTTAATCCATCCATGCCTTATCGTCTGACGCATATGTTACTTGCCTCGGGTTTAACGGCGGCCTTTTTAATTGCCGGTATTTCGGCGTACCGGTTGCTGCGAGGTGATCATAAACCTGCGCCACGGCTGGCTTTAAAAGCCGGGCTCTATGCTGCGGCTGTATTAATTCCGCTGCAGGTCTTGGTCGGAGATTTACACGGCTTAAATACCCTGAAGCACCAGCCGGCAAAAATTGCGGCCATGGAAGGCATTTGGGATACGCAAAAAAATGCGCCCTTTACCGTATTTGCGTTGCCGAGCGAAATTGACCGTCTTAATCGTTTTGCTTTGGAAATTCCGGGGGCGGCCAGTTTTATTTTGACTCACGATTGGCAGGGGGAAGTCCAAGGGCTTAATGAGTTTGACGAACATCCGCCGGTTGCGCCGGTATTTTTCAGTTTTCGGGTGATGGTGGGAATTGGCATCTTCATGTGGCTGACGGCTTGGTCTTTCAGTTGGATGCTGTGGAAGAAAGATACCCTGCCAGTTTGGGCGCTGCGAACGTTAGTGGTGATGAGTTTTTCCGGGTGGATCGCCATTTTAGCCGGCTGGTATGTGACGGAAATTGGCCGTCAGCCCTATCTGGTTTCTGGAGTGCTCAAAACCCATGATGCAGTCACCTCTATTCCCTTGGGGAATGTCGGCATTTCCTTGGCGATTTATCTCTCCCTCTACACGGTGCTGCTGGTCGCTTATATTCGCACCTTATTTATCATGGCGCGCAAGTCGGTGTTGGTGGACCAGCCTGACGATCTACTGACACTGCAAGAGCGCCACAACCCATTAACGCAACAGGCTGCCGCTGAACATACAGGAGCAAGATAATGATGCTGACAGGTGAAGCTTATTGGTTGCCGGTGATTTTTATTGCGCTAATGGGGCTGGCCATTTTGTTGTACGCCGTGCTCGACGGTTATGACTTGGGTGTGGGCATTTTATTGCCGAACAATTCCGAATCTCAACGCGACATCATGATTGCGTCCATCGGTCCTTTCTGGGACGCCAACGAGACCTGGCTGGTGCTCGGCGTCGGCATTTTGTTGATTGCGTTTCCCAGCGCGCACAGCCATATTCTTTTCCATCTCTACCTGCCAGTGACGTTTATGTTGGCGGGCCTGATCTTGCGTGGCGTCGCCTTTGACTTTCGCGCCAAGGCGCCGCCCCATAACAAGCGCCTGTGGGACCGCGCGTTCAAGGGTGGTTCGCTGTTGGCGACTCTGTCTCAGGGGTACATGCTGGGCTTGTTTGTGATGGGTTTCGAGCAGTCGCCTACCGCCTACGCATTTGCGCTGCTCAGCGCGGTTTGTGTTACTGCGGCCTACAGTTTTATTGGCGCCGCTTGGCTGGTTATGAAAACGGAAGGAAATTTACAAATACGAGCATCGCGCTGGGCCAGAATATGTCTATGGCTGACGACCTTGGGGCTTTTGGTGGTGTCTCTGGTCAATCCTTTAACCAGTGCCAACGTATTTGCAAAATGGTTTGGCAGTCCTTTCGCACTGCTATTGTTGATTATTCCTCTGGTGGTTTTTCTTACTGTGCTGGTGGTCGATCGCTATCTGGCGCAATTTCCCTATGCCGAGGATTTTGGTTGTTGGATTCCATTCGTCGGTGCTTTGATGATTTTTTCTCTATCGTTTGCCGCCTTGGCGTACAGCTTTTTCCCGCAGGTGGTGCCGGGAGAAATGACGATCTGGGAGGCGGCAAGTGCCAGCGAATCTTTGTGGTTTATTTTGTATGGCGCCATGATCGTACTGCCGACCATTCTTTTTTACACCTTCTACGCCTATCGCGTGTTCTGGGGCAAAACGCGCGAGCTAACCTACTACTAACTTGCTCAATGGCGGGCATAAAAAAAGCGCACTTTTTAGGGTGCGCTTTTTGTTCCGTCTCTGGTTACCTTGTGTAACCGACGCCGTTGGCCATCAGCACAGCCAGTAGCGGGATAATGCACAGCAGCAGTAACTCCACGCGGATCATCATAACTACAGACTTAGGTACATTGACTACGGTTGTATTCTTACGATTTTTCAGAATAAAAATGGTAGGCATAATCGAAAGGATTAGCGCCAAGAAAAATAAGGTGATTTTGGTGTGGAATATCCAGTTGTGGGTGTAAAACCCCGCCGGCTTGCCTACCCACATCCACAACCCCATGCCGGCTATTAACACCACTAGGGCGCAGCCGCCATAGGCCGCATTCATAATCCCAATTTTCCTGATTCCGCCCGCTTCAACTTGCCCTTTTAATTGCATGTGCTGGACGGTGAGCAGGGCGAACATAGCGAAAATGCCGAGGAAGTGAACATAGCGAAGTAACAATTCAGACGTCATAGAGCTCTCGATAGTTTTTCAAGGGTGGGTTATTGGGGTGCGCAGTCAATAATGGCGGATTTCCCGCGACGGGGCTCATAGCGCACATTGCTGATGCTGGCGGCAAACGCGCCGGCCGTTTGCAGTCCGAAAGGCCCATCTACTTTGCTGAAATCTGCGCGGTCATTTTCAAAGCATTGTAAATCCACGCTGATTTCCTGCCATTGGTTGAGCGGCAGATCCTGCAGGGCGGAAGTTAAATCTTGAGTTGAGCCGCCAAGCGGCCCACTGTACAGCACTGCGTCCACTTTCTGGGAAGGTTTTCGGGTAATTTTGATATCAAAAACCAGCGCGCCGCCATGAGCGTAAGCCGCCAGAAGATCGTGCTGCTGGCCAGCGTTGCGCAGGATTAGGCGGCTCGTCACGCTGCCATCCCAGCGCGCCTCCACCCCCTCGCCACGGCTATTGTCCCGTCGCGCGCTCAAAGAGCCGAAACCGGTGGTGCCGTTGAGCCTCACCACGCGATGGTCCAGCGTCGGTTTTTCCAGATAAAACCGCCAGCCTTGGTCGCTGGTGAAGAGGATGTTCTCGGCGGGGGGCAGAGTTTTACCCAGCCGACAGCCATGTGGCCATTCGCTGGTGTCTTCGGCGAGGGGCTGCCATTGGGTGGGCAAGTCCTGGTACGTCAGGCCAAACCCGTAGGGGAATAGGGGTTGATAATCCGCATCATCCAGATTGATGGTCGCATCGCACACGCCTTGCGGCCAGGAAAATGACAGCTTGCCTTGAAAGTCATAGGTGATCTCACCCTG
>CAYTQQ010000095.1:0-7144 GCA_964440135.1 uncultured Cellvibrionaceae bacterium | reverse complement strand
CTCAAGCCGTTTGCGCTGGAGCTACTGGAGCTGCTGGACGAAGAAGCGGGTTCACTCGAACTGCTGACAGACGAGGAGCTGGATGACGAACTACTGGATGACGAGCTGCTGGAGATCGGCGGTGGTTGGGTTACCTTGCCTGGACCGGAGTTGCCGCTTGAGCCGGAGCCGCCACAGGCGGCCAGTGTCAGCAGACTGACCGCGAGTAAAGAATGTTTGAATGCTTGCATAAATACTCCTAATTCTAATTTTTATGAGTTGTTGTATAGCATGGTGGTTGATGAATACTTATTGAGGCACGTGATATTAGGCCACAAGAGTCCTCGACTTGTATACCAGCTGGGGGGGTGAGCTGTAGGTGCCGCGAAAAAATCACCGCCGCCATCAGCAGGCAAAAAAAAGCCGCCCGAAGGCGGCTTTGGGTGTTACTCGGCAATGATAAAGGCTTAGCCTTCCATCTCTTCCAGCTCTTTGCCTTTGGTTTCTTTGATAAATTTGATCACAAAGAAAATCGATAGGAAGGAGAAGAAAGTGTAAACCCCGTAGGCTCCGGCCAAGCCAAAGAACGAAGAGGCCAGCATAATCGGGAAGGTCCAGGTAATCAGGAAGTTCGCACCCCATTGACCTAAACCGGCGATGGCCAGTGAAGAGCCGCGCATCTGGTTCGGGAACATCTCGCCCAGCATAATCCAGGTCACCGGACCCCAGGACATATTGAAGAAAATCACATACAAGTTAGCCGCAACGAGCGCAAGCACGCCGCTGTTGTTGGAAAGCAGCAATTTGCCTTCGGCATCAACGGGAGCGCCTGCAAAGGCAAAACCTACCAAAGCCAGAGTGATCGTCATGCCGATCGAGCCAAACCACAGAAAGGGTTTGCGGCCAATTTTATCTACCAGCATAAACGTGATAAAGCATGCAGCAATACTGACTGCACCGGAGATAACGTTGGTCAGCAGTGCATCACTTTCTGAAAAGCCAGCGGCTTGCCACAGGACTGCACCGTAATAGAACACCACGTTAATACCGACGAACTGTTGCAACACGGCTAAACCAAAACCAATCATCACGATAGGTCTTACGCGCTTGGTTGCTTTATTTACCACGTCGCTAAAGCTGGGCTGATGGTCGCGGTTCAGGGTGCTGCGAATTTCCTCAACTTTACCTTGAGCATTCGCTGCACCGTACAGTTTGCTGAGTACATTGCTAGCCTTATTGTCGGCACCTTTGGCTACAAGAAAGCGCGGGCTTTCGGGGATCAAAAAGAGTGCTAACAAAAACATAAATGCAGGAATCAGTTCCATCCAGAACATCCAGCGCCAGGTTTCATAACCCCACCAGAACATACTGGTTGAACCGCCGGCAAACTCGGCCAGAAAATAGTTGCTGAGGAAGGCAAAAAACAAACCGGTAATAATCGCAATTTGCTGAATAGATGTTAGCTTGCCGCGTAGGTGAGCGGGGGTTACTTCACTGATATAAGCGGGACAGATAATACTCGCTGCGCCCACGGCTAAGCCGCCAATTACCCGGTAAATAATAAATTCAAATGAACCGGTAGCAATACCTGAGCCCCAAGCCGAAATAGTAAACAAGATGGCGGAGATCATGAGCACCCACCAGCGGCCAAAAGTGTCCGCAGCGCGACCGGCAATCAGCGCGCCGAAAGCGCATCCCAGGAGCATTGACGCTACGCGAAATGAGTTGTCATTCTGGGCTTCCCAGATAAACCCAATAAACATAACGGCGGCAATGATCAGCAATTCCTTGCGAATAAAGTACAAGCCAATGGTTGCCAGAATGGCTGAACCGAAAGCGAGATAAATGGATAAAGAGGAGCGTACTGACTCTCCGGTGGTCAGGCTGAATGTTTGATTGAGGCCCTCATAGGTTCCATTAATGACACCACTGTCAAACCCAAATAAAAAACCGCCGAGTGTGGCGATAAGGGTAATCAAAATGACGAATGACATATTCGTCTGGTTGGCAACGGGTTGGCTCATGCTGGATCTACCTTTTCCGGTTGTGTGCTTTATTGAAGTTATTAAGCGTCATCAGGATTGACGACGGGGAGGAATACTACTCCAATATAAACGGTGCGACCATATTGGGGGCGGGTAAATAAATATTAAATCGCGAAGGAAAAACCCATTTCCGTCAGCTTTTTATAGGCCTCTGCATCAAATCGATACAGATTGGCGGCGCGGTGAGGAACCCCTTGTTGTTTTTCGTTGCAGGGCTTCAACAGATTCATTTTCATGATCTTGCGGCGGAAGTTGGGCTTATCGAGTTTGATGTTCAAAATGGCTTCGTAAAGCGCCTGTAATTGCAACAAGGTGAACTTTTCCGGAAGCAGGTTAAACCCGATGGGCTGATGGCAAACCTGATGCCGCAAGAACTTGATACCGTAATCCAGAATTTCGGCATGGTCATAGATCAGGCGGGGCAGTTGATTGACGCTAAACCAGCTGACATCTTCCGCGCTGTGGCCCGCCACGATGGGATAATCCTCCGCGCTGACGAGCGCGTAATACGCGATAGTGACAACCCGCTCATTGGGGAAACGATCAATACGGCCAAATGCTTTGAGCTGTTCGAGGTAGAGATTTTGCACGCCGGTCCATTCTTCCAGCAGGCGGGCAGCCGCATCTCGCAGGCTTTCTTCTTGCCTGATCCAGCCCCCCGGTAGTGCCCAGCTTGCATCACCCGCTGGTTCACGGTGTTTGACCAAGAGCACTTTCAGCTCATCTTCGTCCAACCCAAAGATCAGGTTATCAATCGTGAGGTTTTTAATCACATTATCCGGCAGGCGCAGCGGCTCCACGTGACTGATGCCGGGCGTTGAGTGGCCAGCAGCCGGTAGCGGATGATCGTTGGCTGGGCTGTTACACGATGAAGGCATAGCGCGCTCTTGTTTGCTGGAAAGATGAAAATGATGCCAATCGGCATTGTATAAGTCGAGAATCCTGGCGTCGAGCCTCGTTATTTCACCGCTTCTTCGCAGGATTTTCAGGCTATTAAATACTCTTGTGGTCAGTAAGACAATAAGGATATACTCATGCCCGCTGGCCCAGTGCTAGACTCTTGCCCCGGATGCAAGCCGAACTGGCTGTGCATCCTTTCTTTTAACCGCAACTGCAGAGAAACAGAATGCTTTTTTTAGGTATAGATCTGGGTAGTTCGTCAACCAAAGTGTCGGTTATCGACGGAAAGACCGGCAAAAGTCTGGGCGCAACATCCTATCCCGAAACTGAGCTGGCCATCCTGAGCCCTGCGCCCGGATTTGCTGAGCAGCATCCAGATACCTGGTGGGAATGTGTGCGTGAGGCCTGTAAGCGGTTGTTTGCGAAGGACGGCATCGATCCTGCGCGCATTGAGGCCGTGGGCATTTCTTATCAGATGCATGGCCTGGTATTAGTCGATGCCGAACAAAAGGCATTGCGGCCCGCCATCATCTGGTGTGACAGCCGCGCTGTTGAGCTGGGTAATGCAGCGCTTGAAGGTCTCGGTGCTGATTACTGCTTTGATCATCTGCTGAATTCCCCCGGTAACTTCACCGCGGCGAAACTGCGTTGGGTCCAGCAAAACGAACCGGAAGTTTTTAGCCGCGTTCACAAATTCATGTTGCCGGGTGATTTCATTGCGATGAAATTAACAGGCGAAATTACCACCACCGCCTCTGGTCTGTCAGAAGGTACTTTGTGGGACTTCCGCGAGCAGCGGGTCGCCAAAGAGTTGCTCGATCACTGGGGTATGGATGCGTCCCTGGTGCCGGACCTGGTGCCCAGCTTTGGTGAGCAGGGTGTCATCAGCGCGAGCGCCGCGGCCGAGTTAGGTTTGCGGGCCGGCATTAAAGTAGCCTATCGCGCTGGCGATCAGCCTAACAACGCATTTAGCCTGAATGTACTTGAACCGGGTGAAGTGGCTGCCACCGCCGGTACCTCCGGCGTGATTTATGGCGTCATCGACCAGCCGGCGGCAGATTCCCTGTCGCGCGTTAATACTTTCTTGCACGTCAGCAGCACAGCCACCGAAGCACGCAACGGCGTACTGGTCTGCGTTAATGGTACCGGTCGACTTTACAGCTGGCTGCGCCAAACGCTGGCTGAAGCAGGTCAAGCACCTTCCTATGCGCTGCTGAATGATTTGGCTGCGGGTATTCCGGTGGGCAGCGATGGTTTGATCTTCCATCCTTTTGGTAATGGTGCTGAGCGTATTTTCCAAAACCGCAATCTGGGCGCCCAGTTGCGCAACCTGGACTTTAACCGCCACGGTTTGGGTCACATGGTGCGGGCTGCCCAGGAAGGAATTGTGTTTTCGCTGAACCAGGGCTTTGATGTTTTGAAGGGCTTGGGCGGCAGTGCTGATGTGGTGCGTGTGGCCAAAGGCAACATGTTCCTCAGTGAGGTTTTCACCAAGGCGTTTGCGAATACGACGGGCGCTGTAGTGGAATTATTTGAAACCGATGGTGCCGAAGGTGCAGCACGTGGTGCTGCGTTGGGTTGTGGTTATTATTCATCGGCGCAGGATGCCTTCAAAGGTCTTACCCGGCAGGGAGTCGTTGAGCCGGAACAGGCACAAATCGCCCGTTATCAGGACGCGTATCAGCAATGGGCAAAATTGCTGCCGCAGTAAACGCTGTAAGTCTGCGGTACACAGTTCACACCGAGCTGTAGTGCTTAATGTTTAGTAATAGATGGTCCCTATTTTTTTATTAACGAGGTTTTTATGAGCATTGTTTTAGGTAGCAAGGAATATTTTCCCGGAATCAGCAAGATCGGATACGAGGGGCCGGATTCAGACAATCCATTAGCGTTTAAATATTACGATGAAAACCGTGTAGTAGCCGGTAAAGCCATGAAGGATCACTTCAAGTTTGCGGTAGCTTACTGGCACACCTTCTGTGGCGCTGGACACGATCCATTTGGTCCTGGTCCTTTCCAGTTCCCATGGGCAGGCACTGCTGATGCAGTTGGTCGCGCACGCGAAAAAATGGATGCCGCGTTTGAGTTCATCACCAAGTTGGGCGTTCCTTACTACTGCTTCCACGACGTCGACCTGGTTGACGAAGGCGATACCCGCGCTGAAACGTCCAAGCGTCTGCAGGCGATTGTTGATTATGCCAAAGAGAAGCAAAAAGCATCTGGCGTAAAACTGCTGTGGGGTACGGCTAACCTGTTCTCCAACCCACGTTACATGAACGGTGCTTCTACTAACCCGGATTTCAATATCGTTGCTTACGCGGGCGCGCAACTGAAAGACGCTATTGATGCGACTATCGCGCTGGACGGTGAAAACTACGTATTCTGGGGTGGTCGTGAAGGTTACATGAGCCTGATCAACACCGACATGAAGCGCGAAACCGACCACATGGCTCGCTTCCTGACCATGGCGCGCGACTACGCTCGCAGCAATGGTTTTAAAGGTACTTTCTTCATTGAGCCTAAGCCAATGGAGCCGTCCAAGCATCAGTACGACTTCGATGCCGCAACCGTAATCGGCTTCTTGCGTGAGCACGGTCTGGACAAAGATTTCAAATTGAACCTGGAAACCAACCACGCCACTCTGGCTGGTCACACCATGGACCACGATATGCAAGTAGCCGCTGATGCCGGCATGCTGGGCAGCATCGACGCCAACCGTGGTGACTACCAAAACGCATGGGATACCGACCAGTTCCCGAACAACATCAACGAAACTGTAGACATGATGCTGGTGCTGTTGCGCAGCGGTGGACTGCAAGGTGGCGGTGTAAACTTCGATGCTAAAGCGCGTCGTAACTCTACCGATTTTGCTGACCGTTTCTACGGCCATATCGGCGGCATGGACACCTTCGCCCGTGCTCTGCTGATCGCTGACGACCTGCTGCAAAAATCTCCGCTGGAAAAAATGCGTAAAGAGCGTTATTCCTCTTTCGATGGTGGCAAAGGCCAAGTATTCGAGAAAGGCGAGCTGACTCTGGAGCAACTGGCTGAAATAGGCAACGCTCTCGGTGAGCCAGCGCCAATCAGCGGCCAGCAAGAGCTCTACGAAAACATTGTTAACCGTTACGTTCGTTAATGCTTAACATCGTTTAGTACGTTCATTGTATTAAGCAATACCAAGCCGCATTTCATCCGCGCTCTTGAGCGTTGATGAAATGCGGTTTTTTTATTCTTTCATTCCCGCCAATAATTCCAGCGCATGAATACGTTGCTGCGGATCGTATAAATCGATCGTAAACATAAATTCATCGATACCCAGCTCTTCGGCTAAGCGCGTTAATTTTGCTTTGACATGAACGGGATTCCCCACGGCCGACAGGGCCAGAAAATCTTTCACATGTAACTGTTCTTCGATATTCCACACACCATCCATTGATTCTATCGGCGGCTTTAACCATAAAGGCTCTCCGCGCAACAGCGCTAAAATCCGCTGATGGCTGGTGGTAGCAATGAAGTTGGCTTCCTCATCCGTATCGGCAGTGATCACCGGGATGCCCAGCATTGTGTAAGGCCGATCAAGAATCGCCGAGGGCTGAAATTGACTCTGGTAAAGGCGGATCGCCTCGCGCATCAGGCGCGGAGCAAAATGTCCCGCGAAGGCATAGGGCAAACCCCGTTGCGCGGCCAGTTGCGCGCTGAACAAACTTGATCCCAGGAGCCAAATGGGTACTTGAGTGCCGGCACCGGGCACCGCTTTGAGTCGTTGGCCGGGCACGGTGGGCGCGAGTAATTGTTCCAGCAAACTGACTTCGGTAGGAAAGTTATCGGCACTGAGGTTGTCGCGCCGTAACGCGCGGGCGGTAATGCCATCGGTCCCCGGGGCGCGACCTAAACCCAGATCAATACGCCCGGGATACAAGCTCGCCAGGGTGCCAAATTGCTCGGCGATAACCAGGGGCGGATGGTTGGGTAGCATAATGCCGCCTGAGCCCACACGCAGTGTGGTGGTGCCTCCAGCAATGTAGCCAATTAACACCGCGGTTGCCGAGCTGGCGATGCCTTCCATGTTGTGATGCTCGGCCAGCCAAAAGCGTTTAAAACCTAATTTTTCTGCAGCCTGCGCATACGTCAGCGAATTTAGCAGAGTATTTTGCACAGTGTCATGCTCGCGTACCGATGCAAGCTCAAGAAGCGAAAATGCGATATTTTTTAACATGAAA
>CAYTQQ010000094.1:0-7299 GCA_964440135.1 uncultured Cellvibrionaceae bacterium | reverse complement strand
GCCACCCGCTGACCATCGCGATCTTTCACATTGGTGAGATTGGTGATCAGGGCTTCGATATCGCGCGCCTGTATATCCACTGCTGGCTCGGCATCAAAGTTTTGAAAGGTGATGCGACTGCGATTAATCTCTACTCTATGCAATGTGGTGGGCAGCAGCTCTTCCAGAACATCCAGCCAGTCAGTGCCCTTCCCGGACTGGCGCTTTTCCACACGATTCGCATCGAGAAAATTCAGCTCAGCATCCTCCACCACCACTCCGGCGCGAATGGCGCCGCTTAGAATGGCATCCCAGCTTAAACCGATCGATAAATTTTCGACGCGAAAAAAAGGCACATCCTGATTTCCGCCTTTACGCCACAACACCAAATTCTGCAGACGGTAGGAGCCGGACAGCCACTTCACATCCACGTCTTCTACCTTGCCGGTGTAGTTGCCCATGTCACGAAAGACATTTTGGTTGAGGTGGTACCGAATAAGAAATGGCGCGAGCACTCCCACCAGAATAAAAAGTCCCATCAGCACTACCGCGCAAATCACCGTCACTTTGTAGCGGCGGCACACCCGTCTCAGTCGGACCACGGCGCTTCTCCTAAAAGGTTGTATTTACATCGATGTTGTAATCACTACACATCGACAGCGCATCTGCGCCGCAAACCAGAGGGAAAAACAAAATTTATGCCAGAAATACCGTCCGGAAATACATTGGCATAACCTGTGCTGATTAAGCGCAACGGACAGCGACGACCAAAGAGAAGCGGACATTTTTAATAAAGGTGAAACCATGATGGGTGATTGTGCGATCCGCGGTGCGATGGCGCGACTGTTTTTTTTGATGACGATCAGCCTTTTCTGTGGCGCTTGCGCTTCGGTGAAAGAAAAGCAAGCCGACGATCGAATCACGCCTGACAGTACGATCACCAGTATTGCAGCGGACCAACCCGGCCCTTATGAGCAGCTCGATAAAGACGAGCCTACCGTTGTCGCTTATGAGGACTACGAGGATCCCCTGGAATCGTTCAATCGGGCCATATTTAAATTTAATGATGTTAGCTATCGCTACTTCCTCAGCCCCCTGGCCAAAGGTTATCGCAAAGTCACACCGCAACCGATGAATAAAAGTATCGGCAATTTTTTTCTCAATCTGCGCGAGCCACTTTTTTTTGTTAATAAGTTGCTCCAGGCAGAGCCGGTAGATTCTGGCAAAAGCTTACTGCGTTTTGGCATTAACTCCACTATCGGCCTACTCGGCCTATTCGATCCCGCCGACGCCTGGTTTGATTTACCGCGAGAAAAAACCACCTTCGGCGATACCTTGGCGATCTACGGGGTAGGCTATGGCGCTTACTTGGTATTGCCCCTCGCTGGACCGAGCGACTTCCGCTCCGGCAGCTCCATAGTGCTGGATTATTTTCTCCACCCTCTGAACTCTCTCGATGACGAACGCACCGCCACCGGCTTAAAACTATTTGACCACTTCCAGGACAACGCGAGCATGCTCGATGCTTATCCAAAAATTGCTGCGGAAGCCGAAGATTCCTATCAGTTTCTGCGCAATTTATATCTCCAGAGGTTAGAGCGCGATGCCAAAGCTTTGCGCGGTGAATTTGAAAAAACCGAGGCGGGAGTGAATTGATGTTAGCGGAGCGGTCGTTGCGATCTATGGCGTGGCTCACCCTTGGAATATTTGTGGTGCTACTGGCCGCGCTCGGATGGCAAGCGCGAAAATTTTCCATCGACGCCTCCGCAGAAACGCTGTTGGTAAAAGACGACCGCAATTATTTGATCAGCCAGAAAGCGAGCCAGAGGTATGAGCCTGAAGAATTTATTTTGGTGGCATTTAAGCCGTCTCAGTTCGGCATATTTGACAAAAGAACCCAAGACATTATCAAAGAGCTCAGCGCAGATATCGAGCAGATTCCACGGGTAAAGTCTGTTCGCAGCCTTTTGAACATGCCCATTTTTATAGGAGTTGACGCCTTCTCCGCCGACCTAAAGCCCGACCAACTCACTTGGGAGGCGCGGGGATTAAATAGTCTAGAGATGGAGAAAATTCTTGCCAATCATCCGCTATATGAAGGGCTTCTGGTTAATGAGCAACAGACTGCCCTCGCCATGCAGGTGGTCTTCGCCACCACGGAAGAGGCGGCAACACTGCGCAACCACATTATTGATATCGAAACCCTCATGCTGCAACGAGACCTCACTGATGAAGAGGAGAACCAACTTGATGAGCTGAAAAGACAGCAGGAGGAAATCAACAAAGGCCTCGATAAAAAACGCTCCGAAGAAATTGAGAACATTCGTCAATTGGTAAGCCATTACAGCGACCAAGGCGAGTTCTATTTGGGTGGAAATAATCTACTCGCACACCAGTTGATTGAAATCATCCGCAGCGATCTTCTGGTATTTGGTTTGGCCATTGTGATTGTGGTAGCCCTGGTACTGTTCCTATTATTTCGCCGCTGGTATTGGGTAATGGTGCCACTGGTGGTGTGCGCAGCGAATGTGGTGATGACTCTCGGATTGTTGGGCATGCTTGGCCTGAAAGTAACGGTTATTTCCGCCAATGTTGTGGCACTGCAGATTATCTTGACGCTTGCGGTGGTTATTCACCTCATAGTGCAGTATCAGGAGCTGGTAACCAGCGGAGCTCCAAAAAGCCAGGAAGCCTTGGCCTGGGCGACGATGAAGCGCAAATTCAAACCGTGCTTCTACGCGTGTCTGACGACCATCATTGGTTTTGGCTCGCTGATTTTTAGTGGCGTACAGCCGGTTATTAGTTTCGGCTGGATGATGGTTCTGGCCATGATCGTAACCTTAGTGACCAGTCTGATTTTATTCCCCGCGCTTTTAATCACTGTTGTGCCCTATTCCGGCGACGTGCAACAGCACCCGCGCATCCAAGCGTTTATGTCCTGGTGTGCGGCATCCGTCAACCATCACCCGAAAAGAATCGTCGCCTTATGTGTCGTTATTCTGGCCGCCGGCATTGTGGGGTGTTTTCGCCTGAGCGCCGAAAACAGTTTTCTGAATTATTTTAGTGATTCAACGGATGTGTATCGCGAACTCACCTTTATTGATCAACAATTTGGCGGCTCGACACCTTTGGACTTGCTCTACCGCATACCGGATGAGCAGACCAAGCCTGATTTAATTATTACTGCCGATGCCATCCAAACACTGCAAAACATTCAGAATGCCCTGGAGGAGCACGAAGCTATAGGCAACATTACCTCCATTGTCGACTTTGCCCGCATCGCCCGTGTCGTCACCGGCACGCCATTAGTGGAATACGAACTCACCGCGCTTTACCACACGCTGGATCAACATCTTCGCGCCGATTTGTTTAATAACTATTTTTCCCTGGAGGATCAGGAGGTTCGCATCAGCATGCGGATTCAGGATGCAACCAAAGACCTGGACCGCGCTGAACTCATGGCATCCATTCATGGCGATATGACGAAGTTGGGACTTACCGAAGAGGACTATCAACTCACCAATCTTTTTGTGCTTTATCAGGACATTCTCGCCCGGCTGGTGAATTCTCAGTTTGTCACCCTGGCGATTGTGTATGCCGCCATGGCGCTGGCGCTATTGCTGATTTTTCGCTCGCTGCCCATTGCGCTTATCTGTCTGGTGCCCAATTTAGTCACTACTGCGGCCATTATGGGTGGCATAGGCTTAGCGGGCATTCCTTTGGACCTGATGACCATCACCATAGCGGCAGTATCTATGGGGATTTCTATGGACGATACGATTCACTATGTTCACCGTTACCGAGAAAGTACTGGCAGTGCAACCGAAGCCGTGCGTAATTCCATGTTGTCTGTCGGCTACGCCATGCTTTACACCACCATTATCATCGTTATCGGTTTTTCGTCTCTGGTTTTTTCCAACTTTGTCCCCTCCGTTTTGTTTGGCGTAATGACCGGCATCACCATGTTGATCGCACTGCTGATGGACATGTCGATCCTGCCGGTATTGTTAAAGCGATTTATCAAGCCGACGACGGCGGCCTAGACGCTCCCGAACGCAGCGGCTCTTAAAAAATGAGTAATCCTGCGCCGGCCAGTGGTGCACTCCGACAAATTCGAGGAGATTGGTTTCTTCTGCATGCGGAAGGGGTGGGTTTATTCATATACTCATTTCTCAGTTCTCTCCCCAATCAAGGTAGAACGGGATATTCCATGAGTCTGCTACCAGAGAAACCGCCGAGCGCCGAAAGTCTAGCGGAGTTCGACTTCCGTTTATTCGATCAGCTACCCGTGGCCGCTTATGTCTGTGCGGCCCCCTCGGGCAGCATCGTCCGTTACAACGCTCGCGCAGCGAAATTATGGGGGCGCGAACCCCAGTTAGGAGCAAAAGGGGAGAAAGCCTGTGGCGCTCACAGAATTTACCAAGCTGACGGCACCCCCATGGCGGCCACCCAAACACCTATGCTGGATGTTCTGCGCAAAGGTGTTGTCATCCGCGACCAAGAAGCCATTCTGGAGCGTCCCGATGGCAGCCGAATCTACGTTGCTCTCAATATTGATCCCATTATTAATTGCACTGGCAAAGTCATAGGCGCCATTAATGTTTTCCTCGATATCAGTGAGCGCAAATCCGCCGAGCGTCAGTCGCAACAGTTGTTGGATATCATTCATGCGGAATTTGAGCGGCTTACCCGTTTTTTTGAACACTCTCGCGCCTTTATGGTGGTGTTGCGCGGCCCCCAACACATTTATGAAAAAGCCAACAAGCTATATTTAAATTTGATCGGACACAATGACGTTGTGGGTCTGCGAGTGATGGATGTCTTGCCTGACCTGGAAAGCCTAGGACATATCAACAAACTCGATCAGGTGTATCAAACCGGACAAAGCTTTGTGGGCAGGGACATTCAGCTGACGCTGCGGGACGAAGCAGGCACCTTGCATGAAAAAATTATCGACGTGGTGTACGAGCCTCTATTTACCCCCAACGGAGAGGTGAATCGCCTGTTGGTACACGGCCTGGACCTAACCGCACATAAGCAGATGGAGCAGGAACTACAACGGCGCGCAGAAGCATTGGCCTTGTCGGATCGAAAAAAAGATGAATTTATTGCTTTGCTGGCGCACGAGCTGCGCAATCCACTAGCTCCCATCCGCAGCGGTTTGCAGGTGTTGACCCTGGCAGGAGATACGTCGGAAGTATCGGCTCAGGTGCGCGACATGATGAATCGCCAGCTCAATCACATGGTGCGCCTGATCGACGACCTGTTGGATGTTTCGCGCATGAACCGCAACAAATTGTTTCTGCGCAAGAGCCGCGTTTCCTTGGCGGAGGCGATGAACCACGCGCTGGAGGCCACGCGCCCTGCTCTGGAAGCCTCTCGCCATGAACTGGTGGTGCAACTCCCGCCGGGCAACCTTCAGCTGGATGCAGATCTCACTCGTCTCGCCCAAGTATTCGGCAACCTTATTTCCAACAGCATTAAATACACCGAACCCGGTGGGCGCATCGGCTTTGCTGCGGAAATATGCGACGGGGAAGTAGTGGTGACCGTAAGTGACAACGGCATAGGCATACCAGCGACAGAACTGCCCAACCTGTTCAACATGTTTTCCCAAGTTCACGGTCGTGAGCGCAGTGCTGCGGGTCTTGGTATCGGCCTGGCACTGGTACGCAATCTGGTGGACATGCACGGCGGACGGGTCACCGCCGAAAGTGAGGGCAATGGGTGCGGCAGCCGCTTCCGGGTTTTTCTGCCTATACCGCAACTGGTCGATCACGCGCAGCCCCCCACACCAGTGGCCCCACTAACAGAGCTGCAGCCCAACGCTCGCGTCCTGGTGGTAGATGACAATCGCGATGCCTGTACCTCTCTGGCCATGCTGTTGGAAATCACCGGCAACACGGTGCGCACGGCCTATGATGGCCTAGAAGCGGTGAGCGTAGCCGAAACCTTTCGGCCACAATTGATTTTGATGGATATCGGCATGCCCATACTGGATGGTTACGAAGCCACACGCCGCATACGCGCTCAACCCTGGGCCGCCGACACCACCATCGTTGCACTGACCGGCTGGGGGCAGGAGAACGATCGCCAGCGCTCGCGAGAAGCAGGCTGCGACGACCACCTGGTAAAACCGGTCAACCGCACAGATCTGGACGCTTTATTACGGCGGTTGAAAACGCTCCCGACCGACTGATCAACGCACCAGCGCACTTTTCAGCAGTGGCGACTCAACCTCTAGCAACGCGTGGTACTGAGCCTGTAAATCCGCTACGCCAATGCGTTTTTGGGGAATCAGTTTCTGCAGCAGGTCATCAAGACGATAGCGTCCGGAGGATTTCTGCACAATTTCTCGATCCAGCTCGTCGAAGAAAACAGCGGCCCGCGCCGTAACCGGCCCGCTGGAACGGCTCTGCCGCAGCGACTCCACGTCACTGCCCCACTGCCCCAGGTCTTTGAAGATCTTGTCTCGCCTGCTGGAGGAAAACCCCCCGGCGCGATAAATCAATTCCACCGAGTAATACTCCGCCAGCCCCTCGGCGATCCAATCTTCATTTTTCATCCCACGGATTCCAGAAATGACATGGAAGAGTTCGTGGATCAGCGTGCTGGTGCCGTTCTCACTGACGAGTGGCCGATCACCATGCATATACAAGGAGGTGGGAGACGACAAGCCGCCGCGCCACATGGGGTCCGCCGCACCGGTGATCATGATGTTTTCGGGCACAACGGCAAACAGCTTATCGATATGTGGCCATACCATAGACAAAAACGTCATGAGTTCCATCTGACGATAATTGTGACCTCGCGGCGCACTCACCGAGACGTGAGTTCTGCCAAGCTGCTCGCGCCGCGTACCCAGCTTGCCTGCAATTACCCAACCATTGAGCCGAGCAAGAACATGTTTGCGCTCGCCTAAACGAAATGCGTGGTCCTCATGGGTGCGATGCCAACCGGAATTAACGGACGTCCATTGCTTCGGCAACACAAACGAAACATAGGTTTCTGTGCGCGCATTTTTCAGCCGGCGAACGCTCACTGGCGGCACTAGACGCTCACCGCGCAACAGCGTCCAGTCATCCGTCATATAGGCATCGTAGCCACCGGAGGCGCGCTGGCGTCCCACGGGAACCTGATAGCGCAAAAAGGCTTTGCCTTTGGTGTTGGGTCGCCAAATCAGTGAGTCATCTTCCCTCACGACTTCGCCACTGCCTTCTATATCGCTTAAGGCATACTTGCTGAGATTAAATCGCGCCTGCTTTAGCCAATTGGCGCGATCAATATTGATAACCACCTCCGCACTTTTTTTATCAGGCA
>CAYTQQ010000093.1:0-7664 GCA_964440135.1 uncultured Cellvibrionaceae bacterium | reverse complement strand
ATGTCTCTTGATTTAATTTCCAGGAACCGATTCCTATACTCGCTTGCAAGGTGAGAAAACTCTGGTCGCAAAACCGACAAAGTGACCTGGCTGTCTGCGGAGTTTTGTAGAAATAACGATTTAGCCCCGCCAGCTTTGACACCACCTGTTCACATGATCCGAGTTACGACTGACTCTGATCTACCAAGAATCCAGCAAACCAATCGCTATCAGGAACGAGCCTTTAATGACCGGTAATGTGAAAGTCCAGCATGACGTGCCTCCTGAAAGCCTGACGCGGCTCAAACCGCAGAAGCTGGGCCGGCACTATCATAAGATTCCGCAATTCATCAAAGAGCTGGCGGCCAAGCATCCACGCACTGTCAGTGACTATTTTTTAGGCAACTACCGCATCAATCTGGAATTCCACAAAGCGGAAGTCCATGAAGAGCGCGAGCAAGAGGCGGAGTGTCTTTATCAATCGACATTTGGCCGGGTGGGTTTTGCTATTGATCGCAGCCTGTTAACCGAAGTGCTGGAGTGTTATTACGGCGGCAGCAGCCTGCCGGGTCAGAGCGAGCCACCGATCAGTGTGTCCGAGCAGCGTATGCGCACTCGCCTGGGCAGAGATATCGCCCAGCTTTTTACCCGTTCGATTCTTGCTGGCGCCACCTTAGGCGAGTTGACCAGCTACGAAAACGCCTACGACGAAACCCAGTGGGAATACATTGTTGAGTTTCAATACACCAGCCATATCACCGGCAAGCAGTCTTCCATCTTTATTTATCTGGATACCGATCTGGTCGACGAACTGACCAGCCGGATGACTAAGCCTGTGGCCAATCAAGCCGTGGGCAATCCCCTTCAGCAGATCAAACACCTGCCGGTTCGGCTCAATTGCGTAGTTGCGGCCTTACAAATGCCGCTATCCGAAGTCCTCGATTTACGTCTGGAGGACATAGTGATGGTGCGTTTGCAAGAGCGCTGCGATGTGATGATCAATCAACAAAAACTCTTTCGCGGTGCCATCTTTGAAGACGGCGGCTCCTTATTTTTAACTTCTCTTGATAGCGTAAAAACCTCATGAACAGCCAAATTTCTGAGAGCGAACTCGACAATTTAATCAAAGATGCCGATGCAGACCTTGGCGTGCTTGCGTCCGAAAAGCCGTCGACGGACGTATCGGCGCAACTGCCTCAGCAAGAGCTGAGCTTCTTCGGCAAGATCCCGGTGAACGTAACGCTGGAAGTCGCCTCCACTGAGATTCCGTTAAAAGACCTGATGGATGTCGATGCCAACAGCGTGATTGCGCTGGACAAACTGGCGGGCGATCCGCTCGATGTGAAGGTGAACGGCGCCCTCTTTGCCAAAGCCGAAGTGGTGGTCATCAATGGCAATTACGGTCTGCGGATTGTCGAGCTCAGCGGCACAAGCCTGAACGATCTGGCGTCATGACATCCCTGAAAAAGGCCGCCCTCAGCCTGTTGATGCTGGGTATCGGCTTTATCCCCCTGCTGGCACAGGCGCAGGGTGGTGATATTTCACTGCTGAGCATCAACGACACGGCCAATGGTCAGGAGCTGAGCGTCAAGCTGCAGATTCTGGTCATCATGACCTTACTGGGCTTTCTGCCAGCGATGTTGATGATGATGACCTGCTTTACCCGCTTCATTATTGTGCTGGCGATTCTGCGCCAGGCCATGGGTTTGCAGCAAAGCCCGCCGAATACCGTATTGATCGGCGTGGCCTTGTGCCTGTCGATGATGGTGATGCGGCCGGTCGCGCAGGAAATCTACACCGAAGCCTTTGTGCCTTTCGAACAGGATCAGATCACCTTAACCGAAGGTCTGGGCCGAGCAAAAACCGTGATTGGCGGCTTTATGCTTGCGCAAACCAGCCAAACCTCGCTGGACACCATGCTCGCACTGGCGGATGAAGACCTGCCCGATGATCTGAGTGAGCTGGATTTCTTTGTCTTGCTGCCCGCGTTTGTCCTGAGTGAGCTCAAAACGGCCTTTCAGCTCGGCTTTATGATCTTTCTGCCATTTCTGGTGATCGATCTGGTGGTCGCCAGTGTCCTGATGGCGATGGGTATGATGATGCTCTCGCCCATGATGATCTCCCTGCCCTTCAAGCTGATGGTATTTGTGCTGGTCGATGGCTGGACCTTACTCGTCGGCACACTCGCTACCAGTATTCAGCCCTTTTAACCAGGAACTGCCAGCATGCTCACCTCCGAAGCCGCCGTTACCCTCGTTGCCAATGCGGTCTATGTCACCGCCTTGATTGTGTGCGTGCTGATTGTGCCGAGTTTGATCGGCGGCTTGATCGTCAGCGTATTTCAGGCCGCAACCCAGATTAACGAGCAGATGTTGAGCTTTCTGCCGCGCTTGCTGATCACCCTGGGCATGTTGCTATTTGCCGGAAACTGGATTCTGCAAACCCTGAAAGGCCTGTTTATCGAAATCTTCAAGCAGGCCGGCAAGCTCGTTGGTTAGCGCCCGTGAATGCACCGCTCTTTGAAGCCAGCCAATACCTGAATCTGTTGCAAGCCTACTGGTGGCCCTTCTGCCGCATACTCGCTGTGTTCAGCATGGCGCCGCTGTTCAATCACAAATCCATTTCCATTCGGGTGCGGGTACTGCTCGCCTTGGCGCTGACCATCGCGCTGGGCGCGGCCTTGCCGCAACCGCCGCTGATTGATCCGCTGTCGATGCGCGGGCTGTTGACCGCCTTCGAACAAGTCTTGTTCGGTGTGCTGCTGGGCGTGGCGCTGCAGTTGGTATTCACCATCTTTATGGTGATCGGCGAAGTCGTCTCGACCCAGATGGGGATGAGCATGGCGCGCTATAACGATCCGCTGAACGGTGTCTCGTCATCGTCGATTGTGTATCAGGTGTATTTTCTCCTGCTGGTGTTTCTGTTTTTTTCCATCGACGGTCATCTGCTCACCGTCGGTGTGCTTTACCAGAGCTTTATTTACTGGCCGATTGGCAGTGGGCTGCAGTTTCTCACCGTCGCCAGTTTTGTTTACGCCATCGCCTGGGTATTTTCCGCCGCCGTGCTGATTACCTTGCCGGTGGTGTTTTGTATGACGCTGGTGCAGTTCAGTTTTGGTCTGCTGAACCGTATTTCGCCAGCGATGAACCTGTTCTCGCTGGGTTTCCCAATTACGATTTTGATGGGCTTGCTGTGTATTTACCTGACGCTGCCTAATCTGGCCGAAGCTTACCTCCACCTTACGCGCACCTTGCTCGACAATATTGGCGCCATTTTGCGGGAGGGGCATAGTGTCTGAGCAGAACAGCTCCCAGGAAAAAACCGAAGAGGCCTCGGAACAGAAACTCAAAAAGAGCAAAACCGACGGCCAGGTAGCCCGCTCTAAAGATCTGGCGACCACCATCTCGCTGCTCGCCACGCTCTTTGTGCTGAAGTTCTTCGTGGTGTTCTTTTATGAACTTTTACAGGACAGCTTTCATGTGTCGTACATCAATTTTCACGACAGCGAAGTGGGACTGGACGATCTGCGCCTGATGATGGCGCACAATTTGGTGCTGTTTATTACCTTGCTGCTGCCCTTGCTGATTACCCCCGTGCTGGTGGTAGCGCTTTCGCTGGTGCCAGGCGGCTGGGTGTTTGCGGCTAAGAACTTTTACCCCAAGTTCAGCAAGCTCAATCCGATTACCGGTTTGGGACGAATGGTATCGATGCAGAACTGGGCCGAGCTGGCCAAGTCGGTGCTCAAAATTGTGGTATTGCTGTCGGTGGCCTGGTATCTGGTGGTCAACGCAATTCCGCAGTTGATCGCGCTGCAACGGACTAATCTGTTGAATGCCATCGGCGGTGCCTTGTCGCTGGTATTCAATCTGATGCTGGTCCTGTTGATGGTGTTTGTGCTGTTTTCATTTATCGATATTCCGCTGCAGCGATTTTTCTTTCTCAAGAAAATGCGCATGACCAAGCAGGAGCGCAAAGAAGAACACAAAAATCAGGAAGGTCGGCCGGAGGTTAAAGCGCGCATCAAACAATTGCAGCGCCAGTTGCTCCAACGACAGGTTAACCATGTGCTTAAAAAGGCCGATGTGGTAATCGTCAACCCGCAGCATTACGCGGTGGCGTTGAAATACGATCTTAAAAAAGCCCAGGCGCCTTTTGTGCTGGCCAAAGGTGCCGATGAAATGGCGCTTTATATTCGTAAGATCGCCGCCGGTCACGAGTTGGAAGTGATTGAACTGCCGCCCCTGGCGCGCGCGATTTATTTTACGACCCAGGTTAACCAACAGATTCCGGCGCCGCTCTATACCGCCGTGGCTCACGTGTTGACCTACGTTTTGCAGCTGCGTGCATACCGTCAGGGACGTCGGGCTAAACCGCAACTACCGGATAACCTTAATATCCCTGCCAGCATGGCGAACAAGGCATAACCATGAATCTATTTCAGCAACTTACTCCGACCTTCAGCAGTGGCCGTATCGGGATTCCGCTGCTTATCCTTTCGATTCTGGCGATGATCGTGTTGCCGCTGCCACCGCTGCTACTCGATATTCTATTTACGTTCAATATTGCCATGTCGGTGCTGGTGCTGCTGGTGAGTGTCTCGGCACGTAGCCCGCTGGATTTCTCCCTATTCCCCACAGTAATTCTGGTTACCACCTTATTGCGTTTGTGCTTGAACGTGGCGTCCACGCGCATCGTGCTGCTTGAAGGACACACAGGCACAGGCGCGGCCGGTAAAGTGATTGAAGCCTTTGGTGAAGTGGTCATCGGCGGTAATTTTATTGTCGGTCTGGTGGTGTTCGTTATTTTGATGATTGTGAACTTTATTGTGATCACCAAAGGTGGCGAACGTATTTCCGAGGTGACGGCGCGTTTTACCCTGGACGCCCTGCCCGGTAAACAAATGGCGATTGACGCCGACCTTAACGCCGGTTTGATCAGCCAGAATGACGCCAAGGCACGCCGCCAGGAAGTCGCCAAAGAAGCCGACTTTTACAGCGCGATGGATGGTGCCTCCAAATTTGTGCGCGGTGACGCGATTGCCGGAATTTTGATTCTGCTGATTAACCTATTCGGTGGTTTTGCCATCGGCATATTTGTTTATGACCTCAACGCGGGTGCCGCTTTCCAGCAATATGCGCTCTTGGCAATTGGTGATGGTCTGGTCGCGCAGGTTCCCGCAATCCTGCTGTCCACCGCGGCGGCGATTATCGTTACTCGCATCAACGAATCCTCAGACATTACCACCCAGGTTCACCGCCAATTACTGGCATCACCCTCCACGCTCTATACAGTAGCCGGGATTATGGTGGTTATGGGATTGGTGCCGGGCATGCCGCATATGGCGTTTCTGGGTTTCGGTGGGCTGATAGGGTTTATCGGCTGGTGTGTAGCCCGCCAAGGGCCGCCGGTGGATGCCCCCAGTCAGGAAAAACTGGATGCGATCAGCAATGCCATGGAACAGGAGCGCGCGCAGAGTCTGGCCTGGGATGATATTCCGGTGGTGGAGCGTTTATCCATTTCCCTCGGCTACAAATTGGTCAGCTTGGTGAATGAAGCCTCGGGCGCGCCCTTGGTGCAGCGCGTGCGCGGTGTGCGCCGAACCTTGTCGGAAAACTTGGGCTTTCTGCTGCCGGAAATCCAGATCCGCGACAGCCTGCGCTTGAAAGCCTCGCAGTACAGTATCTATATCAACGGCGAACGCATCGACGGCGCCGAACTGCATGCGGATCGTTTGATGGCGATTCCCTCGCCCGAACTCTATGGCGAAGTGGATGGCATTTTGGGGATAGATCCGGCTTACCGCATGCCGGTGGTGTGGATTGCACCCACCGATAAAGCACGCGCGCTGAATCTGGGTTATCAGGTGATCGATTGCGCAAGCGTGGTGGCGACTCATTTGAGCAAAGTCATCCGCGCACATCTGCCCGATATTCTCAAGCATGAAGATGTGGACCAATTGATGCAGCGTTTAGCGCTGCTGTCACCCAAGCTGGCGGAGACGCTCAAAGGCCAGCTCAGTCTGACCCAGCAACACCGCGTTTATCGCCAACTGATGCAGGAAGAAGTGTCGCTGAAAGATATTGTCAGCGTCGCCACGGCGCTGGTGGAAGGCAGCGAAAGCACCAAAGATCCGGTGTTGCTGGCATCTGATGTGCGCTACGCCTTGCGCCGCAGCATTATGGCGAGCATCGCCGGCGAGCGTACCGAGATTGCGGTATTTATATTGGATAACAACCTCGAAAATACGCTGCTCAGCGCGCTTAGCCTTGCCCAGCAAGCGGGACCGGTGAGCCTCGACAATATTCCGGTTGAACCCAACCTGCTCAACCAGTTGCAGACCACCATGCCAGTGGTAAAAGAAAAACTGCGTAAAGAGGGGCACCCACCCATTCTGACCGTCGTGCCGCAGCTGCGACCCTTACTTGCGCGTTATGCGCGGGTGTTTTGCCTCGGCCTGCACGTGATATCGCAAAACGAGATTCCCGACAACGTCAGCGTCAATATTCTCGGTACGCTGGGTTAAGCGCCAGCTGTCCATGTAATCGGATATCGATATCATCGACAGCTGAATGCGCAGGACGTGAACTTACAGCTCTGATTTGATCCCGCGTGCGGCAAGCAGCTCCTGAACCACCTCGCTGTAATCCGGCGAGGGTTTGGTCAGAGTAAAGCCCGACTCAAAGAAATCCGGTTTTTCGCTCTCCCGCGACCACATGCAGATCGCATCGATATCCATCACCAGCATTTCGTCTTCCGCAAGGCGCATTTTCAGCCGCAACGATAGGCGAGTATCAACAGCCTGGGGGGCATCACTGAGCAAGCGTAACCCGGTTTCAGAAAGATCCGCCACGTAGCCGAGCAGATAATCGTTATGGCGATTAAGGACTTTGATGCGGTACATAGAACGGAAGGCAAGACGACTGTGCTGGCGCATAATAATGAGTACCTTCAGTAATAGCGGGTTGAACTGTCTAGCGACAGCAACCGCACAAGCAGTAAAAAAGCCACGCCTGAACGCATGGAGCTCTTAATTTGTAACTCTTAACAACAAGGCGACCAAGGGCAAGAAAAATTAAGTACCGCTCGTCGGATTACCCTCCCCAAACCCTACCCCCCACCACTCCCCCGCCACCCTCCTCATCAACGCCAAAGGCTCCCAAGTCGTAGCCCTCGACCAAAACAACCGCATCGAATCCCGCTCGGTGAAACTTGGGCGAGATTTGGGGCGGGAGGTTGAAGTGCTTGCGGGGATTACTGCCACCGATCGATTAGTGGTGAACCCTTCAGATCAGTTGCGGGTGGGGGAAGTGGTGGGTGAGGTTGCGCCGGAATTATTCCCTTTTTGAATGACCATCTCCTCTTCTGGATTTATATATTTGATTAACTGATTTTGTGCTTGTTGATGCAGATTGAATGCGCCTGATGCCCGCCTGGGCGATTGGAAATTTGTGTTGCGGTGGCCTACGCTGAAATGGTTGCTTTTTTATACGGATATTTCCGTGTTAACAAAGTGACCGGTCTGGTCAGCACCCTGCTGCTGTTTTGGCATTGACTTAGAAAGTAGAAAATTGAGTGCTACTAGGGGCTGCCATTAAACAGAGTAAAACTTGGCTTTAGGCGGAAGGTGTCTGTCTAATAAGCTGTTAGTCTTCCAGGGAGCGACGAATGCTAGGTCTTCGCAGAGG
>CAYTQQ010000092.1:0-7701 GCA_964440135.1 uncultured Cellvibrionaceae bacterium | reverse complement strand
CAGATATGAAACAAGAGCACCGATTTTTAATCAGCTATATCCACAACAATCAGCCTGAGTCGATAAATATAACCGCAGATTCTTCCACCCTGTCGTCGGAGGATGCTTTACGGCATATGGAGTCACTGGGTATTACGAGGGATAAAGTATCCGATCTTCAAATCATGGGTATGCACCATCCTTTGCGGCTAGAAGTAAGACCAGGCCATTATCAGCAGCCCGAAGGAAATGAATAAAGCGCAACAGCTGGCCACTAAAAATTATCTATCAATTTTGTTTAAACGGCGCGCGCCTTGAAATTTTTACAATCCCTCTTTCTTAAATCGCTGACTCACCCTGCTTAAAACGCTGATTCATCCCGATTAAAGTGCTGACTCACGCCGCTTAAAACATTGACTCACCCCGATTAAGTGCTGACTTACACGGCAATCCACTTCTATCAAACACGTTCAATCACGTGAGGCTCTTTATACGTGACGATACCTGAACGAAATCGATTATCTGCATTCAGCTTTACCCTTCTAGTTTGATAAATTTAATTATTCCTTTTCGAATAAGAAATTGGCCAGCCTCTTGCTTATATTTAAATACCTCAATGGTATACCCCCATCAGTCAAGGAGAATCCGATGATGAGAACATTCAAGCACCTATTAGCAACTGCAACTTTACTGACGGCGACCGGCTTCGGCGCCAATGCGTTGGCAGATATATCCGCAGAAGATTTTGTCGATGAGGCATCCGCCAAAGGCATTGCTGAAATTGAAACCGCGCGCATTGCTTTGGAAAAATCAAACACGAACGCCGTGCGCGAATTTGCCCAGCAGATGATTACCGATCATACCGCTGCCAACAATGAGCTGAGACAGATAGCCCAGCGTAAAAATCTGGACGTGGCGGACGATGCAGAGCTGATGAATAAAGCCAAAGCATTTATTCTCAAGCAACGCGATGGCGAGTCATTTGATCAAGCCTACGCCAATAATCAGGTCGTTGCGCACGAACAAACTATTGAACTCTTTCGCGATGCAACCCGCTCTCAAGACGCTGAGATAAAAGTCTTTGCAACCAAGACCCTGCCTAAACTTGAACAGCATCTGCAAAAAGCTAAAGCGCTGCAGCGTACCACCGGTGCCAAAACCGATGCTGATACCGACCGGGTTAACGACGGCCGTTTAAATCGCGGAACTATGGATCATAGCGATACGACCACTGACGACCGGACCACCACCCGCCCCGGCGCTGGTAGCGTTCCTCAAACCCAGTACAGCGAGTAATTGCACATAGCGGAACGAGCAAAAGATTTTGAAAATCCGTATGGATAGTTTGCGGGGCAAGGATGCCCTTATATAACAGGGAGGTTTTTATCGTTTGAAGGAGAAAATTGCAAAAGGAGAATCAACATGAAACTGTCACAGCACCGGATGGGCCGAGGTATCTTACTGTTGTTATTAACAATTGCCCTCCCCCTCGCCGCACAACATTCGCCACCCGAGCAATCACTCACGTCCGCATCTTTTATTCAGGATTCACTCGTCAGAAGCTACGCGCTGGTAAACACATCCAAGCAGGCGATGGAACACTCCAGTTCCCAGGAAGTGAAAGGCTACGCGCAACGCATGAATGACGAATACACCAACATTATTGGCAAACTGCACGAACTGGCTAAACAAAAAGAGCTGCCCATTCAAAAGGATGAGTTGAGTAACGTCGCGGATAATTTAACCTTAGCTGTTGACGAGCCGCAGCAATTTGACGTTGCTTACGGGAAAAATCAAGTGCCCGCCATTGAGCAGCTTATGAATTTGTTCCAGCAGGCCGTTGGACTACAGGACCAAGATGTCAGCCGTTTTGCTGCGCAACACCTGCCGTATATCCAGCGCCACTTGCAAATGGCGGAACAACTTTTCGCCACGACAACCGAAACGCGCACCGATATTTACCAAAGCCGGGAAAACCAGCTTGATCAACAAGGTAATGAGGCAAACCAGCGCGTTCCCACCACCGAACGCCTTAATCCGTGATAGCCCTGTTTTCTGTATAAACTTTCATAAGGAGATCGTTATGACTAAATCCATTGATCATTTTATCGACTGGTTGCGCGATGCCCACGCCATGGAGCAACAGTCCGAAAAAATACTGCACGGTATCATTGACCGCTTGGAGCATTACCCGAAACTCAAAGCACAGCTTCAGCTTCACCTGGAAGAAACCCATGGCCAGCAGCAACTGTTAAAAGGCTGTTTGGAGCGCCTTGGTACCAGCCCGTCCCTCGTCAAAGACGTTTCTGCCAAGGTGACGGCGTTCGGCCAAATTGTGGCGGGTATGTTTGTAGAAGACGAGGTTGTTAAGGCCGCGATGAGCACTTATATCTTTGAACAGATGGAGATCGCTTCCTACACCATTCTGATCGCTGCTGCCAAAGCCAATGGTGATGTCGAAACTCAGCGGGTGTGCGAACTGATTCTGGCCCAGGAGCAGGCAATGGCTGAATGGTTGAAAGACAATTTATCCGAGCTTACCTTCGCTTATTTATCACGCTCTGCCGATCAGCCACGCAGTGCTAGCCGCTAGACACTACCTGGTTTGTTAATAATAAAAAATGCCCGGATTAACCGGGCATTTTTTTAGCACATACCCCGCTGCTATCGCGGTTCAGCATTAGGGAAAATAATTTCTACCCGCCGGTTCATCTGTCGGCCTGCAGCCGTATCATTGGTTGCGGTGGGCATATCAGGGCCGTGGGAGCGAGTAGTAATACGATCACCGGCTATCCCCATACTGACTAACGCGCTGCGCACTGAATCCGCACGCCGTTGGGCCAGGCCATAGTTAAACTCGGTGCTTCCTACACTGTCCGTATGACCTTCAATAGTAATACGGGTTGCGGTATGTTCTTTTAAAAAGTCGGCCAGCCGACTGATGTTGCGCGTTGCATTAGGCAGCAATTCGGATTTTCCGGTTTCAAAGAGAACGTCCCCCAAGGTTACTACCATGCCGCGTTCAGTTTGTTTTGCATCGAGCTCCTGTTCAAGTTGTTGTGCACGCTGCTCCGCTGCCAGCGCCTGACGACGGGCGGCGTTCACTTCATCGGTGCGGATATCCAAGCGCAACTCTGTGCGCCGGTTACTGGCATCTTCGATGCTCGCCTGAGCAGCGCGATTAGTGGCGGTATCCCGCGCAATAGCAACCCGCTGATTGGTCAGATACGCAAGGTGATTAACCAAGCGTTCCTTATCATCACCCTTGGCGTTTTTCCACGCGCTCTCTGCACGTTGCAGCTCATCACCGGCGGCCTTTAATTCGGCGGGCGCCAAGGCTGTTATTTCGGGATTGTTCTGCGCCGCGCTCACATTATTGCGCGCTTGCTCTAATGCATTGTTACGGTCCGGTGTAGAGCTACAGGCGGCCAGTGTTGAGGCGAGAATGAGGCTGGTTAATAGACGATTATTCATGATCAACATCCTGTCAATTAATAAGTAGAAGAACGGTTTATTTCTTCACGTAAGGCGCGCTCTGCTTCCTCGGTTTCTGCAACCGCTTTTTCAGCGCTTGCTGCCTGTGCACGAATCACTGCCGCCTGGGCATCCAGCTCCGCTTGCTCAGCAAGGCGATGTGCTTCTTTATAATCTTTTCTGTCGTAGGCCTGGCGCGCACTGGCAAGCTTGGAAATAGCTACCTGTAATTCGCGTGGAGCATGCTCGCTGGTATTAGCGGTATTGGCGTTTTGAACGGCCGCTTCGGCCACGGCCATTTTCGAATCAGGTGCCGGTGTACTGCTACAGCCCACCATAAACAGGGCCAGCACGGCGGTTAATGTGAAGGCTCTTAACGCGGATATTTTCGTACTTCTTGTTGAATTTTTCATAACGACGTCCTTGGGAATCTGCTATGCCAGTTTGGGTTAAACAATCACCACAGTTAACATTTGCGAGTGTCAATATCCGCAGCGAAAGCGTCTGTCTGATAACACACTTATTTTGACGCAGAACAACACGCAGAAATCTCCCCTGGGATGGATAGACGCGAGGCCGTCAACAAACCTGAGTGAGCCACCGAACAGAGCTGGACCAATGGCTTTGGTGACACTGATTCCAGCTTTTATTTACCTCTATGGAAAGAGCACTGTCGGTAACGGTAGGAGGGATCATGTTCAAGAAAGCAATCAATATTGCGAGTGTGGTGCTGGCGCTCGCTGCTGTGACGTTGGTCATTTACGGAGTGCACACCAGCTGCTCAAACGTTGCTATCTATGTTTACTGCGATAACAGCGAGCGTGAGTAAAGCGCCTGCTTTAATGAATAGCGCCATTTGATTTACGCTAATATGTGTTGCTGCTGGGCCTGTAGCAAGGGTTGCTCCTGCTGCGCACGAATCAGATCGATCATGACCATCGCATCGCTTTCGCTGACAAATTCCAGCCCCAGGCCGCCACCATCACAATGGATAACCATTGTCCGTAATTTATAGTGCACGCTCTGTAAGGGTGAAGAATGAATCACCACATCCAGCACTAATCGTTGCAGTGGTTGAATATCCGCATATTCAGTCTGCAGATAGAGCCCCGACTGGCTTGCAGTTTTAATGACGCCTCGACCAGCCAATAATCCCAGCTTAAAAATATTCACCCTGAGATTTAATTCCGCTCGTTCTCCGTACCTGTGTTCCATATTGCCATCCTCGTGCTCGTCATTGTCTTAACAGGTCATGCAAAAAATATGCGCATTTTTTCGACAGCGCTATCGAATAAAATGTCCGCTTATTAACTTATCGCGTTAGCGACTTCGAAAATATCTTTCATTGAGCAAGTGCCTTGTTCGATCAGCTATATTCAACAACAACTAACGCGCCGTGCTAGTCAGATGTTTTTTGTATCGGGCAGACGATCATACAGCCAGAGAAGGTGGTGAATTTTCTGCGCGAGGTTATCCGGCACTTGCTGCCAGTCAAACTTCCAGCGCCAATTCTTGTCCGTGGTGCCGGGCATATTCATACGATGCTCGCCATCCAGAGCCAGAAAGTCCTGCAGCGGAATAATGGCCATTTTCGACACCGAAGCCAGGGCCGATTTGATCAGTATCCAGGGCATTTCGTCGGCCACACCCGCAATATATTCATGCAGGCGCGTTTGCTCTTGCTCTGTCAAACTCTTATACCAGCCGAGCGTCGTGTCGTTGTCGTGAGTGCCGGTGTAGATAACATCCTGCACGGTATGATGATGGGGCAAATGGGGATTATCGGGGTGGCCATCAAATGCGAACTGCAACACCAGCATTCCCGGTAGCTGGAATTCACGCCGCAGCGCTTCGACTTCTTTGGTAATTACGCCGAGGTTTTCAGCCACCAGTGGCAATCCCGGAAACGCTTGATAGCAAGCGCGCAAAAAGGCGTGACCCGGTGCTTTTACCCAGCGCCCCTGACGCGCATCCTTACTGTCTCCCGGTATTTCCCAAAAGGCTTCGAAGCCGCGAAAGTGATCGATACGAAGTAAATCAAACAGCTGTAGTTGTGAGCGCAGGCGCGCCAGCCACCATTCAAATCCGCTGGCTGCGATTGCTTCCCAGTCGTAATGAGGATTGCCCCAGTGCTGGCCGGTTTCTGAAAAATAATCCGGAGGCACGCCGGCTACTGTGCGCGGATTGCCATCATTATCCAGATTAAAAAACTGCTGATTAGCCCAGACGTCAGCACTGTCGTGGGCGACAAAGATGGGCATATCACCAAATAAAAATACGCCGCGTTGGTGTGCATATTCACGCAGTTGCTGCCATTGCTGGTGAAAAATAAACTGTTCGAAATAGTAATAGCGCAACGCGTCCCAATGCTGCGCCGAAAATTCGACCAGTGCTGCCTCGTCGCGGGTGACATATTCGCGTGGCCACCTATTCCATGGGAGCGATTCAAAAACATGACGCAAGGTCTGAAAGAGCGCAAAGTCCTTAAGCCAGTGGCTATTGGCTTCAAAAAATTGTTGATACTGGGCGTGCGCAACCCTGCCCGTTTTTTTTGTTTCGCTCATGGCGCTACTGGAGGCTTCAGCCGCGCCCCCAGTGCTTTCAGGCTGTTGAAAAAAGCGGTTCGCTGCGAGCTGCAAAAGTGCAGCACGATCGTGCTGATGAATTGAAAGCTCAGCAACACTTACCCAACCCTGCTCGACCAACCCGTCGATACTGATCAACTCCGCACTGCCCGCATGCGCCGAGAGGGATTGGTAAGGCGAGCGATCACTGTGCGTAGGGCCGACGGGCAACATTTGCCAAATGGTTAACCCACTGGCAGCCATAAAATCAATAAACCGGTAAGCGTCGGGCCCGAGGTTACCGCTTGTGGAGACGTCGCCGCCAGACGATGAAGGCAGCGAGGTGGGATGTAATAGCACGCCTGCGCGCCGCTTTGCGAAAATCTGTGAACCGTCCATTGTTCGGTTGTGCACTCACTACCTCCTAGTCAGCGTGTCCATGACGCATCACGCCGCCCGATGCCGGTGCGCCGCTGCCTTTACTGATGGACTGACTGAGATAATCGGGTACGGGCAGATCGAGCAAGCCATATAAATTCATCAGATGATGACGGTACAGATGCTCAAAATCACTCACGCTTTGCGCGGGGTTATAATCCCCAAACCACCAGAACCAGTCGGAGCCTTCGCACAGCGCCAGCTGCTTTTCGACCTGAGTAACTTGTTGCGGCGTTAACTTGCCACTGGCAAAAACCTGATCAACCCGGCGCTTTGCTTCACACAACATATCCCAGCCCCGATTTTTATCATGGTCGCCTATCCACGTAGAAAACGTGCCGTACACCCAACTGCCTGCCACGAGATGCGGCAAGTCGACAGCTTGAGGTTGTTGCAGTTCGAGGAAATTAGAAAAGGTCGTGAGTTCCAGCTTGGGGTGATGACTTAACTGTTTATACAGCGCATCCATAAAATAAAACGCATTTTCTGGAAAATATTCCCAGGCGTTTTCGCCATCCATGATGATGGAAATCAAGCAGTCCTTGGGGTTGTCACAGGCATCGGCGATGGTTTCCATGTGCTTCAATAAATCGGCCACGGCGTGATCCGCATGCCAGGTGGCGTATTCAAAACCGATGAGATCCGAAAGGCGATCATCGCGAAATATGCACCGGATCGGCAGCTCTGCAAATTGATAGACGCGGTGTAGACAGGTGTTGCTTTCTTCAAGCTGAGTTTGCACTGCAAGGTTATCTTCATGTCGAAGACTATTGTGCAAAACTGAATCGCCGGTTGCCGTCCAGGAAAATCCGGCTTCATTAAGCAAGGCTAAGGTCGCATCGCTCAGCGAACCTTCAGAGGCCCAACATCCTTTTGGACGCCAACCAAAAAATTCTTCAAAGGTTGTCAATCCCTGTTGCAGGTGCCAGCGTGCGCGCTCATCGCCACCCGGGTAGTGACTGGATTTAGGCAGGCTGACATCGGGCATCGCCTCGCGCGCCGAATTAAGATCCAGCAGCAACGGCAAGATCGGATGGGCATAAGGACTCATCGCCAGTTCAATTTGCCCATGCTCCGCCAGCTGGCGATAGCGCGGCCCTAAGGTACTTAATTGCTCACCGATAATGGTCAGCAGTTCGCGTCTGTCTTCCAGTGTATATTCGTGCTCTTGTTCCTCAAGGCGCTTGATGCGGCTATCGGTGCGACGAATGGTTTCACCCATCCAACCCAGGTGATACCACACCAG
>CAYTQQ010000091.1:0-8023 GCA_964440135.1 uncultured Cellvibrionaceae bacterium | reverse complement strand
GGTCGCGGGTTCGCCGCAGTAGCTTGCCAGGGCGGCTTTGATCTCGGTGGGAATAGCGGCGAGGTTTTGACCGGCAGCTACTGCATCAACCATATCCAGGAGCGCCAGGTGAGCGCTGTTGAGCGTCGTGCAAAGATCGTCACTGATCTCCAATTCTTTATTAACAATTGCCTGATAGATCCGCTGCAGGTAATTACCCAGATCAGCCATGGGCGGCAAGTACGCATGAGCAGCGCCGTAAGTCAGGTTGCGCAACTCTTTGATCATTGGATCAAGTTGTTCAAGGTCAGCAGGCGTTGCCTGCCAGCGGGCAATGATTTGATCTGCATTGAGCAGCAAATTCATTTCTTCCGCCATGAAGATAGCCAGCAATTCGGGATCAACCGGACGCTTGCCCGAGTCATCTGCTTCTTGCAGGCGCACCAGTGGTGCTACGTGAATTTCACGCAGTTCATGTACCCGGGCAACGAACTGACTCAAGCGTGGAATTGTTATCGGCTCCCGGTGCGCAATATTATCCAGCGCAAGTTCGGTGTAAGCGGCGGCGTCACGCAGCAGTTGCAAAATGTCATCGTTGATATTGATGTGGTAACTGCGCAATTCTTTGACGAATTTTTCCAGCGGCGTCGCCAGCTCGGCCACCGGCGTGATGTCTGCCATGTGTGCGCTGCCTTTGAGCGTGTGCAAGGCGCGCTGCATATCTTCACTGGGTGGTTCGTACATCGGTGCCTGCGCTTCCATGCGCGCAACATAACCTTTTAAGGTATCGAGATGAAATACGGCTTCGGCGCCAAAAATATCCCACAATTGGCCATCGCCATCGCCATCGCCATCGCCATCGCCATCGCCATCGCTATCGGAGACTGCGATGGCTGCAGTAAAGTCACTTGCGGGTTCTGCTTCGGTAGCCAGTGAGTAGGCTTGCGCCAGCTCCGCAGCATAATTGTCGGTTTCTGCTTCGTCGGTTTCGGTTTCAGAACTGATGGGCGTGGCAGTGATGGTTGCCGTCGTCGTACTTTCGAGTTCAGCGGGAACAATGCCCTTGGCTAAAGCGTCTGCTTGGGCACGATAAGCGTCGCACAACTCGGGTTCCGGTGTCGGTTGCTGCTGATGGAAAGCGGTTACCATCGCCGGAAATAATCCGCGCACTTTATCAATGATTGCTACGTGGGCTTCTGCGGGTACGATGGTCCCATCGAGAATACGGTTAAGCATATTTTCGATGGACCACGCCAGCTCACCAATATCGTTGGCACCCACCATGCGGCCACTGCCTTTAAGCGTATGGAAGGCGCGACGAAATTCGGTGAGCGACTCGGCATCGTCAAAATTGCTGGCCCAGCGGGGGAAGTATTCGGCAATGGTTTGAATAACTTCTTCTGCTTCCTCGACAAAAATTTCGATAATTTCGTTATCGACTTCATCGTCATCATCAGAGTCATTGGCGCTGGCTGTTGGCAACGCGAGTACGGCGGGAGCTGGATCGGCGTTGAGCGAGCCGGGAGTGTGATCGGTAGGTTCAACATCGGCTACCTGCGTGTCATCGGTTGCCAACGCTTTCTTATAGCTATCCTGCAAATCGAAAGCATCTTGCAAAGCATCTGCGTCGGTGTGCTCGCTGGCCGCGGTAATATTTTCGCTACCGACCTCCGGCGTTGCGGTTTCACTGCGCGGGGTTTTGGCCACGGCGTAACCTAAGGCAGCCACGCTCTCTTCGGCGACATTGAGCAGCAGATCGTTTTCTTCTTTGCGCACGCCACTGCTCAGGCGCTCCAGATAATATTCAACACTGGTAATGGCATCGGCCAGCGTATCCAGCGATGGCCAATCCGGAGTAACTTGCTGCGCCAGCAGTTGTTCTTCAATGTAGCGGGCACAGGCACCGAGAATACGTGCTGGACGCGGCAGGGGCATAATTTCGAGGCCGCCACGGATGGCGCGCAGTGTTTCCGGCACTTGTTGCAGGTGCGCCTGATCCCACTGCGAGGCGATGTATTCGATGATCGCGTCCTTCGCATGTTCCAAGCCGTTGCGGGATTCACGCAGCACAGATTCTTTCGCACGATTAAGCGTAATGTCGGCATCGCTGACATTATCTTGTTGATTGGAGGTTTCCGTTAAACCGTCCAACGCATGTTCGATTTCAATGATATTGCCAGCAACCGCCATAAGCTGTTCGTGGGACAGTTCACCTTGGGTGTTGACCACACTTTCCAGCACTGCGCCCTGATCAAGAATCTGTTTGCGCAATTCGCCAATGCCGAGCACCGCCATGGTGTCGGCGATGCGTTTGATAACGCCCAGCGCGTCGGTCAGAACATCGGGGCCTTCATTGCCGGTCAAGCAAACGTCGAGGGCATGTTTGATTAAATCCAGTTCATCTTTGAGCGCATCAACCACCGAACGCATGGCATCGGCGTCAGGTGCGGACATGATGCTGCTCGATTCCTGGCTGGTTTCTTTGCCTTCCAGTAAAGCCTGGTCCAGCTGGTAATTGGTGCACACCCGCTGCAGATGCGAGTCGGGTGCAAAACCGGGTGCGTGTTTGCCGGAGCGCGCTACGTAATAGAGCAGGTTTTTGATCAGATCGTCTTTGGTGTAGGAGTTGAGTGCTTTGTTGCCATGCACCACAAGCAGTTTAATTTCACGATCTAATTGCCGGAGCAAATTTTTAATCGAAACGCTGATTTCCAGCGCGTCTATTTGCAAGGCTTCGGCCAAGGCCAGACAGATGTCCCACAGCGGTTGCCGCGCCGTGCCCTGGGTTAATTTGTACAGACGCAAAAATACTTTTTGCAGGTAAGCCAGATTTTCTTCCGGGTTTACGCCGCGAATAAATCCTGCTGCTGCGTACTGATACATTTGTCGCAGCTTTAAAGCCATTGCCTGAAACTGGGTATTGTCGTAAGTCGCAGGCAGGCGTGTGCCGGTGATGCGTTTTGCGGGTGCCAGATTGGGTACAAAAAGTTTGGTATCAGTGAGTAAGTTTTCACCGCGTACGGCGCGCAGGTCATTTAACAGCGGCAGGACGACCAGCGGGTTGTCTTTGCGGGTGGTTTTGACCTGCTCAAGGTAAAGCGGGAATTGCAAAATAGCGCGCATCAATACTTCTTGCGCTTCCGCCGGGCTGGCCACGGCGTTGTTAATCATAGCCTGGGTCAGCTGTTCCATTTCATCAGCGAGCAGCGCCGCGCCGTAGAACTCGACCATTTGCAAGCTGCCATGGACCTGATGAATATGGGTCAGGCAAAAGCGAATGCGGACAGTGTCTTTGGGATTCTCGACATAGGCTTCGAGGGACTGCCGCGCTTCTTTGAGTGTCTCACCGATCTCGTGGATCAACCAATCGAGTGCGGCAAAATTGCGATTGTCAGCCATGCGGGGCCTTCCTCATCATTATTGTCGCTCATCACGCAGATAAGCTTGTACGTCGTCAAGCGCAATGCGTTGCATGTGGGGGTGTTCCCAGTCCACGACTTCGCCGAGGCCGATAATTAACAGGCCGCCGGGTTTTAAGCGCTCAACCAAGGCATTTAAAATATCGCGCCGCAACCAGCGGCGAAAATAAACCAGCAGGTTCTGACAGAAGATGACATCCACTTTGACCGCGGGTAAGGAGCCGGCGCGCACCAGATTGCACTGCGTGAAGCACACCCGGTCGCGCAATTTGCTCACCACTTCATAACTGCTGTCGGGCCGCTGTTGCATGTAGCGGTTGATTTCTTCTGGCGTCACTTCGTCCATCCGCCGCGCGCTGTAACGCGCCGCGCGCGCTTTGGTTAAAGCCGTTGTACTGATATCAAATCCGGTAATGCCGTAATAGGGATCCAGGGCAGCGAGTTCGAAACAATCATTAATAACCATGGCGAGGGAATAAGCCTCTTCGCCCGTGGCGCAACCGACGCTCCACACATCAAAGCTGCTGGACAGCTGCTGGTTGTTAATTTTGTTTTGCAGGTAACGACGCACATATTCAACGGAGGGACGATGACGGAAAAAGCTCGTCTCTTTAACCGCAACCCGGTCCACTAAAATGGACCATTCGAGCAGGCCCGACACCCCCTCGATGACTCGATCAAAATAGAGATCATAGTCATCGTAACCTAACTCGCGCATGCGAATTGAGAGCTGGGATTCGAGCAAGCCTTTTTGGGTTTGCGTTAATTGGATACCGGTACGTTCTTCCAGCAATTTGCTCCAACGTGCAAATTGGTGATTAGAAAGTGCCGGTAAGCGTCGCAGGGACCAAGCCATAGTTACATCCAAACACTAAGTGCGTGTAGTGGTAATTGTTGCTTAGCCCTTGACTGCCATCTGCTGGTAATCATCGTCAGGTAATACTTCATCATCCAGGTCAATAACATCCAGCTCGTCGGCAAGACCAGCCACGGCAGTGGCAGATGCCTGACTGTAACTGGCGATATCGCTGTGAGAATGCTCTTCTGGCAGCTTGAAGCCCGCAACCGATTCGCGCAGGTCCAGGGCCATTTCCGCCAGGTTACCAATTGACTGTGCCGTTGCTGAGGTACCGGCAGAGGTCTGGGTGGTAATCTCCTGGATAACGTTCATCGTATTGGAGATGTGGCCGGCGGATGACGCTTGTTGGCGCGCCGCGTTCGAAATGTTCTGGATCAATTCCGCAAGAGATGTGGATACGTTTTCAATTTCTTCCAGGGCCACACCCGCATCCTGTGCAAGGCGCGCACCGCGCACTACTTCAGAGGTGGTTTGCTCCATCGAAATTACCGCTTCGTTGGTATCGTTCTGAATCGTTTTTACCAGCGCTTCAATCTGCTTAGTTGCCGCGGCTGAACGTTCTGCGAGGCGTTGAACCTCATCCGCTACCACCGCAAAGCCGCGGCCTGCGTCACCGGCCATCGATGCCTGAATTGCCGCATTAAGTGCGAGGATGTTGGTTTGGTCAGCAATGTCGTTAATCAGGCTTACGATGTCACCAATCTCTTGTGACGATTCACCGAGGCGTTTAATACGCTTGGAAGTATCCTGGATCTGCTCGCGGATGGTATCCATCCCGTGGATGGTGTTTTGTACCACTTTGGCGCCGTTGCCTGCGATGGATACCGCGCGCTCCGCTACCGCTGCCGATTCGGCGGCGTTCGCCGATACCTGGTCAATGGTCACCGCCATTTCGTTTACCGCGGCCGATGCACCGGCAATTTCTTGGGCTTGGTGTTCAGAGGCTTCGGCAAGGTGCAGGGCAGTTTGCTGTGTCTCTTGCGCCGCCGCCGATACGTTCACTGCCGTTTCGTTGATTCGTGCTACCAGAATCCGCAGCTGGTCGATGGTGAAGTTAATAGAGTCGGCAATCGCACCGGTGAAGTCCTCGGTTACGGTAGCGGTCGTGGTTAAGTCACCGTCCGCGAGGTCGGCCAGTTCGTCAAGCAGACGCAAAATTGCGGTCTGGTTACGCTCATTGGTTTCGGCGGTCTCGATCAAGCGACGACGGGTGCTGCGATACATGTTGAAACCGATAATGCCGAGACAGACAACCGCGATAACAGCCAGGCCCAAGATCAGGCGGTTATTGATGGGGCGAACGGCTGCCTGGGTACCGATACGGTCAGAGATAGTGGCCAGTGCTTGCAGCAGCTGGGGGCTGTCTTCGAGCATGGCGTCGCTGGCTTGACGAGCCCGGAACAGGGTTGAGGAACCTTCGAACATTTCCTGAACCGATTCGTTTACCGCTTCAAAAAGCGCAGCAATTTGCAGCAGGCTGGCGCGCGCGTTGGCGTCGGCTACGCGCGGAATGCGCATGGTGGCATCGCCTTCCTGCATGGCGACCAGTACCCGGCCATAAATATTGGCGTCGAGGTTAAACTGATCCGCCGCAGTGCTCGCGTCGGTGTCACCGCGCAGCATCTTATCCACGTTACGGCCGATACGTTCAGCGCGCCATGATTGCATTTGCGCCTGAGATACCTGATCCGCAGGTGCTTCGTTCTCCAGCAGAATTTCCACAATGTTATTGTGCTGCGCCTGCAAGGTGGGAAGGTTGTTATTCAGCTCACGCCCTACGGTGTTAAGCGCAACAATCAAATCCTGGTTAGAGGCAATGACCTGGGCGTTGTTTTTGACGCGGCTCCAGATGCCCTCAAAGGTAGTGAACTCCGAAATTAATTCGCGCTGGGTGCGAGGGTCGCTCAGGCGCAGCGAATCCCAGGTGCTGCTCATGGTGCGCACAACGCCTTCAAGTTCGGTAAAAGCCTGCTCATCCCCCGACGTTGCGTCCCGGGACAAGGCGGTGAGGCGGTAAGCTTCCGCACGCAGCTCTGCAACCTGTTGCAGATAGCGTTGGTCGTTGGCCGCATCCTGTTGTACCACGAGATAGCACACAGGTATCGCCACAAGGCACGCAATCAACAAGACCACGGCTGCCGATATCGCCGGGCTTGCTTTCAGTGCCGCGAGGGGGCTTCTGGTTTCACTTTTCATTTTGTACTCCTAACCAACTTTTTTATCTGTATCGCATCCACCCGCCTTAAAACCAGCGTTGGCTCCGGGTTAAGTTCTGGCCGCATTGGTAAAACGTGGATCTTCTGCCAGGAGAGCGGGACGAAACAGCGACCACTGATGTCCCCCCAGCACATAACTTCCGGTGATATAAGGCAAAATGTCTGGCGCAACATCGTCGCCTGCCTGTTCACGGTATTCGTCCAGCGGGAAATGCTGCATGCCGAACACCTGGTCAACCATCAAGCCGCTGTAAAGCGTTTCGGTTTCCAGTACCAGCACGCGCCGCTGCTTTCGGCCACTGCTCAGGCGATCACCAAAGAAGACTGCCAGATCAAATAACGGCAACAGCCGGCCGCGCACGTTGGCCACGCCTTTTACCCAGGGTTGAACACCGGGTAGGTGGGTGTAGCTGGGCACTTCCAGCATTTCCGATACTTCACCCATCGGGGCTACGTAATAAGTACCCATCAGGGAAAAGCCAATACCACTCCAATGCGGTCGGATGTCAGTTTGTGCGGGCAGGCCGCGCGCTGCCGCACGGCTGAGCTGAGCTAGTTGAAGTAGCGCCTGGAAGGCCGCTTGGGATTCCGCCATAGACATTCCGCCTACAAGAGCTAATCGAAGTACGTCACACGTGTCCGTGGATTAGCTCCAATATTGTTATTAGTTTTCTTGCTGATTATGGGTGGCTGCGAATTAACGCATCACTTCAGCCATGGCTGAAATTAACACCTCAGGTTGAATAGGTTTGGTGAGATAAGCTTTGGCACCTTGCCGCATACCCCACACCCGATCCGTCTGTTGATCTTTGGTGGTGACAATAATCACCGGGATATCGGCTGTCTCAGGGAGTTTGGACAGTTGGCGGGTAGCCTGAAACCCGTTTAAACCGGGCATGACGATATCCATTAATACCAGGTCGGGACGCTCTTTTTTAGCAAGCTCAATGCCCGCTTCGCCGTTATCAGCCGTTAAAACCACATGGCCTATTTTTTCCAGCATGCTGGTTAACTTGTAGGTTTCAGTGGGCGAGTCATCAATGATTAATACTCTGGCCATAGCTACTCCGAAAGTGGTTGCATGTAAAAAAGTAAATCACCAACCGGGGGTGACGAGGATCCTGGTTGATTAGGAGGCTGGTTTAACATGAGCTTCAATTGCACCGAGCAACTCACTTTTACTAAAGGGCTTGGTGAGGTACTGATCAGAGCCGACAATTCGTCCTTTGGCTTTATCGAACAAGCCGTCTTTACTGGAGAGCATAATGACCGGCGTGCTTTTGAACTCGCTGTTGTTTTTAATTAATGCACAGGTTTGATAGCCGTCAAGCCGCGGCATCATGATATCGACAAAAATAATATCGGGCCGAGTGTCTGCAATTTTGGCCAGGGCATCAAACCCATCAGTCGCGGTAACTACAGTACAACCTGCTTTTTTAAGGAGGGTTTCTGCCGTACGGCGAATGGTTTTACTATCATCGATAACCATTACTTTCAGGCTTTCCAAACTTACGTCCATACTTTCTGACCTTTGCCTTGATTATTGCCGT
>CAYTQQ010000090.1:4963-8263 GCA_964440135.1 uncultured Cellvibrionaceae bacterium | reverse complement strand
CATCAGGAATGGGGACACCTGAACCCCGGCGGCAGCCTTGCGACACGTATCGAAAAGATGCAGGAATATTTGTCAGGCAAATCCATACCCAAAATGTTGGTCTGGATTGACGCGCAAGCGGTGATCGGGTCGGCGGGGATTTTACGGTGTGATATGGATACAAAGCCCGAGCTTACGCCCTGGCTGGCCAGTGTGTTTGTTAAGCCGGAGGAGCGCAGTAAAGGGATTGGGTCGCTGTTGGTTAAAGGCGTGATGAATTACGCCGCGCAACACGGTTTTTCTGAGCTGTTTCTTTTTACTCCAGATCAGGAAGCTTTTTACCAAAAGCTCGGCTGGAAAACTATTTCCAGAGAGGAATACCGGGGCGTCCACGTTAGTGTTATGCGCGTTGATCTTACCGGGGATGTTCAAGTCTAAGCCGCTTTATGGCGCGAGTTAACTCCGGCATTAGCTGAGATTGCTACAATCAGAAAGTGACACTATAGTGTCACTATTGATCTAAATCAGGGTGAACTCGAAGCAGAACGCCTTCCGCTTAACTTATTTACCCGTTTTTAATTAGCTACTCCTGTCAATGGACGCCAATATGTTCAAGTAAACCAAAAGGACTCATCATGTTAAAAAAGATATTGCTTTCTTTAATCGCCATATTGGCTTTAGTGCTTGTTGTAGGTTTTATCCTACTTAAATTCTCAAAAATACCTGAGCCGTTTGCAGAGAATAGCCAAAGTGTCTATTGGTCGGAAAACGGCAAGTACGAAGTTTCATCAATAGATTTTACGTTGCGTGACGAAACCCGGGAAACTCAGGCTCATGAATATTTTTCTAAATTTGAGGGCTTGCCTTATCGGCAATTTGAATCAACCGTCTGGTTTCCTAAAAGTCAGAAAAATGAACGTTATCCGCTTATTGTATACAGTCACGGATTAATGTCTGAGCGAGGTGATACCAACTACATTCTTCAACAATTAAGCTCTCGTGGTTATATAGTATTGGCAGCTAATTATCCGCTAACCAGTAACACGAGTGGCGATGCGCTATTGATAGCTGATGTAGTAAACCAACCGGCTGACATAAGCTTTCTTATTAATAGAATAACCGACCCAACTACAGACGTTGGCAAAGCGTTTAGTCATTTGATCGATGAAAATAGAATTGGTGTTATGGGATATTCATTGGGTGGGCTAACCAGTACCCTCGCCGCTTACCATCCCACATACCTTGATCGCCGAATAAAAGCAGTGGTTTCGCTCGCGGGACCAACTGCAATGCTGGATGACGTTTTTTATCAAACTAATAGTATTCCATTCATGATGGTAGCTGGGACATCGGACGAAATGGTGCCTTATGATGATCACGCTGCAATTATTTTAGAACGCATTAATAATAGTGTGTTGGTGAAAATTGAGCAGGGTTCACATATGGGCTTTGCGGGAATGTCTGCGGTTTTACGCTGGACAGATAACCCTGACAGCTTGGCTTGCTACCTCATGAACATGAAAATGGACAGCATGGGTATAGCCCGAGGAGCTGAAGAAAAAGCCTGGTATCCACTGTTGGGAACCACTGATCAAGGCGTTATTTATGATGACGCTAGTGTGGCATGCGACCCCAACGGCACCAAGCGTGAAGCGTTAAATCCGCTAAGGCAGCACATGCTCACCAAAGCCGCAGCTGTTAGCTTTTTTGAAAGTGTGTTTAATAACTCTTCAATAGAGCGCGATAAAGCAAAGGGATTTTTAGCGCATGGTTTAGCAAAAGAAAATGAGGATGTACTTGTCAGGGGAAAATACATCGATAGTTGCCAAGCACAGGATTGTCATTAACTTTCATGTCTATTTTCCCCGCCTGTAAGCACGTGCTTGTATCGAGTGAGCTATACATTAGCCTCTTACGCAGCATAACAAATATGTTACCATTCGGCCATGACATGGATAGTTGAATATAGGTACAAGGATGTGGAGCAGTTTGTATTAGAGCTCCCTGCTGGCTTGTCGGCAAAGTATTTTCACTTAACAGATTTAATGCTGGAATTTGGAGCAGATCTGGGTATGCCCCATACAAAGGCCATGTCCGATGGTCTTTGTGAACTGAGAGTGAAGGGTAAGGAAGGTATTGTCAGAGTCTTTTACTGCACCAAAGTGGGCAAGCGCATCATTATGCTGCATGGGTTTATCAAGAAAACCCCGAAGACGCCAACCAAAGAATTGCGTAAAGCTCAACAACGCTTGAGTGAGGTAAAAAATGAATCATAGTGAATTAAAAGCAAAGGCACTTTCTAATCCAAACGTGAAAGCTGCTTACGATGAAATGACTCCAGAATTTGCGCTTCTGCGCCAAATGCTCAAGGCAAGGCAAACAGCAGGTCTTAGTCAAGCCGACGTTGCAGAGCGTATGGGAACAAAACCGCCAGCCGTGACAAGGCTGGAATCTTCTTTAGGCAATGGCAAGCATTCCCCTTCGCTGGCTACGCTGCAAAAGTATGCCCATGCGGTCGGGTATGAATTGCAAGTCAAGTTGGTGCGCCCTTGAAAATAGCTCATAACAATCAGTTACAGACCGACAATGGGCACTACGCATCTTTTGTGGTACTCGTTGTCACTCAAACAACAACCCAAAAGTCACTCCGTACCCGCTGCGGCTGAACTGGGCGTTTAGCTGGGATCGCCACTCCTGAAAGGTGCTACTATAGTGGCACTATCCGTCTGAATCAGGGTGAACTCATGAAAGTCGAGCTGGTTACGAACCTCAAACGCCAGGCCACAAAAATTTTGGCAGAGCTGCATTCGTCGAAGGAGCCGGTACTGATCACCGAGCATGGTCAGCCATCCGCTTATCTCGTCGATGTGCAGGATTACGAGTTTATGCAGCGCCGACTTGTGCTGCTTGAGGGGCTTGCACGGGGCGAGCGTGCTGTACTCGAGGGAAGAACGTACAGCCAAAGTGAGGCCAGGGAGAAAATGAGTAAATGGCTGAAGTAATCTGGACGGAGCCCGCTCTTCAAGAACTGGACGCTATCGCTGAGTACATTGCTCTGGATAATGCTGTTGCTGCAAAGCATCTCGTCCAAGAGCTTTTCAATAAAACCCAACGCTTGAAGAGTTTTCCCGAATCCGGACGGATTCCGCCAGAGCTCCCTGATTCGGTATACAGAGAGCTAGTGATTCCACCGTGCCGCGTTTTTTATCGTGTGGATGCGAAGCGGGTTCTTGTCCTCTATGTTATGCGAGAGGAACGCCAGCTGCGTGCCTACATGCTTGAGAACAGTTAAGCAGGCACACCCGAGTGAAAACGAAACTC
>CAYTQQ010000090.1:0-4863 GCA_964440135.1 uncultured Cellvibrionaceae bacterium | reverse complement strand
GTGCCTACATGCTTGAGAACAGTTAAGCAGGCACACCCGAGTGAAAACGAAACTCTGTATCCGGGCTTTGAATCAGCGTTTTTTCCAGCTCCAGAAAAACCCTAATGCGATCACTGATATCTTCGCCCTCCGCACCTTTTTTGGCGAGGTGTAAATAATCCTGGTAGTGGCGGGCTTCGGACTTTAGCAGCGACAGATAAAACGTTTGTAATTCTTCATCCAAATGAGGCGCCACTTTCGCAAAACGCTCGCAGGAGCGCGCTTCGATAATGGCACCCACAATCAAGGTGTCGACAAAGCGGCCGGGTTCGTAGGTGCGTACTGGCTTGCGCAATTCCGAGGCGTAACGGCACGGGGTAATTTGTTCATAGGCGACGCCGCGTGCTTGCATCAATGACATTACCTGCTCGTAATGACGCAGCTCTTCCCGCGCCAAGCGCGACATCTTGTGCATCATTTCAAAGTCACCGACATAGCGGTACATCAGGTTGATGGCGGTCGATGCGGCTTTTTTTTCGCAGTTGGCGTGATCGAGCAACAGCAGCGCCTGATTTTGCAGCGCAGCCTGCACCCAGGCATCCGGGGTTTCACACAATAAAAATTGATTAATTTCGGCAAGAGCGTTCATAGGTGTTTAGCAAACTAACGTTGTTTATGGGTGATTCCCGGTTCGATATAGCGTTCGTAGTAGGCGCAGGACAGTGCATAAAAATCCTGATCGATCGCATCGCGAATTTCTTTTAGTGAGGCGTCGCGCCAGGCGGGCTGCAGGCGCAAACCGTAGACGCCTATGTCCTGAATCTGACTGGCGCCAGCGCGCAGCAAATCAAATACCCAGCAGTAAGGGTTTTGCTCTTCTTTAAAAAATATCTGCTGATGCTTTATCTGTTGTAACAACAAATGGGCATCGACCACTTCGATGATGTTTTGCACCACCTGGGTTAAATAGGATTCGAGTCTTTGGGCAATAATTAACCGCTGCTCGTGGGTGTAAGCATTCCAGTCGATCACTTCGTGCGCAAAGCGCTTGCAACCACGGCAAACATTGTCGCCAATACCAGTGGAGCAAACACCAATACAGGGAGTTTTTACGGGTTTGAATAGCGGCATAGAGAAAAGTGTGCGGTTAATCAGGGTGCTGCTGAATTCGAGCGTTAAGACAAACCACCTTACTTGTTCTGACGGAATTAGTCGACCAAAAGGTTTTTTGACGGTTGCTTGCTATACGGCGCACGGGCCGAAACTGCCGAGCACTCCGGTAACAGAGTGCTCGTGCAATCTTTGGAGGTTTACGCAGGAGAAATCAGTAAGGGAAGCCTGCTACGTCCAGCTCGATGCTCCAGACAGCGCCGGCACCGGTGAGGTACAGGGTTTTGCGCTCAGGGCCGCCAAAGGCAGCGTTGGTGATATTGGTATCCACATTGATGGTGGCGATTTCACTGCCTTCCGGTGTAAATACCCGCACCCGCTTGGCGGCATGCTCGGTGACATAAATATTGCCTAAGCAATCAATCGCCATGCCATCGGGGATCTTGATGCCTTCGACCAGGGTTTTACCTTCGCCGGGAATACCGTCAACAATCGGGTAAGCGCGCAGCACGCCATTGAAATCACCACCCGCTACGTAGAGCACGTCCTGATTAGGTGACAGCGAAATGCCGTTAGGATTCTTGATGGTGTCATCCACTACGCGAATCTCGCCAGCTGGCGTGATCTGGAAAACGTTGGTTTTGGGCTGACCGCCTGGCGCTGCCGCACGTTGATAATCCGGGTCGGTAAAGTAGAGGCTGCCGTCGGTGGCTTCGGTCAGATCATTGGGCGAGTTAAACGCATTGCCCTCGAAGGTATCGACAATAACGCTGCGCTCGCTGGTCAGCGGATGAAAGCGCGAAATGGATTTATTGCCGTGGGCAGCGCCCAGCAAATAACCATCGGCATCTATCGCCAGGCCGTTGGTGCCACTGTTCTCGACAAAAGTTTCCAGTACGCCATCAGCGGTCAGGCGCTGGATACGCGAAGGAAAACCTTCGGTAAAGGTAAAATCTGAAAAATATAAGGCGCCGTTTAGCCAGACCGGACCTTCATATAAACCGCGTTCAGTGCGGGTCGAATTGGCAGCGGTAACACGCTCGGCCACCAGCTCGCCAGAGGGTGCGGTACCGGGCTCGGCGGGACAACTCCAGGATTCAAATTCGAAGGTCGCTGGGGTTGCTGCGGGCGCGGCGGTAGTGACCGCCGCTGGGCTGGAACCGGGGGTAGCCGTGGCTGAGGTAGCTGACGGTTTGCAGGCACACAGAAGTACACTTACAGCGACAAAAGAAACGGATAAAAATCTTGGGGTGAATGTCATGCTCATTACTCCTGCGAAGATAAAGGCAGTCCGGTAGCCTCAGAACTCCTGCATTACCAGAACCAATTTATTATTGAAGGCGTCGCCTATCCGAAAACAACTTTTGGCTGCGTAACATACCATAGCTTGCCGACAAAAAGGGTAATTTGATAGCGCTACCAAAAACAGCCCGGTTAACAGCCTTCCGGGCATCATGTATACTTCGCGCCCGATTGATTGCCCGCCAAATTGATCATTTCATCCATGAAGGTCATGGATAGCCTCCCGCGACAGAGATCCTGTCAACGGAGTAACTTCAAACATCCAGAGGATATAAACCGTGCTTGAAGCTTATCGCACCCACGTCGCCGAACGCGCAGCAGAAGGTATTCCCCCGAAACCACTTAGTGCTGAGCAAGTTGCTGGCTTGGTGGAGTTACTGAAAAACCCACCGGCTAACGAAGCCGACACCCTGCTCGATCTGATCACCAACCGTGTTCCGCCCGGTGTGGATGAAGCAGCCTATGTAAAAGCGGCGTTTTTGAGCGCAATTGTCAAAGGTGAAGCGTCTTCTCCGCTGATTGATAAGCCTCTGGCCATTAAATTGCTGGGCATGATGCTCGGCGGCTATAACATCGAGACGCTGATTGAGCTGCTCGATCATGCAGAGCTGGCCCCGCTGGCGGCCCAGGAACTCAAACACACCCTGCTGATGTTTGATGCGTTCCACGATGTGGAAGACAAAGCCAAGGCCGGTAATGCTCACGCCCAGGAACTGCTGCAGTCCTGGGCCGATGGCGAATGGTTTACCAGCAAGCCTAAAGTGCCCGAAAGCACCAAGCTGACCGTTTTTAAAGTCACCGGTGAAACCAATACCGATGATCTCTCCCCTGCCCCTGATGCCTGGTCGCGCCCGGATATTCCGCTGCACGCGCTGGCCATGTTCAAAATGGCCCGTGAAGGCATTACCCCTGATCAGCCCGGCACGGTCGGCCCGATCCAGCAGCTCGAAGCGCTGAAAACCAAAGGCTATCCGCTGGCATTTGTCGGTGATGTGGTCGGTACCGGCTCTTCCCGTAAATCCGCCACCAACTCGGTGCTGTGGTTTATCGGTGAAGATATTCCGGGCGTACCGAATAAGCGCACCGGTGGTGTATGTATCGGCGGTAAAGTCGCACCGATTTTCTACAACACCATGGAAGACGCGGGTGCTCTGGTATTTGAAGCGCCGGTAGACAGCTTGAACATGGGCGATGTGATCGACATCCGCCCTTATGAAGGCAAAATTCTTAATGCTGAGACGGGTGCAGTCCTGTCTGATTTTTCTCTCAAGTCCCAGGTACTGCTCGACGAAGTACAGGCCGGTGGCCGTATTCCGCTGATTGTTGGCCGTGGCCTGACCGCCAAAGCGCGCGCGGCTCTCGGCTTGCCGCCCAGCACCCTGTTCCGCCTGCCAGAATCGCCCGCCGATACCGGCAAGGGCTACACCCTGGCGCAGAAGATGGTGGGTAAAGCCTGTGGCGTAACCGGCATTCGTCCGGGCACCTACTGCGAGCCTTACATGACCACTGTCGGCTCTCAGGACACAACTGGCCCGATGACCCGTGACGAGCTAAAAGACCTGGCGTGTCTCGGCTTCTCTGCCGACCTGACCATGCAGTCTTTCTGCCACACCGCCGCTTATCCCAAGCCGGTGGACATCGAAACCCAGCACACCCTGCCCGACTTTATTATGACCCGTGGCGGTGTTTCTCTGCGTCCGGGCGACGGCATTATTCACAGCTGGCTGAACCGCATGTTGTTGCCGGATACCGTAGGTACTGGTGGTGACTCGCACACCCGCTTCCCGATTGGTATTTCCTTCCCTGCCGGTTCTGGTCTGGTTGCCTTTGCCGCAGCGACCGGGGTTATGCCGCTGGATATGCCTGAGTCGGTACTGGTACGTTTTAAAGGTGAAATGCAGCCGGGTATTACCCTGCGCGATCTGGTGAACGCCATCCCGCTGTACGCCATTAAGCAAGGCCTGTTGACCGTCGAGAAGAAAGGCAAAAAGAACATCTTCTCGGGCCGCATCCTGGAAGTAGAAGGTTTGCCCGATCTGAAAGTTGAGCAGGCGTTTGAAATTTCTGATGCTTCAGCTGAGCGTTCAGCGGCTGGCTGTACGATCAAGCTGGATAAAGAACCGATCATCGAATACCTGACCTCCAACATCACCATGCTGCGCTGGATGATCGAACAAGGCTACGGCGATGTCCGCACCCTTGAGCGTCGCGCACGCAAGATGGAAGAGTGGCTGGCCAATCCGGAATTGATGGAAGCCGACGCTGATGCGGAATATGCAGCCGTGATCGAGATCGATCTGAACGAGGTGAAAGAACCTATCCTCGCCTGCCCCAACGATCCTGACGATGTAAAAGTCTTGTCAGAAGTTGCCGGTGACAAGATTGATGAAGTGTTCATTGGTTCGTGCATGACCAACATCGGTCACTTCCGCGCTGCGGGTAAATTACTGGCGTCAACGAAAGAAGAGTTGT
>CAYTQQ010000089.1:0-8499 GCA_964440135.1 uncultured Cellvibrionaceae bacterium | reverse complement strand
TTAAGCTTCATTTTAACAACTGCCGAGTTACGGCCAGATTTATTAAACTCCGCTTTCTGGATTACCCAGGGAGAGCCGTCGATGCTAATTACATGACCGGCGCGCAGTTCTTGTGCTGTTTTCATGATCACTTCCAAACAATGATGTTGAATAAAATGGGCGGCTACTATAGCCGTTTTTGAGAAAATTTATAGGCTTTTTTGGGAAAATTGCACCAATTTACGCGCCAGATCCCGGCCAGATGTCAGTTCTTCGCGCCAGCGCTGGCAATGTTGCTGCCACTGGGGATAGCGCGCCATACAGGTGTTCCAGGCGGATGCGCAGTTTTCTCCGTCATTCCAGGCCTGCCAAAGCCGCGTGATGGCAGAGGCCAGTTCTGGCTCCGCCACTCGAAGGTAGCGCTCCAAAAAGGCTTGAAGCTTTGTTTGATGCGCTTGTTCTTCTTGCGGATAGATGTGCCAGATAAAGGGTTGGGCGGCCCACTGGGCGCGCACGAAGGAATCCTCGCCGCGCACAAAATTCACGTCACACGACCACAGCAAGCGGTCATAGTCTGTCTGGGCGAGAAAAGGCAGGATGGCCAGCTGCAGGTTGCCGTACTGATAGCGGTCGCCCACGGTTAACGTCTGCCCCAGATGCTGGTTAACACTGGTAAGAATCTTACCGGTAGGAATAAAGCAGGTCAGGGGCTGCGCGGCCTGCTGCCAGGTATCCAGCAGCGCGCCTATGGCGGGATTTTCGTAGCCAAAAAGTGAGATCAGGCGTTGGCCGGTGTCAGCTACGGCGAGTTGCTGCAAAAAGACCTGACGGGCTGCCGTATCGAAACTCCTCTGGTGCATCAATAAGTCTCGCTCGCACAGTAGTCCGCCGGTGGCGGCGGTAAACCCGGGAAAGAAAAAGGTCTTTTTTAAACCGGACTGTGGGTGCACCGAGAGCATCTGGTGACAGCCTTCTACCCAAGGTTCTGCACTCAAGTATTCCAGATTGATCCACACCGGCGGTGGCGCGCGTTGGGTCATCGCCGCCAGATAGTTATCCGGCAGGTCACAGCCAAAGGCTTCAATGACGACATCGGCCGGTGCTTTAACTTGCTGAAAGGGTGCTGACCACTGGCGCACGTCTACCTGCGCTACTTGTTGCCGGGGAGCCATAGTTGCGCCCGGCCAAAGGTGGGTGAGCGGTGTCAGATCATCCACCCACAGGCGCACCTGCAACGGGTATTCGTCAGCCAGTTGCCGGGCCAGACGCCAGCACACACCGATATCCCCGTAGTTATCGATAACGCGGCAAAAAATGTCCCAAGTGGGTCGGTGAAGGCTCATGTTGTGCAGCAAGGTTGGTGAACGGGTCGGCAGTTTATCAGGTTTAGCAGTGCCTTTACGCTGACCGGCAGCGGAGGTTTTTCCATGCATAAAAACGATGGTGCAGGCATAATACCCGCTGTGTTTCATTGATGAGCGGACGTTTATTTATGGCATCGTTACAGGATCAATTATTAAAAGCGGGTTTGATTGACAGCAAAAAAGCCAAGCAGGCCACCAAAGAAAAGCGCCGTGACAATAAGCTCGCTCGCCGCGCCAGTGAGCCGGTGGTCGATGAAGTGAAACTACAGGCGGAGCTGAGCCGAACCGAAAAGGCTGAGCGCGATCGCGAACTTAATCGTCAGCGCGATCTTGAGCTGCAACAAAAAGCCATTGCCGCACAAATCAAGCAACTCATTGAAGCTCATCGCCAGCCCAAAGGGGCCGGTAAAGATGAGGTGGAATATAACTTTACCCACGGCAAACTGATTAAGAAAATACGCGTATCACCGCTGGTGCAACAACACATTATGCGCGGGCAATTGGTGATCGTCGCTTTGGGTGAGGGCTATGAACTGGTGCCGCGCATCGTCGCTGAGAAAATTGCCCAGCGCGACGAGCAAGTCGTGATCAAGGTCAATAACCCCACGCAAGTAGCGGATGAAGAAGATCCTTATAAGGATTACGTCATTCCCGATGACTTGATGTGGTAATTAATTTTAATAATGAAAAAAACAGCTACGGGTGGCGCCTTGAAAAATCCAATCACTGCCATATTGCGCAGTACCGCACTGCCGGGTGTTAAAGTTATTGCACTGAGTCTGCTGCTCGTACTGGTTTGCGCCGCACCCATTATGTTGTACAGCGCCTTTGGCCCGGAGCAGGGCAATCCGGTCGTACTCAGCTGGATTTTTGCTCTGGGAGCCATGGCCGCGCATGTCGGTTTTTTGATCGGGATTATCTGGATCATCCGTGATCTCTATTTTCCAAAACGCTAAGCCTGCTTAGCGCACACCGGCTAATTCGCCACCCATCTCGTGGCAATAACAGGCAGCGTTGCTGGCTTATAAATCGCCCAGGAATCCGCCGGACTGGTGCGCCCACAGCTGTGCATATAAGCCTCCGGCGGCAATCAACTCAGCGTGGGTACCCTGTTCTGCAATGCGGCCCTCATCGAGCACGATCAGACGATCCAGCGCAGCAATGGTCGACAGGCGATGCGCAATGGCGATCACTGTTTTGCCTTCCATCATGGTTGATAAATTGGCTTGAATCGCCGCTTCTACTTCAGAGTCCAGAGCCGAGGTGGCTTCATCCAGAATCAGGATGGGCGCGTTTTTAATCAGCACCCGAGCGATGGCAATTCGCTGACGTTGACCACCAGATAACTTTACGCCCCGCTCACCGACATGGGCGTCATAGCCGGTGCGCCCCTGACCATCATTCAGTTCCAGAATAAAGTCGTGGGCCTCGGCCTGTTTGGCGGCGCGGATCATATCTTCTTCGGTGGCATCGGGTTTGCCGTACAGTAAATTATCGCGCACGGAGCGGTGCAGCAGCGAGGTGTCCTGGGTCACCATGCCGATGTGTGTGCGCAACGTTTCCTGAGTGACTGAGGCGATATTGTTGCCATCAATTAAAATGCTGCCGGACTCGACGTCGTAAAAACGCATCAGCAAATTGACCAGTGTAGATTTGCCGGCCCCGGAGCGACCGACCAGGCCAATTTTTTCGTGGGGTTTGATATCCAGTGAAAAATGCTCAAGCACACCGCTTTGTTTGCCGTAGTGAAAACTGACGTCCTGAAACTTGATGCCACCTTGGTTCACGATCAACGGCGCAGCACCGGGCTGGTCTTGAACATCGCGGGGTTTGGCAAGGGTGTTGAGGCCATCGCGAGCGGTGCCGATGTTTTCAAAGAGCGCAGAAACTTCCCACATAATCCACTGTGCCATACCGTTGAGACGCAGCACCAGACCGACCGCAGCGGCAATGGCTCCGGTTGAAATCGCATCTATTGTCCATAACCAGACCGACAGCGCCGCGACGGAAAAAATCAATAAGGCATTAATCGCCCAGACGCCGCTGTTTAACAGGGTGGCGAGACGCATTTGTGGATACACGGTGGAGAGAAAATGCTCCATACCTTCGCGGGCGTAAACGGCTTCCCGCTGGGAGTGAGAAAATAATTTGACGGTGGCGATGTTAGTGTAGGTGTCGACCAGGCGGCCGGTCATTTCCGAGCGGGCGTCTGCCTGGGCGGTAGAAACCTGGGCGAGGCGCGGTAAAAAGTAATACAGCAGACCAATATAGGCGATCGACCAGACAATCAGTGGCAGTGCCAGGCGGTAATCCAGTGCGCCCACCAGCACAATCATTCCGCTGAAGTAAACCGCCACATACAACATGACATCGAGCAGCTTCATGACGGTTTCGCGCACCGCCAAGGCGGTTTGCATTACCTTGGTGGCGATGCGCCCGGCAAATTCGTCCTGATAAAATCCGATGCTTTGTCCCAGCAGATAGCGATGGGCTTGCCAGCGAATCATCATCGGATAATTGCCGAGCAGAGTTTGGTGCACAATCATCGAGTGAATAAACACGGCCAAGGGCAGGGCGATCAAAACAATGCCGCCCATGAGCAATATTTGATCACCGAATTCATGCCAAAAAGTATCGCGGGTGTGAGCATTCAGAATGTCCACCAGCTCGCCCAAAAAACCAAACAGAGAGACTTCCATCACGGCGATCAACGCCGTGAAGAGCGCCATGACCAGCAAATGACGTTCGGTTCCGCGGGTATAGTGACGGCAGAAGGCAAACAGCGTTTTGGGTGGCTGCTGCGGATCTTCGGGCGGAAAGGGTTTGATCAGGCTTTCAAAAAAACTAAACATAAATAACAGATCGCCGTGTTAGGAAAAGTTTAATCACCCGCCATGCACCGGCTATACTCGCAGGCGATAAGCAGCAAGTTTACCAGTAGAGTTGGCGCAACGGATATTTGCTTTTTGATGAATGGCCGAGCCACCGGTTAAATAATCACCTACTTGGGCAAATGCCGATATCCGCCATTTTATAAATTACGAGAGATGTCTATGAGAAATTTTTTATTGGCCTTCGCGGCAGGCTGTGTTGGCGGTGTGATCTATTGCCTTACTATGTGGCTATTTGGTCGCTATGGCATCACCCAATCCTTCGGCGTCAGTTTGTACGGATCAATCGCACCGCAGTGGATGTACCCGCGTATTGTTTGGGGCGGACTCTGGGGATTGCTATTTTTATTGCCTATGCTGACTAACAGTATTTTTTTGCGCAGCCTGGTCATCAGCCTGATTCCTACGCTGGTGCACTTGTTGATTATTTATCCGTTCTATTTAGGCAAAGGCTTTGCAGGATTGCAGCTGGGGCTGCTCACTCCGCTGCTGGTGTGGTTCTTCTTTTGGATCTGGGCGCTGGCGACGGCCATTACGCTCAAACTTGCAAAATAAACCCATGCGAAATAATTACAGCGATCTGCTCGCGTTTGTTCACGTTGCCCGGGAAGGCAGTTTTACCCGAGCGGCAGCAAAGATGGAGCTTTCTACGTCGGCGCTCAGTCACGCTATTCGAGCACTGGAGGCGCGCCTGGGTGTGCGCTTGCTGACGCGCACCACTCGCAGTGTGTCTACCACTGAGGCTGGCGAACGTTTGTATCGCCAGGTGGCTGCAAGTTTTGAGGCGATTGACAACGGCTTGGATGCCGTGCGTGAGCAGCGCGAAAAGCCATCCGGCACCGTGCGTATAACCACAGCGGAACACGCTGCCAACAGTATTATCTGGCCCAAGCTCGCTAAAATTTTACCGCAGTATCCTGACATCACTGTAGAGGTAACCGTGGATTATGCGCGCACGGATATTGCGGCGGGGCGCTATGATGCCGGTGTGCGTCTGGGTGATGAAGTAGATAACGACATGATTGCGGTGCGCATCGGACCAGATGCGCGCATTGCAGTGGTGGGTTCACCTGACTATTTTGCGCGGCACCCCAAACCCAAAACTCCTCACGATCTCACTCAGCACCAGTGCATTAATCTGCGCCTGCCGACTCATGGCGGTTTATTACCCTGGGAGTTTGAAAAAAATAAACAGGTCGTGAAGGTCAAAGTGACGGGGCAGTGGATCTACAACAGCGTGACGCCTATTGTGCGAGCGACGCTGGCGGGGCACGGACTGGCCTATGTGCCGGACGACACAGTGGCCGAACACCTGCGCACCGGCCAGCTGATCCGCGTGCTGGACGAATGGTGTCAGCCCTATACGGGCTACCATCTTTATTACCCCAGCCGGACACAGTCATCCGGCGCTTTTCCCATCATCGTCGAAGCGCTGCGCCATAAAGAATAATGCGGCTTTTGTTGGCGCTCGAAGGCGAGCATTAGTGAATTCTATTCAAGGCTGTATCTTTATTTTTAGCCTTGTAAGAGGTTGTGGCGGCTTCTACTATCCGCGGATGAAGGCAGCGGTCACTCCGATATCCGGCGCGAGTCCTCAGCACATCTGAAAAATTGCGCGGCCTGCTCGTCACGCTCATTGTCTCATCTCAGGAGCACTTCACATGCGTCACACAATCTTTGGTATTTTGGCATTTTTTGCGGCTGCTCAGTTTTGTTTTGCGCAGGACTTAGCGCAGCAGCAGAAAGTAACGCAGCAGCAGAAAGCATCGCAACAGAAAGAAATCCAGGCGCTCTCTGCGAAAAAATGGGTATGGATGGCTGAAAAAAATATCCCCGAGCTGGAAAAACTTTTCCACGAACAGTCGAAATTTATCCATATGAGCGGCACCTGGAAAAAACAGCGGGAATTGGAAGTCATCGAAACAGGAAGCATCTGGTATAAAAAAGCCGATGTGCATGATGTGGCCGTAGAGATGTTTGGTGACACCGCCATTGTCTGGAGCCGCATTACCTTGGCAGCGGTGGTTCGTGGAAACGAAGTATCCAACGAATTTACGGTCACTGAGATTTATCAGCAGCTGGATAACCAATGGAAAATGCTGAGCTTTACCTTCAGCAATGTCCGCGATACTCACGTTATTGAGCACTAGTTCTGCGCAGTTTATCGCTTCAGTCCGCCATTTTTCTGGAGCATAACGGTTGCTATTCAGGGGCGTCGGTGCGGTAACCCGGCCGGGTCAGCAGCGATGTCGCCCCTTAAAATTCCCCACTCCAGCCGGTCATGGCTCCTGTGCCGTTAATAACCTTTATCTTGTCTTAGGCTTTTTTTACACAGCCGCTTTCCCGCTTCTCCTTGATTTCTAAATTCAAGTCACGCTATCGTGGGGCTTTAACACATAACAATTTTTTAACACATAACAATTTCTTTCAATAAAAAAGTAGCTTCCCATGAAAAATTTCAAACAACTGACTTCCCGCTCCTTATTAATCGCTGGACTCGTGACCGCCTTCGGCCTGGTCGGCTGTAGCCCCGCACCAGAACAGGCTAAAGAACCGGTCAAGCAAGTGCAGGCAGAGACTCAGCTGCCCACGGTAGAAACGACCTACGGCACTATTTCTGGCAAGGTGGACGATGGCGTCTACGCCTTTAAAGGCATTCGTTACGCCAAGGCAGAAAGATTTATGCCGCCGCAAGCGCCTGATGCCTGGGAGGGCGTGCGCGAACACACCCAGTTTGGCCCGATTGCTCCGCAGGTAAATGCCTGGTCGCCGGAAGAGGTGATGAATGAAAAAGAACTCTTCTCACTGAACGTCTGGACCCAAGGCTTGAACGACGGTAAAAAAAGACCGGTGATGTTTTGGTTGCACGGGGGTGGCTTCGCGGTTGGCGCCAGTGATGACCCACTGACGCACGGCAAAATGCTGGCCGAGAAGGGCGACATCGTTTTGGTTTCGGTCAACCATCGACTCAACATTTTGGGTTTCCTTGACCTGTCGGCTTACGGTGAGGAATACGCCAACTCGGTTAACGTCGGTATGCTGGACGTCATTGCGGCGCTGCAATGGGTCAACAAAAACATCCAAAACTTTGGCGGCGATCCTGCCAATGTCACCATCTTTGGTGAGTCGGGCGGCGGCGGCAAAGTGGGCACCTTGATGTCCATGCCGGCGGCGCACGGTCTGTTCGACAAAGCCATTATTCAAAGTGGTGCGCTGGTTAATGTTATGGACAAAGAAAAGTCCCTGGCCATGACTGAGGCACTGTTAGAAGAGGCGGGGCTGGATGGCAGCGATGTGAGTGCGCTGCATAGCATGCCTTACAAAGAGCTGGTTGAGTTGGGCAACAAAGCCCAGGCGAAAACCGTCGGGGTGAGAAAACCGGGTTTTACGACTATGGTGGGCTTTGGTCCGGTGCCTGATGGCGTCAACCTGTTGCAACAACCCTATACGCCCGACTTCCACGAAATGTCGAAAGATATTCCGTTGTTGATCGGCACCACCTTGCATGAGTTGGTAAGAACCGCTTACGACGAAAAAGATCTGACCTTGGACGAAGCTAAAGCGCGTTTGGAAAAAGTCTACGGCGATCGCACCGATACCTTTATCGAGCTTTTTGCCAAAGCCTATCCCGACTATACGCCACAAGACCTGTTGTCGATCGATCCGTTGTTCCGCCCCAATACCATCGTGACCGCTGATGCCTGGGCCGCGAAAGCCAATGCAGCGGTTTATTCTTACCTGCTCACCTGGATGAGCACGGTAGAAGACAACAGCAAAGGCTCCTTCCACGGTTTGGATATTCCACTGGCTTTTAAAAATATTGAACTGGGCAAACACTGGACGGGCACCACCGAAGAAGCGCACAAGCTTGCCGAGATGATGAGCTCGGCCTGGATTAATTTCGCCAAGACGGGTAACCCGAATGTTGAAGGTGAGCTGCCTAACTGGCGTCCATACACCCGCGAAAACGGTGAGACAATGATTTTTGACGTCGAGCCCAAAATTCTCAGCAATCACGACCGCGAGCTGATGGAATTTATTATGTCTTTCCGCTAAGTCGGTGCCGGGTAAGTTATCCCGGAATCCATCTCAGCGAAGTTCATCGCTGTTGAATGAAAAAGGCCTGCATTGTTGCAGGCCTTTTTCATTTCTATAGAAAGTCGTTAACACAGCGGATTGCTTGCGGCCCATTTTGTCTTCCCATTAAAGTAGCCGCACCCCCACACGACCATATATCCGCACCAACATAAATTAAGATATGCGAC
>CAYTQQ010000088.1:7313-8767 GCA_964440135.1 uncultured Cellvibrionaceae bacterium | reverse complement strand
AAAAACTTTTGTGTTCAATCACTGCTGCGCGAAGGGCCGTTAATGTACACAAGAGGGGATTCAAACGCAACGCCATCAGTGCGGCCAGGTACTAAAAAAATCCTTGTAATCCAATTTGGAGGCGCTACCCATAGTGCCCGCCGGAGTACCGAGATAGAGATAGCCGACAATTTTTTCATGGGAAGCCAAACCCAGGCCCCGAGTGACCGATGGGTGATAGGCAAACTCACCGGTGCGCCAGATAGCACCTATCCCCAAGGCATAGGCGGCGGTAATCATATTCTGGGCAGCTGCGCCCGCTGAAATAACTTGTTCGATTTCGGGCACTTTGGGATGTTCTACACAACTGGCAATAACGACGACGATCAATGGCGCCCGGAGCGGCATCTGGCGGTAGCGTTCGAGCGTCTCCTCGGGGGCTGTCGGATTATTATCGAGCCCCGTTGCCGCATAAAGCGCTCCCAGTTGCTTGCGTGCATCTCCTTCTATAACTAGAAAGCGCCAGGGCCGCAGGCGTCCATGATCTGCCGCACGGAGCGCGGCCCCAAAAATCGCCTCTCTGTGGGACTGAGCTGGCGCCGGCTCTGTCAATTTGCTTACCGAAACCCGTTGCAACAATGCATCCAAAGCGTTCATAGCACTCCTATCTCTATATCACTATTCAGAAAAACCCACGGCTGCCTTTTACGGCAGGCTGGGTACTCGCTTATAAAGAAGGTATGTACCATAATCAAAGGCAAATACGAAGGGAGGCCACTTAGCAGCACATGTCGTCAGGATGGTAATGAGCAACCTTTATACAGATAATAAATCATGCAGCTACCGACCTATTTTATCGTTGCGGCCATTGAGATCTATCTTTTACTGATTATTGCCAATGTAGTGCTGCTGTTCTATGTCCGCAGGCAGCGCAATCTGGCCCGCCGCCAACAGGAAAAGCTCCAGCACATCGTTGGCGAACTTGAGCAACTGACGCTGCCGCCCTCATCGTCCAAAGCAGTCGATGAGTTGGCTTATCGTGACCACATCGATGCACAGCTGACAGCTACCCACCACCACTACACGCAAGTAACGCCTGATGGCGATCTGACCTCTGCGCCCAAAACCGACCAAAGCGCGGCCTCCAAAGCCCTGTGGTTGCGACATAAGTTTCTGGAAGCAGAAAAGGCCGCCATTAAAAACGGCGCTGAGCCTCATCAAATTGGCTGGAAAGTTTTTGCTGACCAGCTGCTCCCACTTTGGAACGATGCCAGTCAACCTCCCCACCAGGTGGAGCTGGAGGAAGCTCCAGCAGACAATGCCGAGCTGGAAGAATACAAACAGCGCGTGAATAACCTGGAGAAATTCAAGCAATTATTTTTTACCATGGAGCAACAATGGGAAGCGGCAGATAAGCAGGCCCAGGAGTACTATCAGCAACTTCTGGCTTTTGGACAGGGGATTGAAAACAACCA
>CAYTQQ010000088.1:0-7213 GCA_964440135.1 uncultured Cellvibrionaceae bacterium | reverse complement strand
TAGATCGCGCCAAGGAGCTGCTCGAACAATTTGCAGAAGAGAGCAAGCACTTTATCGCCGACATTTTTGAACTGGAAACTGCCAATGATCAATTACAAAGTACATTGCAAAGCACAGTGACCACTAGCGCGCCCTCAGACAATAACCCTGAGGACAAGGCGGCCATTGAAGCACTGCAAGCGGAACTGGCCGCGCTTAAAAAGCAATATCTGGAACTGGAAACCAGATACCTCGACCTGAAGCTGGGAAATCAATAGCGCATCTGAGCGGCTATAATGCACGACACACTAAATACTGTGCAGTGATGCGGCTGCCGTTTCATCTTATAAAAATATAAAAGGTACACACCGGAATGGATAACACCACTGATCTGGAACCTCAAGTAGAGCCGCCCTTACAACAATATTACTTCCGTGCCATTGTCTGCTTCGCGGCGGCTGGCACCCTCGCCTCCTTTATGGAATGGGATTCCATTAGCCCGCTGCATATCGGGGCCATCATTTTTCTTTTGCTGTACGCCTTTGGCACCTACCACTACACCCGTAAGCTTAAAGGTGAGGCGCTGGCGACTACCACGCGCTGGCTCTCTTATGTGGATGCGGCTTTGATCGGCGTAGTCTTGAGCCTGACGAATTTCAGCCTCCTCCCGTGCATCATGTTCCTCACTATGATTCAGTTTAATGCCCTGCTCAGTGGCGGCATTCGCAAGTGGATGGAGGACAATGCGGCGTTTGCGCTGGGTGTTTTATTGAGCCTGCTGCTGCACAAACCCCAATTTATGCTGAGCAGCAACATTCAAATCAGCGCCGCCAGCCTGATCGGGATCATCACCTACTTTTTGATCTATGCCATTTATATGCACCAGCGTTTTCGCAAGCTGTTGGTTGCCCAGAAAAAGCTCGAGAACGAACAAAAATGGCACAAGATCCGCGCTTACAAGTTATCGCGTTACCTGCCACCCACAGTGTGGAAGGCTATTAATCAAGGCCGGGACGAAACGCTGCAGGCCGAGCGCAAAAAGATCACCATCTTTTTTTCTGACATTAAGGATTTCAGCCAGCTGTCAGAGGAAATGGAAGCAGAAGCGCTCACCGACCTGCTTAACCACTATCTGACCGAAATGTCCAAAATCGTGGCGCAACACGGCGGCACTATCGATAAATTTATGGGTGACGCCATCATGGTGTTGTTCGGCGATAACAACAGCCAGGGCGTGAAAGCGGATTGTTTACGCTGTGTGTCCATGGCAATCGCCATGAAAAAGAAAATGAAGTCGCTGCAAATGGAATGGTTTAATCAGGGGATCAAAAAACCGCTGCAAATTCGTATGGGCATCAATACCGGGTTTTGCACCGTCGGCACTTTTGGTACCTCCAGCCACCTCAATTACACGGTGCTGGGGACCCAGGTGAATTTAGCCAGCCGTCTGGAGTCAGCCGCCGAACCCGATGAAATTCTTATCTCCCACGAAACCTGGTCGCTGGTCAAAGATTCCATTATGTGTCGCGATAAAGGCGAGATTCAGGTTAAAGGCTTTGCCACACCCATCAAGGTGTATCAGGTAGCGGACTTCCGTAAAGAGCTGGGGAAAAACCAGACGTATTTTGAAGATCGAACCGAAGGTTTTTCGATGCATCTGGATGTCGACAAAATCCGCAATTACGATAAAGAGCGCGTCATCGACTCGCTGGAAAAAGCGGCAAAACGATTACGGGATAAGGTTATCGTGTAAGCAGCGCCGCAGAGCGCTGCCACACTAACTCGCTATTGCCTGACCAGCCGTAATCTAGGCGGTTTTTTATTTTTTTCTGTGGTCCGAAAAGGATTGATATCCAACCCGCCCCGACGCGTGTAGCGCGCATAAATGCTTAACGTTTCAGGACGACAACGCGCCATGATATCGGTGAACATTGTCTCCACACAGTGCTCATGAAAGTCCTGGTGCTCCCTGAAAGAAACGATGTACCGCAACAGGCTTTCGCGAGAAATTTTATTTCCTCTGTAGTCAATTTGAACACTCGCCCAGTCGGGCTGCCCCGTAACCGGACAGTTGGTTTTCAACAAGTCGCTCCAGAGACATTCTTCTACCTGCTCTGCAGTTACCGTCAGTAGTTCCGGCGCGGGGTGGTAATGAGTGATCTCTATCTCCAGATCATCAATTCTCTCTCCCGCAAACACGCCCACACCCGTATCTGCATAGCCGTGTACCGAGTAAAGTTTTACCTCGACCGGACGACCAACCACCGCCGAGAGATCCTTCTTGAGCACAGATTCTACTTGTACCTCAGTTTCAAAGCGGGTCTGATTAAATGAGTTCAAATACAACTTGAATGATTTTGACTCAACAATGAATTCGCTCTCACAGGGAATGAAAAATTCCGCAATCGCCACCCGCGGCTTACCCTTTGCGTCCAACCAGGATAATTCATAGCCGGTCCATACATCCACGCCAAAAAATTCTGAGGTCGCTTTAAGCAGTCGCCGCGACACTTCCCGCTTGATAGGGAATAACAGCTGCGGTGCGTATTGCGTAACATACTCACTGCGCTCACCTAAAGGACTGTCATTTATCAAACCGCTCATATTGACTCCCGTTAATTGTCCGTTATGCGCGCAGCCGTTTGCCATTTTTGAGCAAGTGCAAGCTCACCGCGAAGAGCGCCACAATTGCCAGCGACAGACCAACAAAAGCTGCACCAATATTGACATCACTAATCCCCAAAATACCGTAACGGAACGCATTGACCATGTGGAGGATGGGGTTAAAAATAGAAACAGTCTGCCAGAACTCTGGCAACAAATTCACCGAGTAAAACACGCCGCCGAAATACGTCAGCGGCGTCAACACAAAGGTAGGCACGATAGAAATATCATCAAAACTGTTGGCGTACACCGCGTTGATAAAACCCGCCAGTGAAAACACCATAGCGGTCATCAAAACAAACACCACCGTCACGGCCAGGTTATGAATCGGCAGATCCGTAAACACGAGGGATAACAAGGTCACTAAAAACCCAACTGCCAAACCGCGCGCCACGCCACCCAGGGTGTAACCCAATAAAATAATATAGTTGGGCGTAGGCGATACCAGCACCTCTTCAATACTGCGTTGAAATTTAGCACTGTAAAAAGATGACACCACGTTGGAGTAAGCATTCGTTAGCACTGACATCATGATTAAACCCGGCGCCACAAACTGGATATAGGAAAATCCTCCCATGTCACCGATACGGCTACCAATCAACTTACCAAAGATGACAAAATACAAGGTCATGGTAATAGCGGGCGGCAGAAGCGTTTGCAGCCAGATACGGGTGAAGCGTTTAATTTCTTTGCGCAGGATGCTACAAAAAGCAATCCACTGTTGAGCAGCTGTCATTTATCCTGCCCTCCTTTATTGGCAGTCCCGGTCATGGCCACAAACAGTTCTTCCAGGCGATTTGCCTTATTACGCATACTCGACACCGAAATATTCTGCTCCGTTAAATACTGAAAGACCTGATTAAGGGAGTGACCTTTGTCAGCTTCTACTTCAACTTCCAGAGTGTGATCATCAATCTGCTGAACCTGATAGCCCGGCAAATGCGGCGCCCCCGATAAGACCTGATGGGAATCAAACACAAACACTTCTTTATTGAGCTGTTGCAGTAGCTTACGGATACTGGTGTTCTGGACAATACGGCCGTGATCGATAATTGCCACATTGCGACAAAGATTTTCGGCTTCCTCCAGATAGTGTGTGGTCAGAATGATCGTTGTACCTTCCGCGTTAATTTCACGTAAAAAATCCCACATGGAGCGCCGCAATTCGATATCGACACCGGCCGTGGGCTCATCCAATACCAGCAACCGCGGCTCATGGACTAACGCGCGCGCAATCATTAAACGCCGCTTCATACCACCCGATAACATGCGCGCTGGTGTGTTGCGCTTTTCCCACAGGCTGAGTTTTCTCAAATATTTTTCAGCCTGTATTTTCGCCTGGCTGCGGGATAGTCCGTAATAACCGGCTTGCTGCAACACAATGTCTTCAACTTTCTCAAACATACTGAAGTTGAATTCCTGGGGGACGATTCCTAAAAATTGGCGCGCTGCGGCAAAGTCCTTGTCGATACTCTTACCGAATATTTCTACCGTACCTGAGGTTTTACGAATCAGAGAGCTGATAATGCCTATGGTTGTGGATTTTCCCGCGCCGTTAGGGCCGAGCACGGCAAAAAAATCGCCGGGCATTACATCTAAAGAAATACCTTTCAGCGCTTCGGTACCGCTGTCATAGACCTTTTTAAGATCTCTGATAGAAAGTGCTGCTACCATATTACGTTCCTAATGGCCGATCACATTACAGCCGGCTATTCTAGCCGATAATCGCTGACGAACCCGATTTTAAAATATCGCCTCAGCATAATATTCAGTGCGACCTTGTTTACTGATTGATCAGATTGAATTCTGGCCCGGGCAATTCATGCTCTGGACAAACCGTCATAAAACCTCAACCACGTAAGCTATTGTGTCCCGGCACCCAAAGCTGTCTCGCTGCTAAGCAAATCATTCGCCTTTCCTGTTTAACTTCGCTTACTCGTATTCTCTTGCTTGTCGTCCGGCAGCTTCGCGATGACCTTGATTTCAAAGTCATACCCATACAGCCAGGTAACGCCTACGGCGGTCAGTGTGGGATGCGGCGCCTGCCCCCAGTATTCTGGAACCACGGCCCACACCTCCTCGAAGGTCGCAGCCGGGTTGACCATAAACACGGTGACATCAACAACGTCATCAAAACTGCAGTCGGCTTCGGCAAGAATGGCATTGAGGTTTCTGAATGCCTGATGCACCTGCGCCTGCAGGCCCTGCTGCGGCGAACCGTCCTCTAAACTGCCGACCTGCCCGGAAACAAATAGAAAGCCGTTGGAGCGGATGGCGGGCGAATACCGGTTTCTCGCGTAAAGTGCTTGGCGATTGGGCGGAAAAACAACATCACGTACGGTCATATCTGACTCCTTCATCAAAAAAGCTGATAGCGGCAAAAAACAGGAGTGACTTTATCGACCGTCTGCGCAGGGATAAACTGGCAATCCCACTCCACATTGTTTGTAACAACCAAACAATAACCACGAAAGAGACAGTCTATGGACCGTTTTGATGCCATGCAGGCCTTCGCCCGCGTTGTGGAAACAGGCAGCTTTACCGGTGCTGCCAAAACCCTGCACATGAGCAAAACCAGCGTGACACAGCTGGTGCAGCAACTTGAGGCCCGCCTGCGGGTGCGGTTACTGAATCGCACTACACGTAAAGTGAATGTCACAGCCGACGGTGTGGCTTATTACGAGCGAGTGCGACGCCTGCTGGCCGATCTGGATGATGCCGAAACCAGCCTGTCTGGTGCTCAGACTTCCCCTCGGGGTCGGCTGCGCGTCGACGTCCCCAGCCCTTTTGCCAGTAAAATCCTTATCCCGGCGCTGCCCGGCTTCAATGCCAAATACCCCGATATCCAACTGCATCTAGGGGTTAGCGATCGCGTGGTGGATTTAATCGACGAAAATGTGGATTGCGTGGTGCGCGGCGGCGAGATCACCAACCCGTCGTTGGTGGCCCGCCCGCTCGGCAATCTGCCACTGGGGATTTACGCTGCTCCGAGCTACTTGACGCACACGGGTACTCCCATCCACCCCGCAGAACTCGCCGCGGACCCTCACCGCCTTGTGGGATTTTTCTGGGCGCGCACTCGCCGGGTATTTCCTTGCCATCTGCAGCGAGGTGACGAACAACTCGAGCTGCAGGGCTCCCACTCACTGGTAGTGGACGATGGCAATGCCTATATTGCAGCGGGCGTTGCCGGGCTCGGCGCGCTCTGGCTGCCAACCTACATGGCCTGTACTCATGTGGAACGGGGCGAATTGGTGCAGCTCTTTCCGGATTGGCAACTCAATCGCATGCCCCTCCACCTCGCTTACCTGCCCAACCGGCATGTCAGCGCCAAGCTGCGTGTCTTTATCGACTGGGTGGTGGCGCTGATGGCGGAACACACCGCTGTTAGCTCTCCTGGTCCTGCCTCGCGTTGATCTGCCTATTGACCATAACCTGTTGATCATGAAAGGCTATTAACAACAGGTCAGCTCCGGCTTACAGGACCTGCTTAGCATTAATTCAGGAGATCTAAAATGGCATTACTCGACGACTTACAATGGCGCCATGCGGCCAAAGCCTACGACCCCGCTAAAAAAGTCAGCAAAGAAGATTTGGATAAAATTCTGGAAGCGGCGAGATTGGCGCCCACCTCATCGGGGCTCCAGCCCTTTCGTATCATCGTAATTGCAAACCGCGACCTGAAAGAAAAAATGGTACCCGGCGCCCTGAATCCCGACTGTATGCGCGATTGCTCCCACGTGCTGGTTTTTGCCGCCTGGGACCGTTACACCACCGAAAGAATTGACCGGGTGTACGACAGAATCACCGACGAACGCGGCCTGCCCCGCGGTCGCTTCAGCAGCTATACCGATCAGATCAAGCACCTGTACGCCAGCCAGCCGGCCGAAGAAAATTTCGAACACGCCGCCCGCCAGACATATATCGCTCTTGGGCTGGCACTGGCGCAGGCGGCCGAATTGCGTATTGATACCACGCCGGCCGAAGGCTTTGACAGCAAGGTGATTGATGAAGTACTGAACCTGCACGAGCAAGGTCTGCGCAGTGTTTCACTGATGTATGTCGGTTATTCGGACCAGGCGCGCGACTGGTTAGCACCCATGAAGAAAGTGCGGATTCCCAAAGAAGAGTTCGTGATCGAATATGCGTGAGGCCAATCGACTACTCACGCTCTACCAGGCAAGTGCCCGTTTCCTCGGGCACTTTTTTAAAACAGCAGATACTTTTTCCACGATCAAATTATCCGCGCCAGTAACAATTCGTACGCGCGGGGAATACCTGTCTGATCGCGTTACTATTTAGCGCCACCCAAAATTAACCGGGACGATAAGCGAGCAGAAAATAATTCCCAACGAAACGCCGAGAGAATCAAACAACAGATGAAGAAAAGTGGAAGGGAAAAGCCATCGACGGAAAACATGCATGGAGCGATATGAATAAAACAACATGCACACAAAAACAAAAAAAGGACCCGAAGGTCCTTTTTGCGATTCGCAGCTTGAAGCACTGCAAACCAGAATTTGGAGCGGGAAACGAGACTCGAACTCGCGACCCCGACCTTGGCAAGGTC
>CAYTQQ010000087.1:0-8804 GCA_964440135.1 uncultured Cellvibrionaceae bacterium | reverse complement strand
CTATCGCGGTTTGGTGCGCATGAATCCCGGTGCTGAAGGGGCGCGCAATTACACCCAGTGTGATTCGCTGTTGATCGGCGATCAATGTGCGGCGCACACCTTTCCTTATATTGAAAGCAAGAACCCCACAGCAATGATCGAGCACGAAGCGACCACCTCCAAGGTCAGTGACGACCAGCTGTTCCTGTGCAAACAACGCGGGCTTGATGCAGAAAAAGCGGTGTCGATGATCGTGAATGGCTTTTGCCGAGAAGTATTTAAAGAGTTGCCGATGGAGTTTGCGGTGGAAGCCGGCAAGCTGCTGGAAGTGAGCCTCGAAGGATCCGTCGGATAATTTTTATTGTGTACCTGAAGCCGGTTGCCGATATGCCCAGTGCTCTCGGACACGCCGTCAGTATCAAATCACGTGGATGAAAAATTTATGTTACATATCAAAGATCTTTACGCCCGGGTAGAAGAAAAGGAAATCCTTAAAGGCTTGAACCTGACTGTCAAGCCAGGCGAGGTGCATGCCATTATGGGGCCGAATGGTTCGGGCAAAAGTACCTTGGGCAATGTGTTGTCCGGACGTGAAGGTTTTGAAGTCACTGGCGGCAGCGTCGAATTTCTGGGGAAGGATTTATTTGAACTGGAAATCGAAGAGCGCGCCCATGAAGGCATCTTTCTGGCCTTTCAATATCCGGTCGAAATTCCCGGCGTGAGCAACATGGAGTTTCTTAAAGCCGCAGTAGATGCGCGCCGTAAACACCTTGGATTGCCAGAAATGCCGGCGGTGGAATTCATGAAGCTGGCGCGCGAAACCAGTCAGCGGGTCAGTCTCGATCAAGGTTTTTTAAAGCGGGGCGTCAACGAAGGATTTTCCGGCGGAGAAAAGAAGCGCAACGAAATCATGCAGATGATGTTGTTGGAGCCACGCCTCTGTATTCTCGACGAAACCGATTCAGGTTTGGATATCGATGCACTGCAGGTCGTTGCCAATGGCGTAAACGCCATGCGTAATGAAGAGCGCAGCTTCATCGTTGTCACTCACTATCAACGCCTGCTCGATTACATTGTGCCCGACTATGTGCATGTGCTGTCTGACGGACGCATTATTAAATCCGGTGATAAAGAACTGGCCAAAGAACTGGAAGCTAAAGGTTATGGCTGGATTGAGAGTGAGGTAGCCTGAGCCCATGTCTGATTTTCAGCAACAGGTATTACAGTTAGCTGCCCAGCAGCAAAGTCCCCAGTGGTTGTCCGGTTTGCGACAAGCGGCTACGCAGGTATGGCAAGCATCGGCTTGGCCAACGCGTAAAACCGAACATTGGAAATACACCCCCCTGACGGCTTTGCAAAAAGATGGCTTTCAACAATGGGCGCAAACCGTCGACGGTTGGCAGCAAGAAATAGATTTTATTGCCATTGATGCCACGCGGCTGGTATTCGTGAATGGCGTGTTCAATGCCGACGCTTCGAGTAGCTTGCCGGCGGAGGTGGTGCAATTCAGCCAGGCGACGGATGCGCAGCAACAGGTTATTCAGCAGCACCTGGGCAAGGTGGTAGAAGGCGAGCGGCATCTGTTCGCCACCTTAAGTAATGCTCTGGCGGCAGACGGTGTACTGGTGCATGTACCGCGCAATACGGCGCTTGAAAAGCCGGTCTATCTGATCCATATCTCAACCCCGGAAGCGCAGCCGGGAATTGCCCAGCAGCGCGCCCTGGTCGTGCTTGAAGAAGGTGCCAGCGGCGAAGTTATCGAACACTTTGTCTCGACGGGTGTGCAGCAAAATGGTTTTGTTAACAGCCTGACCGAAATCGTGGTCGGGGACAATGCCGCACTGCAGCACTACCGTTTAAATCTCGAAGAAGAGAATCTGCTGCATATCGGCGGGGTGCATGTGAACCTGTTGCGCAATGCGCGGATGCGCGGCTTTACCTTGGCTCAAGGCAGCCGCTTAAAGCGCATTGATTATCAGATCAGCCATCGTGGACAGGGTGCCGATTTAAATTTGCAGGGACTGTATTTGCCGCGCAACAACCAGATGGTGGATTACCACACCAATGTTCGCCACTGCGTGCCGCACTGCACCAGCAGTGAAGTATTCCGTGGAATTATTGCCGACTCGGCGCGCGCGGTATTTAACGGGCGCATACATATTTATCCCGATGCACAAAAAACCCTGGCTGAGCTGAGCAACAAAAATTTGCTCACCTCGAATAAAGCGGAAGTTGATACCAAGCCTGAACTTGAAATTTACGCGGATGATGTGAAGTGCGCCCACGGCGCCACGGTCAGCCAGCTGAACGACGAAGCACTGTTTTATTTACAGAGCCGGGGTGTTCAGCGCAAAGAAGCTGAAGTCATGATGAGCTTTGGATTTATCAATGAGCTGCTGCAGGACGTAAAAGAGCCCGCTGTGCAGGATTATCTGTTGCCCCGTCTGGCCCAGCTGTTTGGTCGCGATAGCGATTTATTGCAACGGATTCAACATGACTGAGATCAGTACGCGGGTTTTACCTTTTGATGTCGAGCGAGTCCGCGCTGATTTTCCGATCCTGCATCAGCAGGTAAACGGCCAGCCGCTGGTTTATTTTGACAATGCCGCGACGACGCAAAAGCCCAATGCGGTGATTGATGCGATTGCTAATTTTTACCGCGAAGACAACAGCAATGTCCATCGCGGGGCGCACACCCTGGCCGATCGCGCAACCGCAAAGTTTGAGGCGGCGCGCACCAAAATGGCCGGGTTTCTCAATGCCGCCGACACGGCAGAAATTATCTGGACCCGCGGCACTACGGAGAGCATCAATCTGGTTGCCAGCTGTTGGGGCCGGGTGAATCTGGCTGCGGGTGATCGCGTATTAGTCTCCGCCATGGAGCATCACTCCAATATCGTGCCCTGGCAAATGATCGCGCAAGAGCGCGGGGCGCAGGTTGAGCCCATCCCGGTGGATGCGTCGGGCACTTTGGATCTGGTGGCATTGGAAGCCATGCTCGATTCACGCGTGAAGCTGGTTGCGGTAGGGCATGTGTCTAATGCGCTGGGCACCGTCAATCCGGTTGAAAAAATTATTGCGGCGGCCCACCGTGTCGGCGCGCTGGTGTTAATTGACGGTGCGCAGGCACTGAGTCATTGGCCCGTGGATGTGCAGGCACTGGATTGTGATTTTTACGTCGCCTCCGCCCATAAATTATTTGGGCCTACCGGTCTTGGCGTGCTGTACGGCAAGCGCGCGCAGCTCGAAGCCATGCCGCCTTACCAGGGCGGTGGCGAAATGATTGAGTCAGTGAGTTTTAGCGGGACGACCTATAATCAGCTGCCCTATAAATTTGAAGCCGGTACACCGGATATTGCCGGGGTCATCGGTATGGGTGCCGCGCTTGATTACCTTAATCAATTGGATCGGATAGGTGCTGCTGCCCATGAGCAGGCGTTATTGCTTTACGCTGAAACGCAGGCACGCGCTACCGACGGCATCGAGTTGATTGGCACCGCTGCGCACAAGACCAGCGTGATGAGCTTTTTATTGCGCGGCGCGCACCCCAACGATTTAGGCCTGCTGCTCGACAAGCAGGGCATTGCCGTGCGCACCGGACACCATTGTGCACAACCGCTTATGGAACAATTTGCTATTCCCGGTACCGTCCGGGCGAGCTTCAGCTTTTACAATACTTTCGCCGAAATTGATCGAATGTTCGCAGCGATTGAAAAAGCAAAAACTTTTCTTTGGTAATCGGCCTCGCGCCGGTTTACCGGTTCTCATCAGGAGATTTCAGTGGCAGTAGAAGCGTTTGATCCCACCCGTGAAGCTGTGGAGGTAACCCCCGCAGCGATTGAGCATTTCAAACGGCAGGTAGCTTCCCATAAAGATGCCAAGGCCGTTCGTCTGAGCATTAAGCAAAGTGGCTGCACCGGTTTTATGTACGTGGTTGACCTGGTCACCGACACTCAGGCAGATGACTTACAACTGCCCTTGACCGACGATCTTAAGCTGCTGATAGATCCCACGAGCTTGCCCGTGGTGACCGGAACGCGCATTGATTATGTGCAGGAAGGTGTTAATCGCCAGCTTAAATTCCTCAACCCCAACGCCAAAGACTATTGTGGCTGCGGCGAAAGCTTTAGCGTGAACTGATATGGGCAGCAATGAGCGACGGGTTGTCGTAACGCTGGAAGACTGTCCGGCCCGCCGGGTGCCCGATGGGACACCGGTAACCATTCCCCAGGATACCTTTGTCACCATCACTCAGGCCTTGGGCGGCAATTACACCGTCACCTATCACGGTCAAATGGTGCGTATTGATGGAACTGATGCCGCCAAACTGGGTCTTGAAGGCGACAATCTCAGCTTCCCGCCCCCGGTTGACGATCAGATTCATGAAGAGCAGGTATGGCAGGCTCTGGGCACTGTGTACGACCCGGAGATTCCGGTCGACCTAGTCAATCTGGGGCTGATTTATGCCGTGGCTGTCGATCAGAGCAATAACAGCGTCCACATCCGAATGACGCTTACTGCGCCCGCCTGCGGTATGGGCCCGGTGCTCGTCGGTGATGTTGAATACCGCGTGCGCAAGGTGCCCAATGTCAATAGCGTCAAGGTGGAGCTGGTCTTTGACCCACCCTGGAGCCGTGACATGATGAGCGAAGAAGCACAGCTGGAAACAGGCATGTTTTTTTAATCCCTCATGCTTTACATTGAGCAGACCGGCTGGACCGAGCGTCTCCGTAATAACAACCGGGTCTTATCTTTAACAACCGGATAGTATTCATGTCCCAATTTGGTATAGACATAAGCGCCGATGACATCATCGACACGCTGGGCTTTTTTGATTCGTGGGAAGATCGTTACAAGTACATCATCGACCTGGGCAAGGAATTAGAGCCCTTATCCGACGCTGAGCGCACCGAAGAAAATATCGTGCGCGGCTGTCAGAGCCAGGTGTGGCTTACGCACAGTCTCCAGGATGGAAAGTTGTATTTTGCGGCGGACAGTGACGCCTTTATTGTCCGCGGCCTTCTGGGTGTCGTGCTGGCCGCCTACAATGGCAAAACCCCGCAAGAGATATTGGCCGTTGATATTGAGGGCTATTTTGACGCACTCAATCTTATCCAGCACCTGAGCGTCACACGCGGTAACGGACTGCGGGCAATGGTCAAGCGGATCCAGGACACGGCGGCTGCTTGCAGCGCATGAAAGAGCGTGAGTTTTCGTGCGATTAGGCGAGTTCATCCATATAAAAAAGCCCTCGCCCTGCGTATAATCCGCCGACTTTAGTCTTGGTAAAGCCATTTATATGAAAATGGCCAAATGAACAATGGGATGTGGAGTATTGCATGGCTGTGGAACAAACCTTATCCATCATCAAACCCGATGCCGTGGGTAAAAATCATATTGGCGAAATCTGTGCGCGGTTTGAAAAAGCCGGTTTGCAGATTGTTGGCATGAAGATGCTGCAGTTGACGCGCGCCAAAGCAGAAGGCTTCTATGCTGAGCACCAGGGAAAACCGTTTTTTGAAGGCCTGGTGGATTTTATGACGTCTGGCCCGGTGGTGGTGCAGGTGCTCGCCGGCGTAAATGCCATCGCTCACAATCGCGAATTAATGGGTGCTACCGATCCCGCGAAAGCGGCACCGGGTACGATTCGGGCCGATTTCGCCACCGAGGTGAGCGCTAATGCGGTTCACGGATCTGACTCGCCCACCTCGGCGGCCCGCGAAATTGCGTATTTCTTCAGCCCTGATGAAGTCATCGCGCGCGCCTGATCCATCTATATTTCAGCAGCACAGCAGGTAAAACAAAGCCATGGTTAACGATCATTCTCCCGCAGAATCCGCATCGGCAGAGCTCCGGGACACATCGATGGTAGGCGAGGGTACTCGCGTCAACCTGCTGGGACTGCCGGAACATAAATTAGTCGACTTTTTCGCCAGTATCGGGGAAAAGCGCTTTCGCGCTGTCCAGGTGATGAAATGGATTCATCAGTTGGGAGCAGACAATTTCGATGCCATGACCAATGTCAGCAAAGACCTGCGCAAAAAGTTGCAGGATATTGCGGAAATTCGCGCACCGGAAGTTATTCGTCAGCTCGACTCTGCCGATGGCACCCGTAAATTCTTAATCCGCGTCACTGGCGGAAGCGTGGTCGAAACCGTGTTTATCCCGGAAGGCGACCGGGGCACTTTATGCGTTTCCTCGCAGGTGGGTTGCTCGCTCGACTGCAGCTTCTGCGCGACGGGCAAACAAGGTTTTAACCGCGATTTAACGGCGGCAGAAATCATCGGTCAGGTCTGGATTGCGGCTAAATCCTTTGGTCAATTACAACCGGGTGCTGAGCGCCGGGTGACCAATATCGTGCTGATGGGAATGGGCGAACCCTTATTGAATTTCGATAATGTGGTCGATGCCATGAACCTGATGATGCACGATAACTGTTACGGTATTTCCAAGCGGCGCGTGACCTTGAGCACCTCCGGAGTAGTGCCGGCACTGGATCGTTTAAGTCAGTACACCGATGCCTGTTTGGCCATCTCGCTCCATGCACCCAATGATGAATTGCGCAACGAACTGGTGCCGATCAATAAAAAATACCCGATCGCCATGCTGCTGGATTCGGCCAAGCGGTATATCGCCGCAATGCCCGATACGCACCGTAAAATCACTATTGAATACACCTTGATCGATCAGGTGAACGACCGGCCCCATCATGCCCATGAACTGGCCGAGCTGTTGCGCGACGTGCCGGTAAAAATCAATTTAATTCCGTTTAATCCTTTTAATCTATCGGATTACAAACGCGTCAGTAACAACGCACTGCGCCGCTTTCAGGATATTTTGATGCAGGCTGGTTATATCACTACTGTGCGCACCACCCGCGGCGATGATATCGATGCGGCATGCGGGCAATTAGCCGGGTCCGTAAATGACATTACCAAACGCAGCGAGCGCTACCGTGCTCGCTTTGATGAAACCCAGCCAATAAAAATATTGGCGCAATCATAATCCTCTGAAACGCACAAGCGGATGTAAGGAGAGACTGATGAAGAACAATAAATTGGGTCTGTTTAAGCGCACCTGGGCTCAGCGCTGGATTGCTGGCCTGTGCATGTTATTGCTCGCGGGTTGCGTCAGTGATGTTAATCGGCGCGAGCAAACCGTCGATATGAAAAAGGCGTTGGAGTTACATATCCGCCTCGCCGAAGGATACATTCAAAAGAGCAATCGGGAATCAGCGCGCCACCACCTGCGCAAAGCCTATGAAATTGATCGCAACTCGGCAGCGGCCACCGGCGTTATGGCCCAGTTGTATCAGCTGGAAGGCGAGCTGGAATTAGCCGAAGAGCATTATCGTCTGGCGCTGCGCCGCGATCGCCAGCTCACCAAAACCCGCAATAATTACGGGGCTTTTTTATACCGCGAAAAACGCTATGAGGATGCCTTGGAGCAATTTGAAATTGCCGCCAATGATTTGGATTACGATGATCGTGCGCGGGTGTTGGTGAACGTCGGCAGAGCAGCGTTAAAACTCGGCAAGATCCAACGCGCCGAAACCGTATTCAAGCACGCGGTGGTGTTAAACCGCCAACTGGCTGCACCGCTGATTGAATTGGCGGAGCTGAGCTTTCACCAGCAAGAATACGCCAATGCGAAAGAATACCTGGATCAATATACGCGCTTAAATCGGGCCACGGCGCGCAGTTTACTGTTAGGCATCCGCATTGAGCGGACGTTTGGTAATAAAGATAAAGAGGCCAGTTATGCCCTGGCATTACGCAACCTTTATCCCTATTCCAAAGAATACCTGGAATATAAACAATACCTGATGGATTAAGCTATGACAGTCGTCGAAGATTCATCTGAAAATTCACCCGCACCAGAAGAGCTGTTGTCACCCGGCCAGCAATTAGCGCAGGCCCGTGAAAGTGCTGGCCTGTCACAGCAACAGGTAGCGCAGGCGTTGCACATGACGGTGACCAAAGTCCGCGCCCTCGAAGCAGATGATTACCACCGCTTGAACGTCCACACATTTGTGCGTGGCTATCTGCGTGCTTATGCGCTCTATCTGCAGCTGGATCCAGCGGTCGTCCTGGCGGCTTACGAACAACAAGTCGCTGCGCGCGGCTTGGTGACTAACCCCAATGCTCTGACCACCAAAGTAAAAGATCCGGGACGTAAAACCTGGGGTTTTATTGCAGTGCTGGTGTTGGTGCTGGCGTTATTACTGTTGATCAGCGTGTGGTTTTTCGGTAACCGCATTCCGTCACCCGCGGTTACGGCTGCACTGCCTGCGCAGCTGCCGGCCGCGTCGGTGATGCCACCCGGCACAATCGCGCCGGCCGTGGTGGGTACGGACGATGCCGAAGGGAGCACCGAAGTGAATGCTGATGATGGCGCCGCGGTAGACGCGACAACGGCAGAAGCGGGTGCAGAAGTAGCAACAGCTGAGCAGGCTGCGCGAGAAGTGACGGCGCAACAAGCCCCCTTGGATACATTGCAAGTGGCCTTTGCGGCTGAGTGCTGGTTGGAAGTCAGTGATGCAGAAGGCGATGTGCTGGCAACTGATTTGCAACGCGCTGGCAGCCAGATCGTGTTGCAGGGCACAGCGCCGTTTCAAGTCAAACTGGGCAATGCGGCGGCCGCGAGCATCACGCTGAACGGTGTTGCGATCGCGCTCACGCCGCCTGAAGACCAGAAAGTAGTTACCGTGAATGTGGGCGAATAGCCCCTTCGCTTATTTAACAAACGAGAAAATCTATGCATTTTGAAGCGCCCATTCAGCGTCGTAAATCGCGTCGTATCATGGTGGGTAATGTTGCTGTAGG
>CAYTQQ010000086.1:0-9011 GCA_964440135.1 uncultured Cellvibrionaceae bacterium | reverse complement strand
CCCGACCGGCTGATTACAAGTCAGCTGCTCTACCTACTGAGCTACGCCAGCCTTTTGTGCCACGACCTATTGTGGAGGCGGGATTCTAGAGAAACTTTTCGTCGGGTGCAACACCCAAACAATAATTTTGTCGTTTTTCCAGACCGGACTGCTGGCGCAACACATCCATCCAGATTTCAGGATCGACTTTATCAGCCTCCGCAATGGGCAAAACAACCCAAGTCTCACTGATGGTTCTTATTACCTCACGCATTTCAGCGTGATAACCCTGTTCGCGTATTTCTCGAATGCGTGTTTCAGCAGCATTGCGCTCATTAAACATGCCCAGCGAAATACCCCTCGCCAGTTCGCCGCTTGGAATCAGATAACTATCAATATTTTTCGCCTGCACTTCATGCAGGCGTCGCAGCGCTTCTTTTTCTGAAATCTCAGGGGATAAATGCACCCAAAAACCAACCCCGTCGGGCACTTCAATGGAACGGATCTGCGCGCCAATGCCTAGCGCATGCAAACGCTCCACCAAATACTCTGCGTGCAATAACTGCCCATAAGGCCCAACCATCGAGCACATTCCCGACGGATCAACAGTCGCAGCCGAGACCTTTTCTTCAGCAGCGCGACGAGCTGCCGGCGCCTGTTGATCAGCCTCTGTCAACAACTGCAAGGCGCCCCCAGAGAGAATGGGAGCCGTCGGTATAGGTTGCGGCTCCACTGATGCGCGCAAAAACCACTGCCCCGCAAACACCGCTATGTTGATTACAACTAACGTTATAAAAATAGCGCGCATAGATTATTCCTTGATCATCGATTTTCACTTGCCAAGGCCAAGCCATCCAGCACTAACTCGGGGATGATCGAGGCGCTGGGGAAAAACGGCGGTAATAGCTCAGCATCACCCCCCGTTAAAACAAGAGCCGGGTCTTCACCATGACTTGCCAACTCTTTCATCGCTGCGGTTATCAAACCTATCATCATGGTACTCAACGCTGCGGTTACGGCCGCGTCGGTGCTCCGCCCAGGAGCTGTCCTCACGACTGAGGAAACATCCGTTAACCTGATTTTTTGAGTGTTGCCGAGCAGCGTATTGCGCATTGCCGCCAACCCCGGACCAATATAGCCGCCCAAATGCTCGCCGCGTGCCGTTACCAGATCTACCGTTAGTGCGCTGCCAAGATCTGCCACTACCACTGCACGCTTCGCCTGCGTAAAGCCAGCCAGGATAGCGAGCCAGCGATCTACCCCCAGCTGTTCGGGATGCTCATAGCCATTAATAACACCCGCCGCCGCTGGCTGGCTCACGGCAAAATCTGCTTGCACACCGTAGACCTCAAGACACCATTCTCTAAAGCTTTGATTGCGCTCCTCGTCAAGAACACTCGCTACACGCAACTGCTGCAAACGTAGAGGGAGCTGAAGCTCGGGCACCTCAGTTTTGATTGTGATAGTTATACTGGATGCCAAAGATTGCCACGCCGATTGCGACAAAAGGTGACCGCGCGCTACATTACCCGACTCATTGCGCAAGCGCCATTTAATACGGGTGTTCCCCATATCCAGTTCGAGAATCATGACGCAGCCCTCACTGTGACCTCCCCACCATAAAATATTTTTTCTTCATTCTGCGCTAACAGGCGCAGTGCACCCGCATCGCTTACCCCTAGAAGCACGCCGCTGATAATGCTATTGGGGGTATGAAGTTCGACGATTTTTCCAGCATAGACATTGAGCGCTTCCCAACGGGAGCGATAGGCAGCAAATCGATGCGCCGGATAATCGCGCAACAAGGGCAGCAGTTGTGACAATAGTTCGCTAATCAGCGCATTGCGCCCCACGGCCTTAGGGGCGCCAGTGTCACGACGTATCGTCTCTAGATCAGCCCAAGGCTGGCCGATTGTCGTCGCCGCATTAACAGGCATGGCAACATTCAATCCAATCCCCACCACCACATGACAAACCCCCGCTACGTCTCCAGTCATCTCCAGCAACACGCCTGCCAGCTTCCGCTCGCGCCAGAGCACATCGTTGGGCCATTTCAATTGAACATCATCAAATCCATATGCTTTTAACACATCCGCGATGACGACACCGACCGCCAAGCTCAACCCTTCTAATTGAGGTGCGCCACCATTAAAGGTCCAGCCAAGAGATAGATAGATATTTTTGGCGAAGGGGCTCACCCAGCCGCGGCCACGTCGTCCGCGACCGGCCGTTTGTAACTCGGCGGTGCACACATAACCGCTGCCCTCATGAACATTACGCAACGCCTCGGCATTCGTTGAGTCAATCGTAGAAAACACATCAAGCTGTTGTAATAATTTTTCAGCCTCAAGCGAAAGCTGTTGCTTGATAACGTCTGTCGATAGCAGCTCTAAGCCGCCTTCCAAGCGATAACCTCTACCTTTAATACTTTGGAGTTCCAATCCCAACAGCGGAAGTTTTTGTAACTGCTTCCAAACTGCGGCCCGACTCATACCCAGAGCTTCGCCCAGTTCTTGTCCCGAATGAAACTCACCATCAGCCAAAAGCCTTAACAGCGTTTGTAAAACCGGATCTTCCGCAATCATCGCGCTCATCTATTGGCTACCCGCTGTGGCGGCGGGCAGGTATTGACGCTGATAGCGCGTACCGAGACTGGTCAGCACTTCATAACCCAACGCATGAGTGGCAGTTGCGAGAACATCAACTGTCAGGCGCTCATTGATCACTTCGATCATCGCCTCTTCAGCCAGCGATACGCCAGCAAGCGAGGACGCATCAAAGAGGGTGGTATCCATTGAAATTCGCCCGATCACAGGCAATTGCTGGCCTGCAAGTTCGCCGTAACCTTGCGCTCCAATAGTGCGGTGCAAGCCATCGGCATAACCGCCCGCCGCCACCAAAAGTTGCGTGGGCGGCGCTACGTTAACAGTAGCGCCGTAACCAACACTCGCTGTCTGTTCAAGCACTCGCGATTGCAGAATCGGCAGGCGCAAATTAACGACAGGGAGCACGGGCGATGGTGCTTCGGGAGTCGGGTTGATGCCATATAAAGAAGCACCCGGACGCACCAGATCAAAATGGAAATCTGAGCCGCGAAAAATAGCCGACGAGTTAGCCAAACTAAAGCGCGCGCGCGGTAGAACCGCTTTGGCCTCAGCAACCAGTTGCGAGAAGATTGCCAGCTGGCGTTTATTAAGTGGGTGATCAAGTTCATCAGCGCAGGCGAGATGACTCATAACCAGTAGCACGTGTAAGTGAGCAAACCCATTACGCGTATTCAAGAGCAATTGAAATTCACGCGGATCCAATCCCAGGCGGGTCATCCCCGTATTTATTTTAACAGCGCACGGCCCCGCAATATCGTGTTGGATACAGGCTTGGCGCCAGCGCTCAACCGCTGACAGCTCAAAGAGAACAGGGACCAACCGGTGCTGAAAGAATAAGTGTTCCGCACCAGGACGAGATCCACCAAGAACATAAATAATGGCCGCGGATGGCAAGGCTTGGCGAGCGGCGAGAGCTTCATCGAGAGTGGCCACAAAAAACTCCCGACAGCCCACGGAAAATAATGCGCGGCCAACCTCTGCCGCGCCCAACCCGTAAGCATTTGTTTTGATCACCGCTCCGGCAGCGGAGGGTGTGATTAACTGCTGATTAACACGCCTCCAATTTTCCTGGATGGCGGCCAAGCTGATGGTCAATATACCTGTGGCTGGCTTCATAAACCGCTGCACCTTAAAGAAAGCATGCGGCATCTAAGCAAACTTGATTCACAAAATCCAGTGACTGTTATGAAGCCTTAGCGTAAAGCCGCACGGTAAAAAAAGAATAGAAAGGGAACCGGTTGGCATGATGCCTAAGCATTCACACCATGCCAACCATTAGATGGATTACTGTTCTCGCGGGAACTCATAGAGCGTATAAAATGCCCGCAGAACATCCTGTGCGTGTGCGTTGCGCAGATTTTTTAGCTGCAGATAATAAACTCTGGCAGTCTGCTCTGGGTGCACTTGCGACTGCTCAAGAGAACCTAACGCAACCCAAATTGTTTTGCGATCCTCCGACAGCTTGATCTCCCGCACAACCTCATCGCGTTCACCCAGCGTCGGAGAACCGTAATCCGGCGCATCGCGATATACCCACGACCGAATCGCCAAGGCCTCCGCTAGAGATGCCTCATCAACACTGGCCGCGAGTGACTGCGTTAAAGTGATCGCAAACCCTTTTGCTGTGGCCCGCACATTATAAATATTCTGGGATGGCGTTTTCCCATCCCATACAACGCGCTGTAAACTCGCAACATGGCCACCTTTGGCCTGCCAGCCTCGCCCGGTTTGACCCAATAACAGGCTACCATCCGGTAAAAACACCGGACGCATAACACCCGATTCAAATCCATCGGCAAAGGGGATGACAACCCCCTGTTCAATGCCATTGACTATCTCGGTCGTAACACGCAACAGGTTTGATTGTGTTTGATCGCCAATAAAAATTTGCCCCCCAAACTGACCGAACCTGCCATTCGTTTCATCCCAGACCGGGTGCCCGGGAGAGTTCGCGACAATATTATGCGGAAATAATACCACCGCTCGTTCGCGCTTATTGCTGACCTTTTCCCATTGTATTTCAGGCGAATCCGGGGTCATGCCAGGTAAGTCAACCAGCCCGGATGGATGGCCATAGAAAGCGTCTTTTTTGAGTATGAATAATTTAGATGTGGAGACATATTCACCCTGATTATCCGCATACCAGATCCGACCATCGGGACCTGTTGCCATACCAGCAGGACTCCGCAAACCATTCGCCCATAATCCGGCTTCGCCGGTAGGATCAACCCGAATGGCCCATCCAGACAACCCGCCGGCAGCCCCCATATATTGACCCCCGGCCTTATAAACACCCTGGTCCGCATGAGCCAAATTCAAGGCAAAGTAATAAGCGCCATCGCTTCCTCGAACTGGCCCGTGGAGATAAGTATGATAATTTCCATGGTAGCTGTGCTGGTCGTACAACGTATCAAACTGATCCGCGAGACCATCACCATTGATGTCACTAATACGTGTTAGCTCTGCTTTTTGCCCAACTACCAGCTTAAGGCCTTTTTTGTCCTCAATAACCACACCCAGGCTGTCAAAAATACCTTCCGCAAACAGACGCCACTCACCATTAACAATGCGCCAGATACCGGCCGTACGCGTTGCCACCACCACAGTCCCATCTTCGGCTACCGCAACACCCAACGCCTCAAACAGTTGTGGTCGCGCATAGTTATCTTTAGGGGACATATAGCTTTCAACAGAATAACCGACGGGAAGATTGGCAGTTGCCAGGATCTTATTGACAGCTTGATGGGTATGCTTAAAGGTTGATACCGGTGGCCGCCACGGATTCGCGGCAAGATTTAATTTACCCCGGAGTTCGGCTTTCTTTGTGCCTGCAGGCAGATACCAGACGCCCTCCTTTATTTCCCCGACGGATACCTTGCTACCGCTTAACACCTGCTGATTCACGGCAAAACTTTGTGCCGTTCTCAACTGGCCCGACACAGTGACACTCAAAGAACCATCAGCAGCAATATCATGCCGGACAGCCAGAATATTTTTCCCAATCCGATAATTAAAGGTAGGAGATTGCACCTTATTTTTTGAATCAAGGGCATACCCCAGAAATTGCGCATCTACCGCCTTTACCCGGTCAAGATGATCTATTTCGCTGTAAAGCGCTTCGGTAATCGTCTCAAAGTCATTGAGCACGGCTTCTTTAAACGAAAAATCAATGAGTTTTCCACCTGCGTTTAGCGGCGCAAATAAATACGGTTGTTTGCCTAAATCGATAACCCGACTGTCGAAGCCAGTTTTTAATCCGCCGCCCCCGCGATTAGTCCACTCACCACTGACCTCAAGAAAGCCGCCTTGCCAAATATTCGCCACCGCCATTATCCGCGGGTCAAAACTGTAATGCGTACTATTTGGCTGTCCCACATGGATACTGCGCGCTGACAGACCGGTTATTGGCCCCCGCTGAATACGCACGCGGTCAGCAACTAAAAGCTGCAGGGAGTCTTCCAGCGGCTCATATTGTTGGGGCCCATCGGCTGTCACTAATTTAATAACCGGGCCTTGGGCAAAGCGCGTATTAAGCGTGCCAAGGTAAGCACCAATAGCGTCAACTTGTTTGTCTGTTACAACCTGATCATTGTAAGCCGGCATCACCGGCAAATAAGCCTCACCTTTTTGTTGTCCATGCTCAACAACAGCCAGCTGCAGGGCGGGTGAACGAATGCTGGTGTGCAAATAAGTGCGATCAGTTTGGACTGTAAATCTATGCCCCTCATCACCTTCAACCACCTCGCGATCCCGAGGCGCCGCACCAAATAATCCGAACAGGTTGGGGCCCGACTTGACTGAGCCGTCTCCCAATTCCACTGCATGGCATGACCCACACCCAAGTGCAGCAAAAGTATCTTTGCCTAAAGCCGCAAAATCGATAAGTTCGTCAAGATTGGTTTTTTGGCCGTGTTCCTGTGGCACCGTAACAGCTTCAAAATCGGCGTGACGGATATCAAGATCACGAATAGCAAGAGCGCCCTCATTAATTCGCAACATGACCGGGCCGTAGCGTTCTTCCCAAGGGTACTTGGAACCTTGGACAAAACCCTTCGCAATAATATTTTGCTGAATTATTTGATCATTAAGTTTTACTTCAAGGAAAAAGGCATTATTAATTTTATTATTCGCCAAGTCGTAACGCGGTGCGCGAAATTTGATTTCAAGCTGTTGCCACTCTCCCACCGGTTTCGCCGCATTAATGCTCGCGGCCACTCCATCCTCGTTTTTCCCGTTTATATGCCGATGCAATAACCCCCCTAAATCTTCTGCTGCTAATGTTTGCTTTCCATGACTATTATTCAGGGCTATCCCATAGCGTGATTGTAAATAGAGCGCGGCTTCAGTATCACTTCCTACCATAAACTCCATCTTTAACCATGTATCACCAAAGCCTGCTTTGGTAGATATCTCTCCACCCCTAGCATAAATCAAGGTGCTTTCTAGCCCTTCTACTGCATCTATATTCCCCCGGCCATCAAGCGCTACTTTTTCAATGTTTTTCCAGTCTCCTACCACATCGAACTCATCCAATAAATTTGCAGAGGAAGAAGCGGAGAAAATAAATGCGAAGAAAGCAACGCTTAATAAGCTGGCGCTTTTGATAAACAGCATAGGAACTGACTCAATGAATTATTAGATGTTGCTATCAGCAGATTTGATGGGAGCGCCGGTGGTGCTACCGGCGCGGTGGAAATCATTACAACTTTCTCACCCAAATATTGCGAAAGCTTACCGGATCACCGTGATCCTGCAGTCGCAAGGGGGCACAGCCATGGGCCTCGTATGGAGGATGGCCAATCCAACTAGTAGGGCCTTGAATTTCCGCGTGATTCTGTACCAACACGTTATTATGGAGGACTGTAACCGTGGCTGGAGAAGTTAACTGCCCTTGATTATCAAACCGCGGCGCCTTATAGATAACATCATAAGCCTGCCACTCTCCCGGAGCACGACTGGCATTCACTAACGGAATGATTTGCTTATAAACCGAGGCCGCCTGGCCATTGGGATAGGTCTTGTTATCGTAGGAATCCAAGACTTGAATCTCATAACGCTCCTGAAAGAACACACCACTATTACCGCGTCCTTGCCCTTCTTTACCGGCAATCACCGTAGGACTTTTCCACTCAAGATGCAATTGCACGTCACAGAACGACTCTTTCGTTTTAATGTCTCCTGTAGTGGCCTTCACAGTAAACTCACCCTTCCCAACCGTCCACCCTGCTGGCTTGTCTTCTTCAGCAGAAATCCATTGATCAAGATTCTTCCCATCAAACAACACAATAGCATCTGCTGGTGGCATATTAGGTGGAGTGGCCACGACAGGCGGGACCGGCTCCCAAACCTCGGTTTCCATTGCCAATTCCCACGGCTCCTTGGGCTTTTCCTCCGCAGCATGTACAGTGTTGAACGCCAGAAAAAGAGCACTAGCCATAAAGATTGGCCGAGAAAGAACATGTAATGAAGAGATCATATAAAATCCTATTGCGTTGTTATGCGGAGAAATCTGTTAGACGCGGGATTATATCAATAATGAAAACGCCCACATTCAAGATTTGTTAGTAGATAGATTATGCTCGCCAGCAGTGCTCGAACCAATAAGGCGAACGGCTTTTGCGTGGAATACCCTAACGGCAAGTTAGACGAAATACAATAAAGTTGAAGCGTCGGTTTGGGGAGAGGTTGAGGGGATACGCGCTGGTAGCTGCAGTATTGACAGGAATTACATGGAGGATAAAAACAAGGGGGCTGCGCATCCTGCGAAGCCCCCTCCAGCCTCCAGCTGTTGTGGGGTAAGCCCTCCTCCTGATGGCTTTTGGCGTCCTGCCTCCCCGGTGATACCAGGTCAGTATCTCGACAGCCACGTCCTGTCGCTGTCACATCCCTGTCATGAACATACTAGGCAATCTCCCAGCATCTTGGGTAGAGGCAAAGGCTGAATTTTCTGTAGGAGATCCGCCCGTCTTATTGCGTGATATCTCGCACAGGGGAGACGACAACGACGGATGTTCAGTGCGCAGTACCCAAAGCGGCGATGGCATTCACACCATGGTGAGCCCGGGCCGCGATCTCACGAGACCTCAAGCATTCGTTTGCGTTGATGGGAACGGGGATCGGCAAACACCGCGGAGTTTGCAGGCTGCCTAAAAAAATACCCCAAACCATTGCTGATCCGGGGTATGGGTATTTAAAGCTTGACCAGTTCGGCGGACCCGAACGGGGACGACCCTTAGATCTGCCCGAAGGGTCGATGCAGGGATGGCATCGATCACCATGACCGTAGGTCATCGGCAAGCATCGCTGAACGTATTCGTGGCTCATAAGAAAAACGCCCTGCAGGAGTAACCTACAGGGCGTTTGGTATAAGTGCTTGACGATGACCTACTCTCACATGGGGAGACCCCACACTACCATCGGCGCTAA
>CAYTQQ010000085.1:5533-9130 GCA_964440135.1 uncultured Cellvibrionaceae bacterium | reverse complement strand
GTTACTAATGCGATAAACAGGGGAACCATCGCCACTTTAAGCGCGAGCATAATCGGTCCGTTTAGTTGTATTCGTTAGGATGCAGGTGAGTGAGAAAGACCGGCTCAGTGATCGTCTTGCCGTCTCAGCAATTGCCGCCGGGAAGGCGGCTTGGTTGAGCCGTTGTCAGTCGTCGGCAATTTCTATTTCTGGCCCGGCGTTGGCGGTCAGGTTATGCAGCCATAAATTCGCTGCGAGTTTGCGCGCAATAGCGCGGTATTGCCCGGCGATTGGCGAATCCGGGTCGTCGGCGACGGACGGCTTGCCGCCATCGGTGGTGGTGCGGATCGAAAGATCGAGAGGAAGAGAACCGAGCAATTCGGTTTGGTATTCACGCGCAATTCTGTCGCCCCCGCCTGCGCCAAAAATATGCTCAGTGTGGCCGCAATTAGAGCAAATATGCAGCGCCATATTTTCGATCACCCCCAATACCGGGACGTTGACTTTGCGAAACATTTCGATGCCTTTTTTTGCATCGAGCAGCGCAATGTCCTGTGGGGTAGTCACGATCACTGAGCCGGTGACCGGTACTTTTTGAGCGAGCGTCAGCTGAATATCGCCGGTACCGGGAGGCATATCGATTATCAGATAATCCAGATTCTGCCAGCGCGTCTGGGTAAGCAACTGTTGTAGCGCTCCGCTCACCATCGGGCCGCGCCACACCATCGGGGTTTGTTCGGTGACCAGATAGCCCATGGTGATACTTTGTATACCGTGCGCGATGATCGGACGCATCATCTGTCCACCATTTTCGCCGGGGATAATTTCCGGGCGACGTGCGCCTACGCCAAGCATATGATGCTGACTTGGGCCATAAATATCCGCATCGAGAATACCTACCTGCGCACCTTCCTGCGCCAGTGCCAGCGCAAGATTAACGGCGGTGGTTGATTTGCCGACGCCACCCTTTCCTGAAGCCACCGCAATAATATTTTTTACACCGGGAATCGCGTGCTGGGCGTTGGCCGAGGGGCTGGCAGGGATGTTCCAATCGATATCAACAGCGACGTCGGTGACGTCATCGAGCGCACTGAGGGCCTGATTGACGGACGCGGCCAGATCTCCCGCGACGGTTTCGCCCGGGTATCCAAGACACAGGCGCACGTAGACTTTACTGTCTTCAACATTGATTGCTTCAATCGCGTTGAGCTGCTGGAGCGGTTGCTGGAGGGTGGGTTCAATAACAGTGTGGAGCGCCGCTTCTACAACAGCGGTAGTGATCGATGACATGGCAGACCCCGAGATTTGCAGAGACACAATGTGAGAAAGCGAGATTATTGGGCCTCGATTCCCGAAAACCAAGGTGTTTATGCAAATCCACAAGGTTATGCCAATAAGTTGATGCCAATAAAGGAGCCCGATCCCTTAACCAGAGTAGGCGAAAACCTCGACGCTAGACGGTCAAATTGATTTCCTGCACGACCCCAACTTGTCCGCTTTCCTTTAAATAAATGCCACTGCGCACTACCTCGCCAAGCGACTGGTTGTGACTATCTTTCAACTGAAACGGCGTAGTCACATGCCCCAAAAAAATCGCCCCAATATTTTTATCGCCCAGCGCTGCCAGTTGCGTACTGCCATCTTCGTTGATGGTCCAGATGCGCAGCTTGTGATAAATGCTGTCGCCTTCATCGATAAAGCCATTACCGTCTTCGTCAAACCGGGCCAGCTCGGCAAACCCTCGTCCGGTCGTCGGGCCGAACAATTCACTGCCATCGTTGATGACGCCGTCGCCGTTGCGATCCAGCGCTAACATGCCGCTGCCGGGACGCAACATGGCAATCTGGTCGGGTGTACCATCACTGTCAAGATCAAAAGTGAAGCGGGTCTGGGACAGCTGCGCACCCAAGCCATCAAAGTTGATCACCAGCGGATCGATACGAGCACCCTCGCCAGCGCGAACAATCAGGCTCGACTCCTCGTAATACTCGCGACTCATCGACAGATAGGCGCTGAAATCGATGGTGCGACCATCGGCCGTGTGCACGACCCCGCTTGCCTGAAACTGCATTTTTTCCGTCTCGTGATAACGCTCGAGCCGCTCGTAAATTAAACCGCTGCCCGTTGATACGCTCTGTGGCGGTGCCACTTGCAGCTCGACAGTTTTAGGACCGGCTTGGGGAAAATTGAATGCGGCCTCAGGAAGAATATCGGCCGGGGCAATGAGTTGCATATCGCGGCCGGTGATCGCGCGATACAGCGCCATCAGGATTTGCAGATTAAGCCGCGAGCGGTTATCCAATTTGGCTTCAAAATCGATTTTTTGTGACTCCACGGTCAGTAATCGCGCGCCCCGTTCCAGCGCCTGACGAGAAATAGTGACCTCCTGGGTTTGCACCTGCTCGCCTGTGCTGGTGCGCTCGCCCAACCAGAATTCCAGCCGCTCGCTGACCTGGTGTTTTTCCTGATATTCATGCCGTGCCGTCATGCCAATGTTGGCTTTGGTAATAATCATAACTGCTGCTCCGCTTTACACTGATAAAAGCTATAGCGGCAAGGCTTGATTAATGTTTAGTCAATTTGGCGCGAAAATTATAATTTTTGTGTCGTATTACGCCTCGCGGGAAAACCGATGCCCCTAAAAGCAAGCTGTACAACGGCTTGGAAAGGTACGGGGGGTTTAAAAGGTGCAGTGGTTTAAACAGCGCAGAAACATAAAGTGTGTAGAGATTTGAAATGAAGCTTTTTGAAATGAGGCATAGATTTGAAATGAGAACGATAGAAGAGAAGCTTGAAGGAGAGAATAATCAGAGGTTGCTGGCGACCTCTTGCGCCAGCATTTCTTTGCGATAGCGTTCGTGCAGAATTTTCACCCGGCGCACATAGGTCTGGGTTTCAGCAAAGGGCGGAATGCCCTGATGGCGCCTGACCGCCCCCGGCCCCGCGTTATATGCAGCCGTGGCAAGGGTGACATTGCCGTTGTTCTGATCCAGTAACCAGGCCAGATATTTTACCCCGCCCTCAATATTTTGCGGCGGCGAGGTCGAGTCTTCCACCCCCATATCTTTGGCGGTGTCGGGCATTAATTGCATCAAACCCACCGCCCCTTTGCGCGAGACGGCGTCGGGTTTAAAAGCAGACTCGGCGTGAATAACCGCCCGTACCAGCGCCGGGTCAACGGCGTATTTGCGCGCAGCACTGCGGATCGGAAGGTCAAATGCTTCGAGATACAGGCGGGTGGTATACCAATCGATCTTGGAGCGGGGATTACAGGCGTAACAACTGTAAGTGACAACTTCATAGCGGGTGCGCATGGGCGCGCGATCGGAAAAAGAAATCACTCCGTCTTTATTAACGTACTTATAGATGCGGGTCTGGGGCTGACCGGGGGATTCCTGGGTAGTCGCTGGTGCGGCGGTGGTGAGCGCGGGCTCGCCAATCACTGTCGCGGCAAGCACAGTCTCTGCCTGCGTCTGCGCAGCAGTGATGAGCAATAAACCAGTGCTCAGAAGACCAGCAATCAGACCGGGGGACACACGCACACTGAACATCTCTTTTTACAGGGGTAAGGACAAGTGTAGCCTAGCTTTCGAGCCACACCTCACGCACCCAGTGCCA
>CAYTQQ010000085.1:0-5433 GCA_964440135.1 uncultured Cellvibrionaceae bacterium | reverse complement strand
TGCTCGCGTAACAGCTCTAGGATTTCTTCCATTTCCAAACCTGACAGCAACGGCGGGAGGCGGAATATAGCCCGAAGCCCATCCGCGCGACAAGCTGGAATCCAGCCCGTGCAATAACCGACGACCCATCTGTTAAGTAATGTCTAGAAGGGGGTCAGCCATAGGCATACTCGCCTATACTGCCGAATGATACCGGTTACTTGGCCTTATTTTCCTAAAACATAACCCATCGTGTGAGTCCATGAATAATAAACAAGCCTTCCATCCGACCCCCATCGCCCGTTGCTTCTCGCTCCCTCGGCACCTGTCCGCACTCGGCAGTACTTTGGCCTTCGCGGTACTGATCACTGCCTGCAGTGCTGACACACCGCCTCCAACAACAACGACCCAGAAAATGGAAACGCCCGCGGCGACAGTCGATATCCGGTCCGTCACCGACGCCGAAATGGAACGCGAAGCCCAGCGTATCGGCAAGCAGGTCAATCTGGTAACCGCCGAAGGCATGGATATTCAGCTCTGGGCATCGGAGAAGTTAGTGGGCGACCCGGTGGCGATCGATGTGGATCATCAGGGGCGTATCTGGGCGACGATCACCAATCGCAGCAATAACTCAGAATTTGATATTCGCGGCTGGCCCCATTGGGAAATTACTTCCATGACCTTTGCCACGGTGGAAGATCGGCAGCAGTTCCTGCGCACCGAGCTGGCCCCGGAAAAAAGCGCGCAAAATACCTGGCTGCCGGATCGCAACCAGGATGGCTCCCACGACTGGCGTGATCTGGCGGTAGAAAAAGAGGAAATTGTTCTTTTAGAAGACACTACCGGTGACGGTCGCGCCAATACCGCCAAGGTCGTTATCAGTGATTTCAACGAAGAAGTCAGCGATGTGCTCGGCGGTGTCTTCTTTGATAACCAGACCCAGGATGTGTTTGCCGTAGTCGCGCCCGACGCCTGGCGACTGAGCGATCAGGATGGCGATAGTGTATTGGAAACCAAAGAATCCCTGGCCCACGGTTTCGGCGTCCATATCGGCTTCAGCGGCCATAATATGTCCGGCGTGATCATGGGCCCGGATGGCCGTATCTATTACGGCATCGGCGATATCGGCATGAGCGTTACCGATAAAGACGGCAAAAACTGGCACTACCCCAACCAGGGCGTCATCGTGCGTAGCGAACCCGACGGCAGTAATTTTGAAGTCTTCGCCGCCGGCCTGCGCAACACCCACGAGTTTGTCTTTGATAAATACGGCAACCTGATCAGCGTGGACAACGACGGCGATCATGTGGGCGAGTATGAGCGCATTGTCTATCCCATCGACGGCTCCGATACCGGCTGGCGCACCCACTGGCAGTTGGGCAAATACAAAGATCCCAAAAATAACACCTACAAAGTCTGGATGGATGAGGACTATTTCAAACCGCATTTTGAAGGTCAGTCCGCCCTGATTCTGCCACCTATCGCACCCTATCATTCCGGCCCGGCGGGCATGGTTTACAACCCGGGCACCGCGCTCAGCGATGAATGGCAAGACCACTTTTTTGTGGCTGAATTTGTTGGTTCAGCACCGCGCTCCGGCATCAACGCCTTTACCTTGAAGCCTAAAGGCGCGTCGTTTGAGCTGGCCTCTGACAAAAATGTCTTTCGCGGCGTCCAGGGCACAGGCTTGAGCTTTGGCCCGGAAGGTGCGCTCTATATGAGCGACTGGATCGAAGGCTGGGGCCGCAACGAAGAGGGCCGTATCTGGAAGCTGGACACTCCCGCAACAGTAGGCAGTGAAGCGCGTCAGGATACGGCCCAGCGTCTGGCCGAAGATTTTGCCGAGCACGCCAGTGAACAGTTACTGGCTCTGCTGAACCACGCCGATATGCGGGTGCGCCAGAAGGCTCAGTTTGAACTGGTTGCCCGCGACGCACTGGCGACCCTGGAGCAGGCCACCGCCCCTACGCACCCGCAATTAACACGGATTCACGGCATGTGGGGACTGGGTCAACTGGCCCGGAAAGAAGCGACCCACAGCCAGATATTGATGCCGCTATTGCAGGACGAAGATCCGGAAATCCGCGCCCAGGCAGCGCGCTTAATCGGTGATGTGCCCTACGCGGCCGCGGCCAATTCCCTGATTGCCCTGTTGAAAGATGACAGCCTGCGCGTGCAGCTACTGGCCGCCCAAGCGCTGGGCCGTATCGGTGCGACCAACGCAGTGCAGCCCCTGATCGCAATGCTCGAAGCCAACGACAACGCGGATATTTACCTGCGTCAAGGCGGTGCTATTGCCCTGGCACGCATCGGCGATGAAGCCGCCCTCGCGGCCTTGAAAGATCATCCGTCAGAAGCTGTGCGGGTGGCTGCTGTTATCGCCCTTAATGGTCTGAAAAGTCCTGCACTGGCAGGCTTCCTGTCTGATCGCAGTGACTTTGTCGTCACCAATGCCGCCCGCGCCATCAGCGACGATGACTTTGTCGTGGACGCAATACCCACCCTTGCCCAGCTGCTGGGGACGACTAAATTCACCAATGAGCCGTTATTGCGCCGTGTCATTAACGCTAACCTGTACGAAGGCAGTGCTGCCAGCGCCCAGCGCCTGGTGGCTTTCAGCCAGAACAAAAATCACGCAGGAGTCCTTCGCGCAGAAGCCATCAATACCTTGGCGGTCTGGAGTCACTCGTCGATTTTTGACCGGGTAACTGGACTACATCGCGGCGCGATCAACAATGACGTCGCTGAGGTGCGCCAGGCGCTGACACCCGTTTATAAACAACTATTGATTGATAAGGATGCCCAAGTGCGGGAAGCCAGTGTGCTGGCCCTCGGCGAACTGGAGTTTGTCGATACCCTGGCGACCCTGGCCCAGGTGCTGCGCGAAGATGCCGAACCGTCAGTGCGCATTGCCGCTCTGAATACCTTAAATAAACTCGGCTATGAGCAGATGAGTGACGCCGTCTTTACGGCATTGAAAGACCGGGATCAGGATGTGCGCATGGCCGCCCTGAACTTAGTGCCGACCCTTGGTTTCCCCGTTGCCCAAGTCGTGGAAATGCATGAAATCCTGCTCAATGAAGGCACCACCGGCGAACAACAAGCTGCAATTACTTCCCTGGCCAATGTTACCGAGCCTGAAGCTCACGCACTTTTGGCTGCCCAAATGGAAAAACTGATTGCCAATGAGATTGCGCCTGAAGTCCAACTGGAACTGATTACTGCCGCCGAACAAGCCGCCACTCCCGAGCTGCAGGCGCTTCTGGCCACCTATGAAAATGCCAAGGATAAAAGCCAGCCCATGGAGGTATATCGCGAGGCACTTTATGGCGGTAACCCAGGCCAGGGGTTGAACCTGTTCCGTTATGACAGCACGGCGCAGTGTGTCCGCTGCCACGTCGTCGGCCACCGGGGTAGCCCCGTTGGACCGGAGCTAACCAGCATCGCCAAGCTTCTGACACGCGAACAACTCCTCGAAGCCTTGGTTGATCCGGCAGCGCGCATTGCACCGGGATACGGGCGGGTGACGGCCATTCTGGTTGATGGTCAGCGGATTGAAGGTTTCTTTGAAAGTGAAACTGACACCACCATAACGCTCGTCGCCGGCGATCATACCCATGTGCTCACCAAAGCTGACGTAGTGGCAACAGAAGGCGGTGTCTCAGGCATGCCACCAATGGGACTTTTGCTCACCAAAGCCCAGCTGCGCGATATCGTGGCTTATATTGCGACCCTTGATGGCAGCGAGGCGGAAGCCGCGCCGAGCCACTAAGCGGTTTTTGTTTTAAAAAATTAAGGCCGGTATTAGCGCTTCGTTGAAGCAGTTAATACCGGCCTTTTTATATCAGCGAGTTTTATGTCGACGAACTTTAAATCTACGAGCTTTATGTTTACGAACTTTATGTCTACGAGTTTTATACGTAGGAATTTTATATCCGCGAGCTTTGTGTCAGCGAGAGCTGCGCGATAGTAATCAGTAGCGACACAGCGCCGCGTTATTTTTTACAAAATACGATTTAAAGTTTTTTGCCGCTTCATCCATGCAGCCTTCGAGGTTGAGCAAGCGCACCGAGCGAAAATCAGTGGGATGGCTTTCGGCCTGCAAGGCAATAAAGCCTTCGCTTAAGGGCGTGCCATCATCCAGTTGCAAACCGTTATATTCCATCACCAGTTCACCCTGAACGCGATGCTGAGCCAGTTCGCTACCGTGAACCAATAACTCAGCGGTTACCCACTGGTCGCCATGAAAAGTTTTACTGGTGGAATTCATGCAATGGTCGGTGCGCAGCTCACCGTCAATAACGACATTCGTGTCCGGGGTACAGAGATTTGCTGTGGTGCGCGGTATTTCGCCATCACCACCCAAAAGCTGATACTCCATGCAGGTGGGAAACCATTGGGTGAGCGACATATCATGAGGGGATTGCGCGTGGTACATCATGCCGTTATTACGCTTGGCCCACTCCGGCCCGCCGGGCACCTGCTCACCCACAAAGCGATACTCCACCTGTAACCGATAATGAGAATAAGGGCCGTGATTAGAAAAAATATGGCCGAAGTGGTTATTGAATTCTGTGTAGTCATCGTAGCGAATTTTAAGCAGACCATCTTCGACACGAAAGGTATTGAATGCATTTTCGCCAGCGGGGAAATTGGCAATTTTTATTGTCCAGTCGGAAAGATCCTGGCCATTAAATAACTCCACCCATTCTTCTTTATCGGGATCAATAACCGAGACCGATTCGGTTGAGCATCCGGCTGACAATACAAAAGCACCGACGAAAGCCAAGGGCATTGCAGGTAACAAGCATTTTGGAAGCGACATAAACAGACCTTATTTTTTTAATGAGAAGTTTTTAATAAAAAGTTGTTTTACTGAATACGTTGTTTTACTGAGCGTTACTGGAATAAAAATTATGGTATCAAAAGCTATTTTTGCACTGCTAGCTTTTACTGTAAAAAAAGTGGGTTGTTGTCATGCTATTTGCTGTAGTTAAAATTTTTGTTGGCGTGAACGCTATTTTATGTAATGAAAGCTGTTTTTTGGCATGAACACTGTTTGTTGTTATGGGCTATCAGTTGTCATGGGCTATTTGTTGTTATGGGCTATCTATTGTTATGAATAGTACGTTGAATCTACAGGAATTCAGCCAAAGATTCGACAACACAATGCGTAGGTTTTCTCGGGCAGCCGCCAAGCTTGCAGCACCGGGATCAGGCAAAAAGCGTCAGCTGATTATCCAGCAAACCCTGTAAGGATTGATCAAGAAAATACAGGATGCTATCAGCCACTGGCGTCAACTGCCGGTCAATGTAATGCTGGTAATCAATCGCACTTTGCCGAAACTCGACCGGCTCCGGGCCGTTCACGGTAATGACGTAATTAATCCAATCGCCGCGACCGAGACGGGCACCGGCTTGCTGGACATACTTTCGCGCCGCCTGCACATGGGG
>CAYTQQ010000084.1:0-9308 GCA_964440135.1 uncultured Cellvibrionaceae bacterium | reverse complement strand
CTTACAAAGAAATGGGATTTCGCAGCCACGTGGCGGGCTCCATTGACATTGACCTGACCGAGTTTATCGATCGCAAGGTTTTACGTTTTATGGGCGATGCAGCTGCCTTTGCTTATATTTCCATGCAGCAAGCCATTACCGATGCCGGATTGACCGAAGCACAGGTGTCTAATGAGCGCACCGGCATCATCATGGGTTCTGGTGGCGCGTCTTCGCTCAACCTCGTTGAAGCGGCGGATATCCTGCGCGAGAAAGGTTTAAAGCGGGTAGGCCCTTATCGTGTTACCCAGACCATGGGCAGCACCACCTCGGCCTGCTTGGCGACGCCATTTAAAATCAAGGGCGTTAACTACTCAATTTCTTCCGCCTGTGCGACCAGTGCTCATTGTATTGGCAATGCCATGGAACAAATTCAGCTGGGCAAGCAGGACATTATTTTTGCAGGCGGTGGCGAAGAAGAGCACTGGACTCTCACGTCCTTGTTTGACGCAATGGGTGCGCTGTCCACTAAATACAATGACACGCCAGAAAAGGCCTCACGCGCCTATGACGCTGCTCGCGATGGTTTTGTGATTGCGGGTGGCGGTGGCTGCCTGGTGATCGAAGAGCTGGAGCATGCAAAAGCCCGCGGCGCCAAAATCTATGGTGAGCTTGTTGGCTACGGCGCCACCTCGGATGGTTACGATATGGTTGCCCCTTCCGGTGAAGGCGCTATTCGCTGTATGCAGCAAGCCCTCGCAACTACCGATGGTAAGGTTGACTACATCAACTCTCACGGCACCAGCACGCCGGTAGGAGATCTTGCGGAATTAAAAGCCATCAAAGCCACCTTCGGCGACAATATTCCCCCCATCAGCTCCACCAAGTCGCTGACGGGCCACTCCTTAGGGGCCACGGGTGTGCAGGAAGCGATTTATAGCCTGCTGATGATGCGCAACAATTTTATTTGTGCCTCAGCCAATATTGATCAGCTGGATGACGAAGCGGCCGATATGCCTATCGTGCTCGAGCGACAGGATGATGTCCGCCTTGAGCGGGTAATGTCCAACAGCTTTGGCTTCGGCGGCACCAATGCCTGTCTGGTATTTCAGCGTTACGAATAACACCCGTTCCGGCATCCAGTAACAAAAACCCGGCCATGCCGGGTTTTTGTTTTTTGGCAGCTATAAAACTTCATCCGCCTCATCAAGGCGTCCTCCAGGCTATAGATCACCGAACGATCGCTTAGCTTATACCCGTGGAATTGAAAAACATTTCTACCGAATCAATTTATAAATGATTTAAGACCGCTTCGATTAAGCTCGCCTCGCTTTAGCGTTAATCATGATCGCGATAGGTATGAAGCCATTGCTTCACCAGCGGCAAGAGACTGGGGCGCCAGGCCCGCGCCTGAATACCAAAATAATCCCGCACGCGACGACAACCCAAAACTGCATTGACCGGCTCACCTGCAGGCACATCTTCCTCTATCGCAAGACTCACCTCGGGATCCAGCTCCATGAGCTGCTGCAGCGTCTGTATCACTTGTGTCGCAAATTCTGCTTCGGTGCACGACTCACCACTACAGTAATGCATGACGCCCCAGTTTTTGGCACCGCAGGAAATCTGTTTGGCCATGGCCACCGCCACCCGAGCCACATCGGACAAAGTCGTGGGGGCGCCACGCAAGCGGCTGCTCACTGTCACCCGCGGGGCTTCATCACCGACCAGGTTATTGAGCAAGCGTGTCAGATGATTCTCACCGTAGCTTCCAATAACCCAGCTCACGCGCAGACATATCCATTTTTTAAACTGTTCAGCGATGGCCTGCTCGGCAGCGAGAAAAGCGCGCCCCACGTCGTTGGCAGGCGCCGGCTCATCTTTTTCGCCGTGAATACTTTTAGTGTCACTGCCAAAGACGGTGTAGCTGGAAAAGTGAATCAGTGGGACGGGGCGTGATACGCAAGCCTGCGCCAAATGTTTGGCTGCAGTGACCAGCAGTACTTGCTGCTGTAGGCCAGGTATATCTTCCCAGCCGAGACAATTGATAATGAGATCTGGACGAATACGCTGGACATAATCTCCCACCGCCTCTGCATTATGCCAGTCCACCTCCCCTGCAGCAGGAACTACCAGCTTGAAAAACTCTCGCTCCAGTTCATGCTCCAGTGCACGCCCAAGCGCGCCCCGGTTATCAGTTAATAACAGTGTGAATGTCATAGCCAGAGAATAACTCACCCAAATAAATTAACGACATAGTAATTCCTGGACCACCCCGTTGTCTGCAGTGGGCAGGTAACCAGCGAACCCTCATTGCTGTAATAAAAAAGCCCCGCACTGCAGGGCTTCTCTATCTCAAAGCACTTCACTGTTCCGGCGCTGGGAGACGGGTTTACTCGGTTTTTCGCAGGCCAGCCGACCTATGGTTTACAAGCTATCTTATGCTTTACAAAACTATCTACTGAATCTCAAGGGACTCCACCTTTCCACTTTTAACGATATAAGCGTTAAAAAGGGATATCGTCATCAAAGCTGTCAAAGCCTGCCGGGGCTTGGGACGACGCTTGTGATCCCGCAATCGAACCCACGGCGGCGGCTGCACCTGCCGCTGGCGCACCACCATAGGCGGGTGCACTTTGTTGTTGCTGGCGCTGGCCGTAATTGCCTTCTGCACTGCCCATCCCGGCATTATCACTGCGCCCGTCGAGCATCTGCATTTCGCTGGCTACGATTTCAGTCGTGTATCGGTCGGTACCATCCTGCCCCTGCCATTTGCGGGTACGCAGAGCGCCTTCAACATACACTTTGCTACCTTTACGCAGGTATTCACCCGCTATTTCACCCAGGCGGTTAAAGAACACCACGCGGTGCCATTCCGTGCGCTCTTGCGGTTGCCCGGTATTTTTATCTTTCCAGGTTTCCGATGTAGCCAGACTGACGTTAGTAACCGCACCGCCAGAAGGCATGTATTTTACTTCCGGATCCTGACCAATATTGCCGATCAAAATGACTTTGTTAATCCCCCGTGCCATTGTCTTCTCCTCACATTCGCCTGCGCGGCAATTTTATCAATAATAAACAGGGCCCCACTTTACCATCAATTCACGGTCAATCACGCAGGGGTTTCAATAATCGCTGTTAAAGTTTGACGATCCACCCGCTGGGGATCCACCTTTAAATAGGCGGTGCGCTCTGATTCGATTACCAATACTTCGACCACCCCATCGACCGCGCGTAACCGCTCGGCGACCTGTTCGCCGTCATGGTGTTGCAGTGGAATCAGCAGGCTTGCCAAGAATCTTGGCGGCGTCATAAACCACGCGATCACCAACCACACAGCAATCAGCAGAGCACACAAACTGAACACGCTCAGCGCCCCATATTGCTGGAGCATCCACCCCCCGGCCGAGCCGCCGCAGAAGGCTCCCAAAAACTGCCAGGAGGAGTAAATCCCAGTGGCCGTGCCCTTAGCTCCCACCGGTGCCACTTTGCTCACCATGGAAGGCAGCGTTGCTTCCAGTAAATTGAACGCCATAAAAAAGAAAAAGAGTGCAACGAAGGTTGCCATCCTGATCGGCGGCGCCACCATCAACGCCAGCTCCATAACGCCCAGCAAGGCAATGGCGGATAAAAATACGGGTTTAATCTTACGCCGTTTCTCCGCGATGATAATGAACGGCAGCATCGCTACAAACGCACCGCCGAGCACGGGGAAATAAACCGCCCACATATATTCGCGGGCGATCTGCAGTTGCTGTTCGAGAATGAGCGGTACCACCATAAAGCTCGCCATCAACACGAAATGGAGCACAAAAATCCCGAGGTTAAGGCGCAGCAGTTCCGGGTTACGCAGCGTTTTACCGAATAGCGCCGGTACCGCTCCGACATCCCGCCGGCTGGCTTGCTGCTGACTCACAGCAGGAACTGCCCGAAACAAGATATAGATGCCCAGCACTGCCAGCACAGCGGTCAGCCAGAAGATGGCCGCAACGCCTGCCCACGCCGCCAGCAGTGGGCCAATGATCAGCGCCAGCGAAAAAGAAACGCCAATGGATGCGCCGATGGTGGCCATGGCTTTAGTGCGATTTTCCTCCGAGGTCAGGTCGGTCAGCAGCGCCATGACGGCGGCTGATATAGCACCACAGCCTTGGAGAAAACGTCCCGCAATTAATTCATACACGCTGTCAGCCTGGGCGGCTACAACGCTACCCAAAGCAAAGATCAACAACCCAGCAAGAATCACCGGTTTACGCCCGATTCGATCCGAAAGAATACCGAAGGGAATTTGCAATAAAGCCTGGCTAAAGCCGTAGGCTCCCAGCGCGAGACCTAAAAGTGCGGGGCTGGCATTTTGATAATCATCACCGTAAAGCGCGAGTACGGGCAGCAGCATAAACAGCCCGAGCATGCGAAACATATAGAGTGCAGCAAGTGACAAAACGACACGTCGTTCGAAGGGAACAGCTACCGACTCCAATGATGTATACCCCGAATTAAAAAGCAGCAATTCTAACAAGAGGCAGCGCACTGAGCCAGAACAACCACCGCGGCACAATAAGGCCTGATTAACGTCACGCTGCCGACGTTACCGGGCGAGCTTTCACGTATAATCACTGGTTTCGAATTTTCAGGGCAGTTCTATGGATACCATTATCGTCAGAGGCGCGCGTACGCATAATCTCAAGAATATCGATGTGGATATTCCGCGCGATAAGTTGGTTGTCGTTACCGGGCCATCGGGTTCCGGTAAATCGTCACTTGCTTTTGACACCCTTTATGCCGAGGGCCAGCGCCGCTATGTCGAATCCCTATCGACTTACGCCCGCCAGTTTTTATCGATGATGGACAAGCCCGACGTGGATCATGTGGAAGGGCTGAGTCCGGCAATTTCCATTGAGCAGAAATCCACTTCCCATAACCCGCGCTCTACCGTGGGCACCATCACTGAAATTTACGACTACCTGCGCTTGCTCTACGCACGCGTAGGTGAGCCGCGCTGCCCGATTCACAGCGAGCCATTAAGCGCGCAAACAGTCAGTGAGATGGTGGATACCGTCTGTGCCCTGCCCGAGGGCACCAAGCTGATGCTGCTGGCGCCGGTCGTACGTGACCGCAAAGGCGAACACGTGCATACGCTGGAGCACCTGAAGCGTGACGGTTTTATTCGCGCACGCATAAACGGCTTGGTGGTGGATCTTGATGATGCGCCGAAATTGGACAAAAAGAAGAAGCACACCATTGAGGTCGTGATCGACCGATTTAAAGTGCGCTCCGATCTGAAACTGCGTCTGGCTGAATCATTTGAAACCGCCCTCAGTTTGGCCGACGGTCTGGTCGCTATCAGCTACATGGATGGCGAAGCGCCGGATCGTCTATTTTCGTCCAAGCACGCCTGCCCAATTTGCGATTACAGTTTAAGCGAACTGGAGCCGCGCTTATTTTCGTTTAACAACCCTGCTGGCGCCTGCGCGAGCTGTGACGGGCTGGGAGTCAAACAATTTTTTGACGAAGACAAGGTGGTGTTGAATCCCGAAGCGAGCTTATCGGCGGGTGCGATTCGCGGTTGGGACAAGCGCAATATCTATTACTTCCATATGCTCGTGTCGCTGGCCGACCACTACGGTTTCAGCGTGGATACACCTTGGAAGAAACTCAAAGCGCGTTATCGCGCAGCGGTACTCTCCGGCTCTGGCGAGGACGTGATTGAATTCAGCTACGTTAATGAGCGCGGCAGCATCTATCAGCGGAGCCACACCTTTGAAGGTGTTCTTCCTAATATGGAGCGCCGTTATCGCGACACCGAGTCGAATATGGTGCGCGAAGAATTGGCTAAGTTTCTATCCACGCAAAGCTGCCCGGATTGTGAAGGCACGCGCTTGCGGACTGAGGCGCGCAACGTTTTTATCGATAATCGCACCCTGCCGGAACTGGTTGATTTACCTGTGGCAACTGCCTACGACTACTTTCAACAACTGAAATTCAGCGGGCGCAAAGCGGGCATTGCCGACAAGGTGTTAAAAGAATTGCGCGATCGCTTTCGTTTCCTCGTCGATGTCGGCCTTAATTATCTGACGTTGAGCCGCAGCGCAGACACGCTTTCAGGCGGTGAAGCACAGCGTATCCGCCTGGCAAGTCAGATAGGCGCCGGACTGGTGGGCGTGATGTACATTCTCGACGAACCATCCATCGGCCTGCACCAACGCGATAACGAACGACTGCTCAAAACACTCACCCATTTACGCGATATCGGCAATACCGTCATTGTGGTTGAGCATGACGAAGATGCCATTCGCCTTGCCGATCATGTGATTGATATCGGGCCCGGTGCTGGTGTTCACGGCGGCCAAATTATTGCGCAAGGCGACGTCAAAGCCATTATGGCCAACCCGCAATCCATCACGGGTCAGTACCTCAGTGGCGCACTGGAAATTGCGATTCCCGAACAACGTCATCCGGTGAACCCAGAAGCTTTATTGCGCATCGTTGGCGCCAGCGGTAATAACCTGCAAGACGTTACCTTGGAAGTGCCCGTCGGTCTAATGACCTGCGTAACCGGTGTTTCCGGCTCGGGCAAATCTACCCTTATTAATGCCACCCTATACCCTCTGGCAGCGACCGCGCTTAATGGCGCTACCACGCTCAAGCCGGCGGCCCATAAAGTGGCTGAAGGGCTGGAACTATTCGATAAGTGCGTGGATATCGACCAAAGCCCTATCGGTCGCACACCCCGCTCCAATCCGGCAACCTACACAGGTATTTTTACCCCGGTAAGGGATTTGTTTGCCGGCACCCAGGAATCCCGCTCACGCGGCTACCAGCCGGGTCGGTTTAGCTTTAACGTCAAAGGTGGGCGCTGCGAAGCCTGCCAGGGCGATGGGGTCACCAAAGTTGAAATGCACTTCCTGCCCGATGTGTATGTACCCTGCGATATTTGCAAAGGTAAACGCTATAACCGCGAAACCCTGGAAGTGAAATACAAGGGCAAGAATATCCACGAAGTGTTAGAGATGACGGTCGAAGATGCGCGCGAATTTTTTGATGCGATCCCCGCTATTGCCAAAAAACTCCAAACCTTAATAGACGTCGGCCTGTCGTATATCCGCCTTGGCCAGTCCGCCACCACCCTTTCGGGCGGCGAAGCGCAGCGCGTGAAACTCGCCAAAGAATTATCCAAGCGCGACACAGGAAAGACCCTCTATATCCTCGATGAACCCACCACCGGTTTGCACTTTCATGATATCCAACAGCTGCTGAATGTATTGCACCGTCTACGCGATCACGGCAACACGGTCGTTGTTATTGAGCACAATCTCGACGTTATAAAAACGGCGGATTGGATTATCGATTTAGGGCCGGAAGGTGGCAGCGGTGGCGGGCAGATTATCGCTACCGGCACACCGGAAGAGGTAGCACAAATGCCCCAATCTTTTACCGGACAATTTCTGAAGAATATTTTAAAACAAGGGCGGGAACGGAAAAAAACCAGCGCTAAACTCAGGAAGCCAGTCAAAGCTGCACGTAAAAGTTAACGAGAAAAGAGTTAACTGACTCCAACAGCCACGATAACTTCAATCACCAGCTCAAGGTGTAATTACACCGAGTGCGTTTAGTGCGAGTGGAGGGATAGTGGCTTTCAAAATAGGTCGCCAAGGTGTAACCCTATTTAAGAACGGGGCAGGCTGCGACAACCTGCAATTTAAAGCCCAATGCGTAATCACGCTGAGTACGCTTGATTCGAGCGGGGATAGTGGTTTTCAAAATAGGTTTCCAAGGTGGAAACCTATTTCAGGACGGGATAACACAAACAAAAAAGCCGGAACTGATTCCGGCTTTTTTGTTTCGCATTAAAAACTTATTCAGCTTCTACTGCGTTGTCTACAGAGTCAGATGGACGATCCACCAACTCAACATACGCCATGGGTGCTTTATCGCCGGCGCGGTAGCCGCACTTGAGAATGCGGATATAGCCACCTGGACGGCCTTCATAACGTGGGCCCAGGTTGCTGAACAGCTTGCCTACCACTTCTTTGCTTTGCAAACGGCTGAACGCCAAACGGCGATTAGCAACGCTATCTACTTTAGCCAAAGTAATTAACGGCTCTGCTACACGACGCAGTTCCTTAGCTTTAGCCAGAGTAGTTTTGATCAACTCATGCTCTACCAGAGACACAGTCATATTGCGAAACATAGCTTTACGATGAGAAGCGTTACGGTTTAATTGACGGCCACTAAGACGATGACGCATTGTACAAATCCTTCAAAATGGATTGCTTAAGGGCAATCTCGTTAACCGCCCGCACCGAAGAGAGTTAACGGGCGAACTAATAATGTTAGTCGTTCTTCAAGCTGGCTGGTGGCCAGTTTTCCAAACGCATACCAAGAGACAAACCGCGTGATGCCAGTACGTCCTTGATTTCAGTCAGTGACTTCTTACCCAGGTTCGGCGTTTTTAACAACTCAACTTCCGTACGCTGGATGAGATCACCAATGTAGTAAATGTTTTCTGCTTTCAAACAGTTTGCTGAGCGAACAGTCAGCTCCAGATCGTCAACCGGACGCAACAGAATAGGATCAATTGCCTCTTCTTTTTCTTCCGGAGCAGCTTGTTTTTCGCCTTCCAGATCAACAAATACTGCCAACTGCTGTTGCAGAATTGTTGCTGCGCGACGAATTGCTTCTTCCGGATCAATTGTGCCGTTGGTTTCCAAGTCGAGAACCAGCTTATCCAAGTCAGTACGCTGTTCAACACGTGCACTTTCAACATTATAAGCTAAGCGCTTGATAGGGCTGAAAGACGCATCCAGTTGTAAACGACCGATGGCTCGGCTTTCATCGTCATCCCGGCGACGGCTATCAGCGGGCTGATAACCACGACCACGACTAATGGTTAAGCGCATTTTCAACTCGGTATTGCCAGTGATATTGGCAATTACATGATCAGGGTTTTTTATTTCCACATCATGGTCGAGCTGGATATCCGCGGCAGTCACAACGCCAGGGCCTTTTTTATTCAGAGTAAGGGTCGCTTGATCCTTACCATGCATAATTACAGCTACACCTTTCAGGTTCAGCAGGATTTCGATGACGTCCTCACGAACGCCCTCGATGTTGCTGTACTCGTGCAACACACCTTCGATTTCGGCTTCGGTGATGGCACAACCAGCCATCGAGGAAAGCAAAATACGACGCAGTGCGTTGCCCAGTGTATGCCCAAAGCCACGTTCCAGAGGCTCCAACACCACGCGCGCATGGGTTGGGCTGTTTTCTGTCACATCGATATGACGCGGGGTTAAAAATTCGTTTACTGCTGTCTGCATAGCCACACCTGT
>CAYTQQ010000083.1:6144-9362 GCA_964440135.1 uncultured Cellvibrionaceae bacterium | reverse complement strand
AGCCGCTCCGATAAGAATTCTATCAGCGCCCGCACGCGGTACGGCATGTAGCGATTACTCGACAAGACGGCATAGATTCCGAGTGCTTGCGGCTCGAAGTCCTCCAAAATAGTTTCCAAACGTCCTGCAGCAAGGTCATCGGTAACGATGAAGTCGGGTTGCAGGGTGATGCCAAATCCCTGCACTGCAGCAGCGGAAAGCGCGTCTCCATTATTTGCCTGTATCCGGTAAGGCAAGTAAATCGTCTGCGCCTTACCGCCAATACGGTAGACCCAGGGCTGATTATTGACGTCGGGCGAATAGCCAAGACAGGCGTGCCGAGCGAGATCATTTGGGTGTTGCGGGCGTCCATGTTGCGCCAGGTAAGCCGGCGCGGCGACGGTAAGCAGGCGGCTTTCGCCCAGTTTGCGCACTATTTCGTGAGGCTGGAGCTGGTTTGTAATACGCACCGAGAGATCAATATCTTCTTCGATCAGGTGTAGCTGGCGGTCACTGAAGTTGAGCGAGAGACGGATAGCGGAATGTGCCTCGGAAAATTCCAACAGCAACTGTACCAAATGACGTAAGCCGAAGCTCAGGGGCAAACTGACGCGCAGGTGACCACTTGGAGTTTGTCCATCTTCGGCCACCGTCTCTTCGGCCTCTTCCACTAATTGGAGGATGACCCGGCACTTTTCCAAATAGGCAGTGCCGGCGGTGGTCAGCGATAAACGCCGGGTACTGCGCACAAAAAGCTTGGTTGCCAGATGATCTTCCAGCGCTGCAACTTGACGGGAAACCGCCGAGCGTCCGATGCCGAGTTGATCCGCCGTCGCTGAAAAGCTGCCCCGCTCCACCACCCGTACAAACAAAGCCATAGCATCAAGTAAGTTCATTGTTGCCTCTGTAATCAACAGTGTGTTTCAGATTGTCCTCTATATCGCAATTTGATTCACGCTTATAGTAGCGTTACTTGCGCTGCAGAGGCGTTTCCGCTGTCTATCAGAGCGGCTGCGCGTAGATGCAATGGTCAGATGCACATTTATCCACTCACTCATAAATATTGGAGCAATCAATGAATACCTTTATTAAAAAGACCGCCTACGTTCTGTTTGTCAGCGCCATTGCGTGCACCTCGGTTACTGCACTGGCAGCACCCAAAACCTACGAGGTTGACGCCGATCATACATTTGCGCGGTTCGGCTACAGCCACTTCGGCTTATCAACCCAGATCAGTCGCTTCAACAGCACCAGCGGCACCGTGGTGTTTGATCAGGAAGCTAAAACCGGTCAGGTGAATATTGTGATCGATACCACCTCGGTCGATACCGGGTCGGCACTGTTCGACGAACACATTCAGGCGGCTGATTTTTTAGATACCGCGCGCTTCCCCACCGCTGCATTTACCTCGTCGAATGTGGTCTTTGAAGGAGATCGGCCCGTGGCTGTAAAAGGTAATCTTACGATCAAAGGCATCACCAAGCCGGTAACCCTGACCATAACCAACTTTGTCAGCACGGCGCATCCGATGATGGAAGGCAAAGACGTGATCGGCGCGGATGCTGAAGTCACCATTAAACGCAGCGACTTTAACGCGGGTATGTACGCGCCCCATGTCGGCGACGAGGTGACGTTGAGCATTGCCCTTGAAGCTATCACCAAATAAGGATTGGGCACCAAATAAGGATTGGGCACCCAGTAAAAATCGGGCCGGCAGTTCGCGGCCCTTACTTCTTTCAGGAGGCAGATATGCTCGACATTAGAGCCGCACACCAACGAGGAAGCGTCGACTTAGGTTGGCTAAAGTCGCAGCATACATTTTCGTTTGGCCATTATTTCGATCCCCAGCAACAAGGTTTTTCGGACCTGCTCGTCATCAACGATGACCGGGTACAGCCAGGCCGTGGTTTCGATACCCACAGTCATCGCGATATGGAAATTTTTTCTTACGTACTCGAAGGCGCGCTCGAGCATAAAGACTCCATGGGTACCGGTTCTGTGATCCGCCCCGGCGATGTACAGCTCATGAGCGCGGGCTCCGGGGTCAGTCACAGCGAGTTCAACCCGTCACACGCCGAATCAGCGCACTTTTTGCAAATATGGATTGTGCCCAATAAGCGCGGAGTGACGCCACGTTATCAGCAACAACATTTCGCTCCCGCCGAAAAGCGAGGACAGCTTCGCCTGATTATCTCGCCCGATGGCCGTGATGATTCGCTCGCGATTTATCAGGACGTGCGCGTTTACGCCGGATTATTCCACGGTGAGGAACAGCAGCAGTTCGAATTGCCGGAAAACCGTTATGCCTACGTTCACGTGGCTAAGGGCTCGCTGCAGGTAAACGGCAAGCAACTGGCAGTAGGCGACGGTGCAAGGATTAGAAATACGCGCAAGATAGACTTGCGCCAAGGTGAGCACGCCGAGATCTTGCTGTTTGATCTGTGTCCACAAGAGTTACCTGGCCGTTAATGGAGGATTGAAAAGCGCAGCCCGCCAATGCACATCTTGCTGGTATCCAGACGCGTGCCGATCACGCTGACGCATAATCTCGACAGAAATAAATGCAACACAAGTGCGAGCGAAATCTGGCGCTGCAAAGTGACAACCCTTGCCATGTGGTAAAGCATGCTAAGCGATAACGGTGGGCGATGCCTGCGCCCCACCCTCAGGAGTAGCGAACTTTCAACCCGGTCTATGGCCCAATAAAAAGTATTCACATCAGGTAACGATATTTACATCACGAACGTATTTAGATCAGGAGCAGATCATGGCCGGTGGCTGGACGCGCGATGGTGCGGTGCAAGATCAAATCGATGCCAGCGTCGATGATGCCGTTCAATTGGCTCGCAGCCGTTTACCTACGGGTGACAGTGCGACCCATTGTCAGGAGTGTGGCGAATTAATTCCGCTGCCACGCCGCGAGGCCGTGCCTGGCGTGCGTTTTTGTATCGAATGCCAAACCCGGATTGATGAAGAAAACGAAGCAGGTGCTACCGGTATTAACCGCCGCGCGAGTAAAGATAGCCAGTTGCGTTAAGTGAGTCGTGGTCGGTAAAAAATATTGAGGAAATCGACAGCACGCGAGAAAACGAAACGACGGAGGGACGAGCTTATGGAAACTATCGCACTGGCTTTGCTTACACTGCTCACCTTGGCCGCCGCAGCTTATGCCCACCTGCGGGTGCCCTACCACACGCCCTCAAGCCGCGATCGGTGGTTTGTACATCTTTTTCTTGCGG
>CAYTQQ010000083.1:0-6044 GCA_964440135.1 uncultured Cellvibrionaceae bacterium | reverse complement strand
TCGCGTGCAGCCAGTTGTTGACCGCTAGCCTGGTCAGCCGCCAACGATTGATTGGGAAACGATGGCAAACTGATCTTACCATTAGAATCTGCAACCACCGTGAGGGTTTTGTGCCACTCACCGGTCATCGGATCAAACCACTGTAAGCGGTAGCGCTGGTTCGGTGAAAACCCGGATAACTCCGGCAGCACAGCGTTATTTTCAAAGTACAACAACGCCAGTTGGCTATCTGCCGTGCGCATCATGTACGACCAGCCATCCAAACCATCTTCCGGGCTGCCTGGTGCTTTGCGGGGTGACAAATGATCTGTCGCTGGGCGTAAATCCTGATACCGCTTTCCTTCTGATAAAACAAAGGCCTGCAAATGCTGCATATAGTTGGCGGATTCATAATTCATTGCGTCCCAAAAATGCGGACGCGCACCCGCCGGCTCGCCCGTGCTGGTCAAATCGTAAGCCGCTGTGCCATGAACGTGGCCAGATAAACCACCGGACAATACCGAGCCGTACATTTGTGCGCGGGAAAAATAATTATCACGCGGTGAGTCAGCGGGCGGCTCTTCACCAGCCGGTTTATTAATTTCGTGTAACCAACCGGTGTAGTAAGGCTCGAAGTTGATCGTCGGATACGGCGGCTCAAGATTAAACTGCGCTTCCAGCGCGGCACCTACGCGATGATCCCGTGGCTTGTTGCCAACACTGTGCATGTTCAACCAGGGCACCTGATCCCCGTGACCAAAAGCGTCAAGTGTGGAGCGATCAATCAAAACAGTGTGGGGCTGATCAAACGGCAAGGGACCGTACTTTTCCAGATGATAAGTCAGCGCATCGTTAAACTGCTGCGCGGTCAAGCTGAAGTCGTCCGGAATCCAGTCGAGGTGGATACCACTGAAGACAAAGTTCCAGGCACCGTAACGCGAAATAAGGTACTGCACATAGCGTGCGTAGGTTTCATTAAAATCGAAATACGCATTCCACGCGGGCCCCGCATCACGCCGAATCGTTTCCAGGAGGGAGACAAAACCCTGCTGCGAAAGGTGCTCCATTTTCCGATCGAGACTTTGAAAGTAAGCTGGATTAATCCGCGTAAAATCAGAGACGCCCTGATGCTCGGCTGACATGGCAAAGGGCAAGTGGCCGTATTCGTCACGCATATTTTTAGCGGTAAAGGTTCCCCAATAGCTCAAGCCGCCGGACGCATCGGTGCCGATCTCATCGCTCACGTCGTAACCAAACTTCTCCCACGCATTACGCAGGAAAATGCCGTCTTCATTGGCATAGGTGCTGGGGTTTTTGTCAGCCTCCCAATTCGGAAATGCCGCAATCATGCTCACCGAATTGAAGCCCTGTTGTTTGCGAAAGGCGACGGCATCTTCAAAACCAATGCCGGGCGCTGGACGGTAATCAGGGGGCGTAGCAGCCTGACGAAATGGCAACCGCCAGGTGCTGCCAGCAAGCCAGGTATCGCCGACCATAAAGAAAGGTGTGCCATCGGCATACTGCAGTGCATGGCCGTTATCGGTGGCGCGCACAAAACCCCGGCGATTAGCGTTCTCCTGCTTCTCGCGTTCGCTCCACTCTACGGCAACAAAACCGCCCGAGTGGCCATTCAGGCCCGTATCATCCAGTTGGTTGGAACCGCTGCGCCAGGTCCAGGTACCCGGTTGTGTCGCCACGACGCGCACGATGTAACGGTTATCGCCATCCCAAAATCCGTACACGCGCTTATTAAAATCCGGCCCCTGCAACTGCACCCACATATCCACGTCGGTGTAATAATTGTTGTAGGTATTGGTCGCATGGAAAACGATCTCCTGCATTTCCCAAGTGTGGACAGCGCTGTTATTCACTTTTTTGCCCGACCCGGTGGCGGCGCAACCAATCAAGGTGAATAAAGCCAATCCCAAAAGAAGCAGCTGCCCCAGGCGCAAGGATTTTATGTTGGCAGGCGGCAGACAGGGCCCCGACATTTTTTGTAGTTGTTTAAGTGGACGGTACATCTCATTCCCCATGACTCGACGATGAACCGGGAAATACTACCAGAGCAAATTTCAATCTACACGGCGTTCCCACAGATTTACAAATATTGTCATTAGACGTATTTTCTCAGTAGATAACGACAAACTACCGCTGCGTTTACCTCCGACTTGTAGGGGTGTAAGCCGCCGAATAAACAATTGCGGATAACGTTTTAATCCGCCGAATACGTGTATTTTACGGGAGCTAAAGAGGCACCATTTAAAAAGCCGAGTGATGATCATTCGATGGTCGAATCGAGCCATCAGCAGAAAATCGGAACGCCCGCGCAACCTATGCGCAAGAGCGTAGGCAATCGTCCTAAACCCGATTAAGGTGGCGGCTGTTGATGCGGGGTCTGGCCCGTGACTCTTTTCCATTCCTGACGTGAGGCCCAAAGATGTCAGCTTTTGAAGATGCCGTGGAAGATCCGGGGAGAACATCCGCGCTCAGCGTGTTCCTGGTATTTCTGCGTCTCGGTCTCACTTCCTTTGGCGGGCCGATCGCGCATATCGGTTATTTTCGTGAAGAGTTTGTGGCCCGGCGGCAATGGTTAAGCGAGTCGAGTTATGCGGATCTCGTGGCTTTGTGTCAGTTTCTTCCGGGACCGGCGAGCAGTCAGATAGGTCTGGCGCTGGGGCTTTCACGCGCGGGGTATGCCGGTGCGGCGGCTGCATGGCTGGGCTTTACGCTGCCCTCTGCCGGGCTTTTGATTCTCTTCGCGCTGGGCCTTGCCAGTTACGGCAGCGCTTTGGCTCCTGGCGCTTTGCACGGACTGAAAATTGTGGCGGTTGCGGTGGTGGCTCAGGCTATTTGGGGAATGGCGCGAACTTTATGCCCAGACGTTTCGCGCATCACCATCATGGTAGCTACCTGCTGTTTTGTATTACTGGTGCCCTCGGCGTGGAGTCAGGTCGGGGTAATACTGATCGCCGGTTGCGTAGGGTTTATGTTTTTCGAACCGCCTGGGCTGGCGGCAAGTGAGCGCGGGCTGCCCGTAGCGATAGGTCGCCGTGCGGGAATAGGTTGGCTGATTTTGTTTTTTTCTTTTCTCCTCCTTTTACCGTTGGTCGCTGAAGTAACAGCCCTACCCGAAATGGTATTGATCGACGCCTTTTATCGTGCAGGATCGCTGGTGTTTGGCGGTGGTCATGTGGTGTTGCCGCTGTTGCAGGCAGAAGTGGTAACGACCGGATGGGTTGATAACGATGCGTTTCTCACGGGCTACGGCGCGGCTCAAGCGGTGCCCGGCCCGCTGTTTACCTTTGCCGCATTTTTGGGCGCATCAACCAATGACGGGCCGTCTGGATGGGCGGGGGGCATTTTATGCCTGTTGGCGATCTTTGCGCCCTCTTTCCTGTTGATTGCAGGTGTCTTGCCCTACTGGGAGCATCTGCGTCGCAATCTCCGTGTTCAGGCGGCACTACGCGGTGTGAATGCGGCAGTGGTTGGCTTGTTGCTGGCGGCCTTTTACCAACCCGTGTGGCACAGTGCTATCTACGGGATCGAGGATTTTGGTTTGGCGCTGGTGGCGCTTATTGCGCTGATGTTTTGGAAACTACCCCCTTGGCTAGTGGTAATCGCTTGCGGCACGACGGGATGGTTGCTGACTCTGATCGGCTCCTAATTCGGCCTGCATATTCTGGTTGCAGTTCTTTTGCTCTTTACCGGGATTAAATCTTTTCGATCAGCAGCCGTGAGGATTGTGCGAATCTCCCAGGGCAAGAGATCAGCGTGGGGTGAGGACTATTTCCGAGAGCTGGGCAAAGTGAGTAATACGTTGCTGGGCGGCCTGATAAAAATATTCGATATGCGCCCCTTGGATCACCGGTACCTTTAATGCTTTTGGTTTAAAACAGGCAATACATTCGCCACCGGGATAGCGCACACTGCGATAACGCAGCCCATTGCTCCCTCGCTTTTTATAACTGAGCGCAAATTTCTGTGTGTGGCGGTAGCTACTGATATCGGGGGCATGAATGTCTTCGATAAGGCGCACATCATCCAGCGGTAGAACCGTTCTGGAAATATATTCGCGCATGGTCAGGCGGGTATCCGGCTCCTGAGTGCTCGCTAAAAAGCGCTCTTTATGAAAGACCGTTTCAGCAATGGCTACTGCCAGCGAATTGCCCGCGTAGTAAACGCCATAACTGCCGTCAGTAAAGCGTGAAGGATTACCGCTGTGAGTGAAAGCTGCCATGATCACGCTGCTGCCCTCCCCGCTGACCCGATCTTCTGGAGCCACCAGCGACAGCTTGCCGGCCTGCTCCAGCAAACGTGGATTGGTCATCGCCTCAAGGAAATAAGCGGCTTCTAAATCCTGTGGGGCGAGGATGCGTTCGTACAGATCCACCGGTGGAAAGCGGCTGGCAATCAGCCGGTGCCCTTTGGTCCACTGACGTTTTCCAGCCATTTACCCGCGGATTCCATCCAGATAAACATGCACGCGATGCAGGTCGAGAATGCTGCCCTGCAGCATCACGTCCAAAGCTGATTTACCGTGAAACGCCGCGTTAGGTTTGTGCACCCAGGCATTCGCCTGTTCGACCGAAGGAAAAATAATGCGGAGGGATTTATAGATATTTTGCAGGTGCGAAATACGCTCTAACGTATCGCGCCCCAGCTTTGCTTCCCCGGTTTTAAGCCAGTTGAAATAAGTAGTTTCCGGCGGGTTGCCCAATAAGACCCGTGCGTCTTTGGCGCGAATGTGCCATTCGTCCATGATGCCCGAAAAGAGCTTCAGGGCGACCGGAGTAAGATTGGCTGGCACTTCCTGCGGGCGCTCTTTAACAAGACTTTTCATGGCTTTCTCCGGTACTGGTTGATAATCACACAGTACTCTTGATTTGCAGTAAATGCAAACGATTATCCAAAACGGAAGTAACGGCAGCCCCAGAGAGTCCTGCTAAGCGAACTCGATTGAAGCTGCTCCATCGACGTCACCTGAATCGCCCGATCATGGGCTTCAGGCTTACTCGGCGGTTTTCTCCACTTTGTCCTCTTCTCTTTCTTCCATATTTTTCTTCAGATCTTCCTCATCACCTTTTTCTTCCTCGGCCAGCGCCACTTTATGTTTTGCAGGCATGGGCGATAGATAACCGATCAACAGCATCAAGCCGCCCACCACCATAAAGGAAATGATACGGGCGAGCGTGCCGTTGCCAGCAAGATCCTGGGTGAAGAGTTTGGCCACGACTACCGCAAGTAATCCGGCGCCCAAGAGCCATAAGCGACGCTCACGCCAGCGGCCAGCCAGCTGCATCAGTATCAAGGCCGAGAGCGTCCATAAAATCGATAGACCCATTTGTGCGGTCGCTGATTGCCACAGCGCTACCGGGGTGTAAGCCACCCCGTCAAAATGGTGGATGCTGCGCAGGAGCACCAGGTTCAGCCACAAAAATGCCGCTCCTCCCAAAATGCCGTAACGCGCTTCGCGGGTGACACTGTTTGAATTGGCAAGATCGTATTTGATCGCATAAGCAAGCACGATAATGGCTGCAAGCTGCGCAAGGTCTAAAGGATTCAACACAGGCATATAAGGCAGCGCGCTGGCACCGGAATAACCGCAAGCGGCTAAAAACCAAAACACCAACAGGAGTAACAGCGGTGCGGGCACGATGTTTTTATAGCCATAGCCACGCTCCCCGAAAGGCCAGCGGGTGACACGCGTCAAACCCATCAAGCCCACGAGCGGCAACGTCAGACACACCAACCACAGAATCATTGAGCTGGTCTCGTGCCATTGGTTTATTTGTTGCCACCAATCCGCTTCCCAGGCCAGCAGTGCGATCATTAACCAGGCAGTTGCAGCGTGATAGCCCGTCAACAAAGGATGACGCGCTTGCCCTTCACGTAGACGCAGAAAGCGGTATTGCACCACAAGAAAAACGATCAAAGCCAACCACCCGAAGTTCTGCAGCGGGTGATAGTTACTACTCGCAAATTGAGCCATTAAAAATTTCGCCAGCAACCAAAAACTGGTCAGCGGCAACAGCCAATATCCGGTATAGGAAAGTGCGACCCACTGC
>CAYTQQ010000082.1:3185-9538 GCA_964440135.1 uncultured Cellvibrionaceae bacterium | reverse complement strand
TTTTACTGAATCAGTAGAATAATAACCGCCACAATCGCCACCGCAGAGAGCGCGAGTGACGAGACCATCAGGCGCTTATAAAAGCGCAACTCCTGCTGCAAACTCCGGGCGGCGCCATCGATGCCTTCGATGGTCTGCTGTAATTTTTCGGCGAGGATATGAATAGACTCCGCATTTTGGGTTGCGGCAGATTGCAGCTCAGCAATTTGTTGAGCCACCACTTCATCGCTTTGGGCGGGGCCAGGTTTGGACGTAAATGCGGGAACAGCTGTCGCCACAATCTGAGTAACGTAGGGCAATGCAGCTTTCAGCAATGGAATCCAAGCCGCCATATCTTTTTCCTCGTATAAAATCGTTCAAGATGTTAATAGCCAATAGCTCGCCATGAGCTTGCTGCCGCAGGAATTTATTTCTCCCCGGCAAAGGCTATCAGGAAAAAGACCCCGCTGCATATTCGCCTCGCTGAGTTCGGGGTTAGCGTGACTGCTGTCCTCCATCCCAGGCTTGTCCGCCCCGGGGTTTTTCATCAGTGGCTGTACTATCTCCGGCTGCTCTATTTTCGGCGGTACTCTTTTCGGCGGTACTATTTCCCGCCGTGCTATTTCTCGCTTTATTATCTCCGGCCATACTATTTCCGCTTGTATTATTTCCAGCTGCGTTAGCCTTGCCTGTCTTATCCAAAGGATCAACGCGCGCGAGCTCTGCTTCATCAAGTCCGCTGCCACCGCCGATTTCATTGGCGCTGACGCGTTTAAAGGTGCGGTCATTGGGCGCACCCTGACCTGGTTCTTCCGGCGAGTTAGCGCCATCTTCTGCGATTAACATCTCCGGTGACAGATCGTCTTCGGTAGCACCGTCACCAGGATGACTGGCTGCAGTTAAGCCGGCCTCGCGGGCGCGCTTTGGTGGTTGCTGACGTTCAATCTCAGAGGCCGACAGCGGATCACCGATACGCGCTGTCGATTCAGCATCATCGAAACACAAATCGCTCACGTCATTGGCTTCTTCATCGATATAAAACTGCGTGTCATCATCGATAAAGCCATCGGCAATGGCCTGATGATGGTGCGAATCGGCAGCTTGATTCTGTTTTTTATCCGGGTTTAAAGGGTTCATGTGTATGGCTCCTGTGCAACAAGTTTCTTTAGGGTGGACGACACCGGCAGAAAAAAATTCCCTCACTAAAAGTGCCATTGCGCACGAGAGTGTGATGTCGCACAGAAGCGCTGAAGGTGATATGTAAGTTTCACAGTGAAGCGCTTTTTATTCACGAATGAAGGACTTTATGGTCTCATCTCTGTCCACCCTCCAACATCGACTGCTGGTGATCGCTGCTGCGCTACTGGGCTTATTGAGCGTGGTGCTGTTATTGCTGATTCTGTTTTCAGAATCACTGGTCCGGTATTTTATTGAGCGGCAAGGTGATCGAATGGGTCGAGACATTACGCTCGGTTCCCTCGAGCTGAAATGGCACTGGCGCTACAGCGCCTTGAGCGCCAGCGATATCCGCATCAGCAATGCTGAAGGTTATTCCGAGCCTGACTTTATTCGCATCGAACATCTATTTTTGACTTTTCGTCCGTTGAAATTATTGGTCGGTGATATTGAATTTGGCGAGATTATTCTTGCGCAGCCACACATCAATCTCGAGCGGAAAGATTATGATGAGGCCAACTGGATTTTGGCTGACGATAAGCCACAAGACGATCCACTCATTGAAGAGCGCCATGATTTTCCGGTGATTCAGACACTGGAAGTTAAAGGCGGAAAAGTACGTTATCAGGATGCAATAAAAAATCTGTCGCTCGAGCTCGGACTTGATTGGGTTATCGGTGAAAACGACGATGAGGCTAGCCCGGAGCAGCGTGATGGTTTCAGAATTTCGGGTACCGGCTCCATCCAGGGCGAAGCTTTTGAACTGGAAGCATCCGGCGCTTCGCTTGAAGCCCTGCAGGATTCCAACGTTGATTTCCCACTCGCGTTAACGCTGGTAATGGGTAAAACCACCGTGACTGTGAAAGGGCATTTTCGCGATCCGATAAAACTGACAGGCATTGATGCGGTATTAACCGTATCCGGTGACAATATGGCGGATCTCTTTTATCTGACCTCGGTACCCTTGCCTCCTACCCCACCCTATTCACTCTCGGGCCAATTAACGCGAGCCGGTAATGTGTGGGGCTACGAAGGCTTTACGGGCAAGGTCGACGGCAGCGATTTATCCGGTGATTTTTTTTATGAAACCGGCAACCCTCGGCCCAGCGTCCGCGCAACCCTGACATCTGACTTACTCGACAGTGATGACCTCGGCGGTTTTATCGGGCTGCCCGTTGCCGGCGACAATGCCACGCCCGAACAACAGCAGGCGGCGGCCGAGCAAGCCGTGAGCGATGAGCTGATTCCCGATGTACCTCTGGCGGTTGAGCGCTTGCGTGCTGCCGACCTGGATATTTCCCTGAATGCAAAAAAAATTGTCGCGCCCGCTCTGCCCTTTAAAGGGATGGATGTTCACTTCGATTTACGGGATGGGCTGTTAGCACTGACGTTAAACAATATTGTTCTGGCGGACGGCTCTTTGGATGGTGTGATCTCGGTGAATGCCCGCCCCGAAACGCCCGAAATTGCCATGGATCTTAATATCCGCCAGCTGCAACTGCGCCAGTTTTTTGAAGGCACCCGCTTTGCGGAAACCACAGAAGGTATTTTGGGCGGCAAGGTGAGCTTGCAGGGCACCGGCGCATCGTTGGCGGATGTGCTCGCGGTGAGCGACGGCAAATTTACGGTGGTGATGGCCGATGGCACCATCAGCTTGTTATTTATCGAAGCGGCGGATCTGGATATCGGTGAGGCATTGCCCATTTTTTTGGGGCGCGATCAGGCGACACAAATTCACTGCGGCGTTTTCGACTTTGTGGTTAAGGAGGGCATTTTAGCGTCGCATATTTTTGTGCTGGATACCGATGATTCCCGTGTCTTTGGCGACGTACATATCGACTTGACCGAAGAAACCATCAGCGCTGAGTTAAGCGCAGACCCCAAGGACAACAGTATTTTTTCAGTGCAGACGCCCATCACCATCAGCGGGCGACTGAAGCAGCCAAGCATCGGGATCGATGCCGGCAAGGCTGGCACACGCGCCTTAGGTGCGGTAGCGCTGGGCGCTTTATTAACGCCACTGGCAGCGGTAATTGCGTTTACGGATACCGGCAATGATGAAGATGAAAATTGTGCGGCGTTAATTGATGCGGCAGCACAAGAACCACCCGCGTCCTAAAATATAATTCATTAAGCCGGTGCTTAATGTTTCACGGTTCGCGCGGAGCTTGCTGTTTAAGCATGGCCTTAGCCAGCAATGCATCCGGCGTGAAATTACTGGCCGCTATCTGGGCTTTGAATTTTAGTCCCGGCACGACCATATCTTCACCATCCATCAGTGCCCGAAAGCCCTCACGCGCGACTTCTGCCGGGTCCGATAAATCTTGATCCAACATGCGCGAATTTTCCATATGGGCTTTATGGTAAAAGTCGGTATTGGTGACGCCGGGCAATAAGGACGTAATAGTGACACCGGTATCCGCCGACTCGGCGCGAATGGCCTGCGTGAACGAATGAATAAACGCTTTGGTGCCGTGATACACCGATTGATAAGGGCCGGGCAACTTACTCGCAATGGAAGCCACGTTCAGAATTTTGCCTTGCCCGCGATCCACCATGTCACGCAAAAATAATTTAGACAAAATCAGATAAGCGCCGATATTGAGCTGGAGCAGATCGAGCTCCTGCCAGATATTGGTATCAATAAATTTACCGTAGAGCCCTTGGGCCGCATCATTGACCAGCACATCGATAGTAATGCCGCGCGCGGTGACCTCTTCGTAGATTTCGAAGGGGCTCTCCACGCGGAATAGATCTTTGGTGATGGGTAACACCGACACCCCATACTGCCGGGTGAGCTCTTCGGCGGTTTGCTCCAGCTGCGTTTCGGTGCGCGCCACAATCACCAGATGGTAATGTTGCTCGGCGAATATCCGCGCGAACTCATAACCAATCCCGCTCGTGGCCCCGGTAATCAGTGCGTATTTTTCCTCGATAACCGTCATACAGCACCTCCCTCACCTTGAAGAATCAAGCTCAATCGGGAATCACTGAAGCCAGGCCGCCCAGCACGGAATCCCCTCACCGGACAGCAAACTAGCACAAGCTTTCCGGGGGTTATGTGCGGTAATTACATAGGCGGCTGCGGAAAAACACCCCGCTGGCAAGGCTGCGGCAGCAAAGTTGTCAGGACGAATTACTGCCGCTCAATCAGCCGACCGGTGGTTTTATTCAAGTTTTTCTTTTCGTTCTAAAGCAATTCTGGTAGAGTGCGCGACACTCAATCGCAAATACGAATGTTTATCATTTAGATCGCCAGACGGATGAATACCGCACTCTCGCAACCGCCTTATCCCGCAGCAGCCCCTGTAGCGCCCATCTCAGAAGATGGCGCTGCTACGCACCCCTGGCTTGCTGCTTTGTGTTCATCCTCACTCGCTGCTTTTATTCTTGTGCTGGGCGCTCACGCCGCCGCGTTGGGGCTTATGTTCTACCCCTCAGCCTCGGCACCCACCATTATTGAGTTACCCACTATTCAGGGCATTTTGATTCCTGCCCCTCCGGCAGAAACTGTACAACTGCCCAGCGCACAAGAAACACCACCGCCGGTAGAAACGCCGCCCCCGGAGCCGGTCAAGCCCAAACCCCAGCCAAAACCAAAGCCCAAGCCCGAAGAGGTTAAACCGGCGCCTGTCCCTGAGCCGGTGGTAGAAGCACCGCCGTCAGAAACTGCGATCACGGCAGAAGCAGCCCAGGAAGAAGCAGCGCAAGAAGAAAGCGCACCGGCTGAACCCCTACCGGTAACCACCACCGCGGAAGAAAACAGCACCCTGGGCGCGCCCGTCACCCCGCCGCAGGAAGACGCGCACCAATTGAACAACCCGCGCCCCGCTTACCCCAGCATTTCGCGCCGCCTGCGGGAAGAGGGAACCGTGTTGCTGGAAGTGCTGATTCTGGCTAACGGCACCGTGGGCGAGGTCCGTATTAAAGAATCGAGCGGTTATAGCCGCCTGGATCAAACCGCTATGAGAGCCGTCAAGCAGTGGCGCTACCTTCCGGCCCGGCGCGGTACCGAAACAATCGACTATTGGTATTTACAACCTGTTGAGTTTGCTTTGAATTAATTAACGCTGACGCGTGAGGAACTGGTTATGAACAATCCCTATGGAATAGAGGCCATGTGGCAACAAGGCGATCCGGTGATTAAAGGTGTCGCCCTATTGCTGTTGCTGATGTCTATTGCCACCTGGTATGTCATTGCGGTGCGTAGCTGGGGCCTGTTTCGCTTGCGCGAGCCCGCACGCAACCTGGCGGATTTCTGGCACGCCCAAAGTTTTGCCGAGGGCCTGCATATTCTCGGCGACAATGGCCAATACAACCCCTTTCGTAATCTGGCAGAAGAAGGCCAGGCCGGCCTGGATCACCACACCAACCACAAAAGCGATTTGCACGGCAACCTCCCCCTGGGCGAATGGTTGACCGCCTGCCTGCGCGGCAGCATTGATGAAAGCTCGGAGCGTCTGCAGCGCGGCCTGGCGATCCTGGCCTCCGTCGGTTCTACCGCACCCTTTATCGGCTTGTTCGGTACCGTGTGGGGCATCTATCACGCCCTGGTAGGCATCGGTGTTTCGGGCTCGGCAAGCATCGATAAAGTGGCTGGCCCGGTCGGTGAAGCCTTGATCATGACGGCCTTTGGTCTGGCCGTCGCCATTCCGGCGGTGCTTGGGTACAACGCGCTTAACCGCGCTAACAAAGGTCTGCTCAGCAAACTCAACCGCTTTGCCCATCAGCTGCACGCTTACCTGATTACCGGCGCACCGCCGGCGAGCAGCAAAAATTCTGCGCAGGTCACCAAACTGAATACCGCTAAACCTACTCAGGAGGCGAGTTAACATGGCTTTCGGTGGCGGACTCGACGACGACAATGAGGTAATGAGTGAAATCAACATGACGCCGCTGGTGGACGTGATGTTGGTGTTGCTGATTATTTTTATTATTACGGTGCCGGTACTGACCCATTCGGTAAAAGTCGATTTACCGCGAGCCGACAATACCGTTAACGAAATCAAACCCGAAACCGTTGCCCTGGCAGTTACCAGCGGCGGCCAGCTGCACTGGAATGAAACAACGATAACCCTGGCAGAACTGGAAGAACGTCTGGCGGTTGCTGCGCAGCAAGACCCGCAACCGGAAATTCATATTCGCGGCGATCGCGATGTTGAATACGAGCACGTGATCCAAGCGATGGCTGCCGTGCA
>CAYTQQ010000082.1:1662-3085 GCA_964440135.1 uncultured Cellvibrionaceae bacterium | reverse complement strand
GAGCCGCCTGCGCGGTGCGCCAGCGGCTGCTAAACAGATCAATTCCCGGCTTGTGCCAGGGTCTTTAGCTCCTGCCATAAGCTGCGGTCGTCGATAGCCTGGTTACGCAAGGCTTCCAACGTTGCTCTGGAAAAGAGCCGGCCATTTTTCACAACCGCCGCGGGCTGTTCAAGTGTTACCAGCTGCTCCAACGGATTTTGTTCGGAAAGAATCAGGTCGGCATTAAAGCCTACCGCAACCTTCCCTAGCTGTGATTCCTTACCCAGCGCTTTTGCTGCATTGATGGTGGCCGCACGCAAAACTGCTATCGCGGGTAACCCCGCCTGGTGCATTAAGCGCATTTCCGTATGCGTCGCGAGCCCGTGAGGTGACAAGAGGACGCCAGAGTCCGAGCCGACCAGAAGCGGGATTTCTGCCTGATACAATTGGCGGGTAATTTCCTGCAGAAACGCCAGGGTTTTTTTATTGTGCTCCACCATTTCCCCAGAGCTGTTCAGCCAGCGCCTCACCTGATTATGCCTCGCTTCCAATGTGATGATCGGTGAAATATATCCCTCCGGTAGCGTGTCGATATAACCCTGCTTTTGATCACTGATCTGCGTCAGTTGCCAGAAAATATTAAGCGTGGGCGTGACGGGAACTTCCAGTGTTTTTAACGTGACCAGTGCTGCGTCGAGCTGCTGCTGATCCTGACGGTAATTCAGCGGGCCTTGATAAATATCTTCTACATGCTCCAGTGACTGCAAACCCGCCAGATCATTCCAGGCCATCCCTGGCGCCGGGTGAGGGCCGTGTTTGGCGACCGGCATACGCTGCTTACGCGCTTCGCTTAACAGGGCCGCGAGCGCCGGCGCCGATAAATTACCGTAGGCTTTTATCAGGTCATAGCCTTGGTGTTTAGCTTGAATAACGGCGTCAACCGCCTCCGCCGGCGTCTGCACGGTATGGTGCATTCGCGCCTGTTTAAAGCCGGAGATAATCGGGCTGCTGACGGTGATGGTGCTGCCAACCCGCGCGCCTTGTTCCAATTCCTCACGCCAGGTTATGTGCTCCTTAACGCCGTTCATCAGCCGTAGATGTGTCACGCCGTGAGACAAAGCGATGGTAAATGCCGCCGGATCATAGGCATGGACATGCATATCGATCAGCCCGGGCGTGGCATACATCCCTTCGGCATCGTGGCGAATATAATTTTCCGACGTAATGGCGGTACCGGCAGCATGGATAGCGATAATTTTCCCCGCGCGTATATGCAACTGGCGATCGCGATTTATCTGGCCCGTATTGATATCCACAATATGCAGATGATCGATATACAGCGGGAGATCAGCAGCGCGAGCGGGTGTATCCTCCTGATCGGCGCTGGCCGGCGAATGGCCAACGGCCATAAAAAATAAAAAGGAAACGAAAAATAAAAAAGAGG
>CAYTQQ010000082.1:0-1562 GCA_964440135.1 uncultured Cellvibrionaceae bacterium | reverse complement strand
CTCAACCCGAAATTGGTTGACGTAATCATTAAACGAAGCGCCGGCCACCAGATTAATGCTTCGCGAAATATCCCGGGTGCCCAGACCCGACAGCGCTGACAGTTGATTCAGCGTCAGGCGCGGCTGGCAATACCATGCCTGCGCGCGCATTTCCCGATCCAGAACCGCAAACAGACTTTGATAATCGGCCGCGGACTCCACCGGCTTTTTACTATTGGTTTCCGGTGCCATTGGATCAGTCACTTGCGCGCTATCTAGTTGTCCGCCAAGCGAGGTATTTTGGTCCAGCGATCCGGCGAGCGTTTCGAGCCCGGCCCGGCGGTTGATCAGAATCAATACCAGCAAAAACAGAATAATAAAACTGACCGAGGTGCTTACCGCATAACCCAGGGTATTCAACGGCTGGCCCAATTCGAGTTGGAAATTCAACCGGAGTAAATCGGCCGCGCCGAACATGGCAGAGACGCCCACCAACCCCGCGAGCCACACCAAAGACACCTCGCGCGCATCTGAGCGCTGGGCGGTTAAGTACCGATTAAATTGCACAATCAGTCGCAGGGTTAACAGTGCATAGGCAATCCGCCAGACTGTGCCCACCGCAATAACGGCTTGCGGATGGGCGGTAAAAGGCAGAGCCAATAACATTGGTAAAAAATGCCAATAGGCGCGGTAACCGCAAAACCCGACGATTAAACGCCGGGCCGCAAAATAAAAAGCCGGGCCGACGCCGAGGATAAAAATGGGCGACACCAGATAGAACGAGCGCGAAATCTGCAAATCTTCCAGCAGGTTAAAAAGTGTGGACAGACTGATCAGCGCCAGCAGCAGGCATATCCCCCGATAGGCAGGAGTGATTGAAAAAATTGCCGCACCAAGCACAGCGATGGCAAAGATTGCTGCGTGTAACAGGCTGGTGAATATGACCAGATCCATTGGGCTGATTCTCAGAATTATTATTAGGGAAAGCTAAACGTGTTTTCATCTTAAAGCCATAGGCCTTAAATAAAAAACCCGCTGGTATACCCTCGGTAAACTGAGGGCATATAGCGGGATATTTAACGATGTCTTATATGCACTGACTACATATTCTTTTTATCGATCGTCCACTCGGATGAACTCGCAAGGCCTGGTTTTTTACCGGTAAACATTTTGCCCGCTTTTTTGTCGCCTTTTAATTGCCACTTATACCAAGCGGTTGCCACCTTGGCGTATTCGCCGCCGTTAGGCTGAGCGTAAGTGCCGCCGTGACCGACATCCATATTGCCTACGAACACCGGAACGTGATTAATTTTCGCAAAATCATCCATGCCGTTTTCATAAGCGATATCCGACTGACCGCCCAGCAGATAAAGTGTTGGGGTATGAATTTTTTCCAGCTGGGTTTTATCAAGCTGAGGCATGCCTGGCATCGCTGTGCCACGCACTGCATCTCTGAAAAGGCCGCTGTTAAATACGCCCAGCGTCGTAATGCGTGGGTCACCGGCAACTTCTAGCGCCTGCAATCCGCCGCAGGACATACCACTTACCGCAATTTTTTTGGTATCAATTTTTTTATGCCAGCG
>CAYTQQ010000081.1:8435-9588 GCA_964440135.1 uncultured Cellvibrionaceae bacterium | reverse complement strand
TACTCGGCTACGAACCGAGCGGTCGGAGGTTCGAATCCTCCCGAGTGCGCCATATTAAAAAGCCCGCAGTTTTGCTGCGGGCTTTTTTGTTTCTGCCCTTTTTATCTCTTCTCTGTGTCCTTGAAGAACGCTCAGCCCCTCTGCGCATGTTCGATTGCCGCATCGAGTGCTTGAGCTAAATCTGCTGGATCGCTTTTGCGTTTAATGGCTTCGAAAAAATCGGCGGCTTGGGGGTAGTGGAGTCGCAGGTACATTAGCCATTGTTTGATGCGATTGCCGCAATGTTTCTGGGTGTAACGGGGCAGGGTCACATAATAATAACGGCGCAGAATCTGGCAGACGTCGAGCCATGGCAGCGCCTCGTAAGGTTCGTTGTTAATAAATGCTTTAATCTGCCGAGCCAAATCAGGATGGGCGAGCAAACCGCGCCCGAGCATCACGTCTTCACAGCCGGAGTCGTCGCGGCACCGTTGGTAATCATCCAGGTTCCAGACCTCACCGTTGGCCACCACGGGTATATCGACGCGCTCGCGTATGTCGCGAATGTAGTGCCAGTAGGCAGGCGGTTTGTAACCGTCAGCTTTAGAGCGGGCGTGCACCGTGAGTTCGCTCGCGCCGGCTTCCGCAATGGCTAACGCATTGTCCAAATAGGTGCTGCGATCTTCATAACCCAAACGGATTTTTGCCGAGACTGGTATGGTTTCGGGCAGGGCGTCCCGTACGGCTTTCACAATCACGTGTACGCGGTCGGGCTGGCGTAATAAACAGGCGCCGCCTTCATGTCGGTTGACAGTTTTAGCAGGGCAACCAAAGTTAATATCAATAGCGCGGGCGCCCGCCCGCACTGCGCCCTGGGCATTGATCGCCATGAAGTCGGGTGATCCACCCAGAAGTTGAACCTTTACCGGAACACCATAGTCCGTCAGGCACTCCTGATTAATTTCAGGGGCGAGGCGCAAAAAAACTTTGGGTGGCAATACCTGATCATTGACACGCACAAACTCGGTTACGCACCCATCAATACCGCCCAGGGCCGTCAAAAAGTTGCGCATATGATGATCTACAACTCCCTCCATGGGGGCCAGAATAATTCGCATAAGGAAGCTGTCTCGCTAATAAGGGAGGTTGTCTCGTAAATAATGGAGGTTGTCTC
>CAYTQQ010000081.1:3950-8335 GCA_964440135.1 uncultured Cellvibrionaceae bacterium | reverse complement strand
GGAGGTTGTCTCGTAAATAATGGAGGTTGTCTCAGCAAGTTACAAACCGTAAACCACAGCATTTTACGCTGTTGCTAACGAAGTTACAGATGATCCTGCAAAGCAGGAGTGAGGATTTTATAACGTCAGCGGCGCAGCCTGCTTTTTCCGAGCGGGCACAAAAAGCAGGCTCTCGTTTTGTTGCCATTGAAAAACAATCACGTTACATTGTCGCCCCTCTTATAAGCCTGACGATTTTTTGGCCATTTTCTCGGTGGGCACAGCGAGCCGATCAGTCTGTTTTTTGGTGCAGCGACTGCGTCAGATTAGCGCAACAAAGGAAACCGCATGAACGATTCATTGATGAGCCAGGGTGTGGACCTGATGCTTTATGGCATGGGCATGGTAGTCATCTTTTTGGCTTTACTGGTTGTATCTACCATGGCGATGTCCTGGTTTATCCAGCGTTTTTTCCCCGAGGGCCCCGCCCCGAAAAGCAGCCCGGTCAACCCGGAGCCTGTATCAGTTTATCCCGACACCAAAGTGCTGGCGATTATCAAAGCTGCCCTCGATCAACACCGTCGCCAAGACAAGTGAGTTAACGCTTAACTCCCGCCCATAATAAAAGGTATTCATTCATGAGCGCACCTAATAAACCCTTACGCATTACTGATGTGGTGCTGCGTGATGCACATCAGTCCCTCTTTGCTACCCGTATGCGGTTAGACGATATGTTGCCCATTGCTGCAAAGCTGGATGAGGTGGGGTATTGGTCATTGGAAACCTGGGGTGGTGCAACATTTGATGCGTGCATTCGCTATCTGGGTGAAGACCCTTGGCAGCGTATTCGCGAGCTTAAAAAAGCCATGCCGAAAACACCGATGCAGATGTTGTTGCGCGGTCAAAATATTCTTGGCTATCGCCACTATGCCGATGACGTTGTAGAAAAATTTATTGAGCGCGCGGCGCACAATGGCGTCGATGTGTTCCGCGTATTTGATGCGATGAACGATATGCGCAATATCGAAACCGCACTCAAAGCGGTGAAAAAGGTCGGCAAGCACGCGCAGGGCACCATCTCTTACACCTTGAGTCCTGTGCATAATCTGGCGTTATGGGTGGAGCAGGCCAAGCGCATTGAAGATATGGGGGCCGACTCGATTTGCATTAAGGATATGGCCGGTCTGTTAAAGCCTTATATGGGTTACGAGCTGGTGTCGCAGTTAAAAGCCAGTTGCGCCATTCCTATTCATATGCAGTGTCACGCGACTACAGGATTATCCACTGCCACCATTTTGAAATGCGTAGAAGCGGGCATTGATAACGTCGATACATCCATTTCTTCCATGTCGATGACCTATGGTCACAGCCCGACCGAAACAGTGGTAGCCATCATGCAGGAAACCGGGCGCGATACCGGTTTGAATCTTGAATTGTTGGAAGAGATCGCGGCTTACTTCCGTGAGGTGCGAAAAAAATACGCAAAATTTGAAGGCACATTGCGCGGGGTTGATTCGCGTATCTTGGCTGCGCAAGTGCCCGGTGGCATGTTGACGAATATGGAGAGCCAACTGCGTGAGCAGAATGCGCTGGACCGTTTTGATGACGTGCTGGCAGAGATTCCGCGCGTGCGTGAAGATTTGGGCTTTATCCCGCTGGTGACGCCTACCTCGCAAATCGTGGGTACTCAGGCAGTAATGAATATCCTTGCGGGCGCACGTTACAAAACGATCAGTAAAGAAACGGAAGGTGTTTTGAAGGGGGAGTACGGTGCAACGCCAGCGCCGGTAAACAAACAGCTGCAAGAACGCGTGTTAAAAGGGGCGTCGCCATTGATCTGTCGACCCGCCGACAAGTTGGCGCCGGAAATGGACAAGCTGAAAGAAACCCTGCGTGAGCTGGCGCGGGAGAAGAGCATCGCCTTGAATCCGGGTGAGGATGAAATCGACGATGTTCTGACCTATGCGCTTTTTCCTCAAGTGGGTCTTAAGTTTCTGCAAAACCGCACTAATCCCGCCGCTTTTGAACCTGCACCCACTGGCAATGAAATCGTATGCACGGCGCAGGGCGAGGAAATCTATACCGTCTCGGTCGAGGGTCAAAATTACACCGTTACCGTGGCTCCTGGCGGCGACATTACCGGTCTGGTTCCTGTGAGTGGACATGTTCCAGAATTGGTTTCTTCCCCCAGTATGAGTGGCGGCGAATCGGTAGTTGCGCCTTTGGGTGGCATTATCTGCAAAGTGTTGGTCGCGCCGGGTCAGAAAGTGGCGGTAGGTCAAGCACTCTGTGTGTTGGAAGCCATGAAGATGGAAACAGAAATCAGCAGTATGAAAGCGGGTACCGTGGTGGCAATCAATATCCAGGCGGGCGACACAGTAGCTGTCGGTGACGCGCTGGTAACGCTTGCCTAATCGTTAGGAATATTTATGGAAAACTTTTTACGGCTCTGGCAAGACTCCGGCCTCCATCTCATGACGGGAGGCCAGGTGATCATGATCACGGTTTGCCTGTTGCTACTGTTTCTAGCGATTCGCAAAGGCTTTGAACCGCTCCTGTTGATTCCCATTGGGTTCGGTGGTTTGTTGGCCAATATTCCGGGTGCGGGCTTGTCGTTAATGGCGGTGGAAAGTGCGTTCACTTTTGGCCAGCAGGATGTGCTTCAGGCCTTGGGTGAGCTGCTGGGTGCCACCACCGAGATGACCGGGGCTGAACTAAAAACCCTTTATGACGAGGCTGCACTGTCGGTGCAGGCTGATGCGCGCCGTCTGGCGACCGATTTAGGTTACAGCGATGGCGTGCTCTATATCTTCTATCAAGTGGCCATCGCTAGCGGAGCGGCACCACTCATCATTTTTATGGGCGTGGGAGCAATGACCGATTTTGGGCCGTTGCTGGCAAATCCGAGGACATTATTTCTGGGGGCGGCTGCTCAGTTTGGAATCTTTGCGACGGTTCTGGGAGCCGTCGCCTTGTCTAGTGCCGGCATCATGGATTTTAGTATTGCCGACGCTGCCGCTATCGGAATTATCGGGGGCGCCGATGGGCCCACGGCCATTTATGTGTCCAGTATCCTTGCGCCTGACCTGTTAGGGGCGATTGCAGTGGCTGCCTATTCTTATATGGCGCTGGTTCCCTTGATTCAGCCGCCGATCATGCGCGCCCTCACCACTCCGGCGGAACGCAGAATCAAAATGGAACAGTTACGGGAAGTTTCACGTCGCGAAAAAATTCTTTTCCCTCTTGTCTTGCTGGTGCTTGTGGCACTTTTTCTACCCAGTGCTGCCGCGTTGCTGGGCATGTTCTGTTTCGGCAACCTCTTGCGAGAATCCGGTGTCGTGGCGCGTTTGAGTGACACAGCGCAAAACGCCTTGATCAACATCACCACGATCTTCCTTGGTTTGGCGGTGGGCTCCAAGTTGGCAGCGGATATTTTTCTCGATCCGAAAACGCTCGGTATTCTGGTGCTCGGTATATTTGCCTTTGCTATAGGCACCGCAGGAGGCGTTCTGGTGGCCAAGTTTATGAATCTATTTTCGCAGCATAAGATTAATCCGCTGATTGGCTCGGCGGGCGTCTCGGCCGTCCCCATGGCAGCCCGAGTGTCCAATAAATTGGGCCTGGAAGCTGATCCGGGTAACTACCTGTTGATGCATGCAATGGGCCCGAATGTGGCGGGTGTGATTGGCTCTGCGGTTGCGGCGGGGGTGATGATCTCCATGGTATCGGCAATGGGTTAAGACACCTCTAGCCATTAACCGCTTCACGTGTGTCAGGCTTCTTCCGTGCTCTTATCCGGAAGAAGCTTTTTCTTTTTTAAGCCCGGAGATTTCTCCGTATACTGGCCGTTATTGATTTCTCCTGAGGATTTACCTTGTGGCATCGACCTTTACTGATTTAATCAATCATCCCCAGCTACTTAAAGTGATGGCAGAAAAGGGCTATGAGCAGCCTACCGCCGTGCAGGTACAGGCCATTCCGTCGGTGCTGGAAGGCAAAAATTTATTAGCCAGTGCCAAAACAGGCAGTGGTAAAACCGCCGCCTTCCTGCTGCCCGCCCTCCAGCTTTTATTAGAACGGGCACCGGTCAATCAAACTACCACGCGCTTATTGATCCTGGCACCTACGCGGGAGCTGGCGCGGCAGATTTTAAAAACAGCCCAGAGCTTTACCCGGGCCACCCCGTTCAAGGTGGTGATGATTGCCGGTGGCGAAGAGCTGAAATATCAAAAGGCGTTGTTGCGCCGCAACCCCGAGATCGTTATCGCCACTCCTGGGCGCTTGGCGGAGCTTGTGAGCCACAAGTCGGTCGATTTTTCTGGTTTGGAAATACTGATCCTGGATGAAGCAGATCGGATGTTGGAGATGGGCCTCAATGAAGATGTGTTGAAAATTGCAGAGACCTG
>CAYTQQ010000081.1:1572-3850 GCA_964440135.1 uncultured Cellvibrionaceae bacterium | reverse complement strand
TTGGTGATTAACTTCGATATGGCGCGCAACGGGGATGATTATATCCATCGTATAGGGCGCACCGGCCGTGCCGAACAAGAGGGGCGAGCGGTCTCTTTTATTGCTGCGCCGGACTGGAATCTGATGAGCGGTATCGAACGGTATTTAAAAATTACCTTTGAAAAAATCGTGATGCCAGGTTTGACGGCCGAGTATCAGGGGCCGAAAAAAATTAAATCTTCGGGCAAGGCAGCTAGTATTAAAAAGCGCAAGCCCGAGGCCGGGAAAGACAAAACCAAAGTCGCCGCAAGCAAAGTAAAAGTGCGCGAGCGTGATAAGAAAAATATTGGCAAGCGCCGAGCGCCCAATGCCAAGCCTGAAGCGGATGCCCAAGCAGCGGCGCCGGTTATTGATGGATTTGCGCCCTTGCGCAAGAAGCCACGTCAACCAATAGTGGATGAAGAATAAGCGGGGCGTACGCCTACGTAGAGGCGGGAGAATCCAACGAAAATATTTTTCATTGGATATTTGACCGGCTGTATATTTGGGCATAGTATCAGTTACAGATGAGTCATCAGTTACAGATGAAGCATCACTTATAGACCGCGCAGTTGTTGCAAAAGCAGCTGCTCGGACTTCAAGTTGACGAAGCGAAGTTGATAATTTTCTGCATCAACATCAGCGCCGCAACGTCATGCGATTTTTTAGCTGACTCATTTTTTAATTGACCAATTTTTAACTAACCATAGGGAGGATGAGTAATAATTTTGTAACCAACTTGCGTTAAACCTGTACCAGCTAGTTTCACAACAAGGTGCCGGGAATTCATCACTTGACGGATGATTCCCCGGAGGATTGGCGTTTGAGTTCAGGTTGCGATCCAAGTGTTGAGATTGAAGTGCTGCAATTTACGTACTTTGACCTGAGCACAACAACTTGTCATTCGCTGGCTGTTAACTTTGAACCTGAGGGGGATAATAACCCATGGCGAGAAGATCCCAAGCAAGACGCAACACCCATCACTCATATTCAGACGATAACCATTACCGAAGTGCGCGCCACAAAGGTTCGCGCAAACACCGAGACGACGGCAACATCGTTGAAATTACCTCCCGCTCCCATCAACTTGAAACCGCTTACGCTCCTCCCCGCTCTCCCCAACCACTTCGCGCACGAACCCCCGCTCAACAAATCTACATCGACGCTATCAATAAATATGCGCTGACGTTTGGTATTGGTCCTGCAGGTACCGGCAAGAGTTATTGTGCGGGCGCCCTGGCGGCAGAGGCGTTGGAGTCGGGTCGTATCGAACGGATTATTTTGACGCGTCCGGCGGTGGAGTCAGGAGAGAACTTGGGTTTCCTGCCCGGTGATCTCGATCAAAAATTTTCGGTTTATATCGATGCCTTCCGCGATATCTTAAACGAGCGCCTGGGAGCGGGTACGGTGGATTATTGCTTGCGTCATGGCCGTATCCTCGCAGCACCTTTAGCGTTTATGCGCGGCAAAACCTTTAATAACAAAACCTTCGTTATTCTCGATGAAGCGCAAAACACCAGCCCAGCGCAAATGAAAATGTTTCTGACCCGCATCGGTGAAGATTGCAAGGTGGTTATTAATGGTGATATTCAGCAGAGCGATATTCGGGGGCCTAATGGGCTTGCGGACGCGGTGGGCCGGTTAAGCGATTTGCCGAATGTGTACGTTCATGAGTTCCAGCGCGAGGATATTGTGCGCAGTGGATTGGTGCGCGACATTATTGATCGCTACGAGACCGTGGATTAGTTCCAGCACCGATACTTCGAGGCTGGGGGTAATTTTTGTGCCGCCAGCTTCGAAGTGCTTGTTAAAAGTCCACGCTTTTAAGTAAGTGGTAAACCCGCTCAGTTCTAACTTTCTATCTCACGTTCTACCTTGCTATCTCGCTACGGGGTAGGCATGCTGCGCTTCTTTAATTATCGCTCTTCTCTTTCGCCGCTACGCTATGCATTTTATTTGTCCGCTGTGTCGACAACCGCTGGTAACCACCGCTTCAGGCGTGGGCTGTGCCAATCGCCATCATTTTGATCGAGCCAAAGAAGGCTATTTAAACCTCCTGCCGGTACAACACAAAAACTCCCGTGAGCCGGGTGATGCTAAAACCCAGTTGCGGGCCCGCCGCGATTTTTTAGCCGCCGGTTTTTTTGCACCCTTGATCGCCCCTTTGTGTCAGCTGATTCCGGCAGATACGCAAACGCTGTTGGATATCGGTTGCGGCGAAGGCTATTTCACGCATGCCATGCACCAGCACCTGTCAGCG
>CAYTQQ010000081.1:0-1472 GCA_964440135.1 uncultured Cellvibrionaceae bacterium | reverse complement strand
GATTACGACGGGCGCGGCAGCCATCGCAGAAATCAGGCAGAAATCTCGCTCCGGCAAATGCTGTTTGATGGGTTTAGAACCAGTTCTCAGGTGCGTTACTTTGATAGCGCCCAACAGGTTCGCTTTTACGAATTACTGAATAGTCTGGAAGTAACCGCGTTGGAAGCCGTGCAGGCTTATGAAGATGTTGTGCGCACCCGTGCACTGGTGGCTCTGGCGCGGGAAAATTATCAGCAGCACCGTCAGGTGTTGGGGCAAATTGAAGAGCGCGTGTCATCGGGCGTAGGGCGGCGCGTTGATCTGGAGCAGGTGGCCGGACGCTTGGCGCTGGCGGAGTCAAATTTGCTCACAGAAGCGTCCAATCTACACGATGCCAGCGCGCGCTATATGCGGGTGGTTGGTGATTTGCCAGCAGAAAATTTGCACCCGGCGGATTTGACCGGCGCAGCCTTGCCCGCGGAGATAAGAGAAGCGCTGCATCTGGCCTACACCGGCAACCCCGGTTTTCACGCGACCATTAAAAATATTGCGGCCATGCAAGAGACGGTCAAGATCGAGCGTTCCGGTTATTTTCCGCGCGCAGAACTGCGTGCGCGGCAGGGCACTACGCTCAACAGCAATGGTTTCGATGAGCGCTTTGACAGCGATCGTTACGGTGATGAAGGCGTGGTCGAATTAGCCCTGACCTACAACCTGTATAACGGCGGCGCTAACCGTGCTGCGGTTCGCCGGTCATTGGCCGAGGTCAATCTGGCTAAAGATCAACGCGATCAGGCGTGTCTGGATCTGCGCCAGACCACCCAGGTTGCCTACAACGATGCCCGTCGTATTAACGAGCAATTAATTTCGTTAGAGCAGCACCGCTTGGCAAGTGACAAGGTGCGGGTTGCTTACGGTGAGCAATTCAATATCGGCCAAAGAACTCTGTTGGATGTGCTCGATGCTGAAAACGAATTTTTTCAGGCCAGCCGCGCCCATGTGAGTGCAGCCAGTGAATTGACCGTTGCGCGCGCGCGGACACTGGCGGCAATGGGTAACCTGTTGCCAGCGCTGGGCATTGGCCGTCAGGGGCTGAGCCTTATTGCTGAAGTGGGCATTGAAAAATTACGCGTTGATGCGGCCTCGGCCTGTCCGGCGGATGCACCACAGGCGTTGAGCCGTGCGGATCTTATTTCTGAAGTCACACCGCTCAGCAGCGATGCACTTTTTGCCGTCAACAGCTCGGTGCTTACGGCAGCGTCTATGCATCGACTTGATCAATTGTTGCAAAGTATCAAGGCCACACCCAAGGTGGTTGAGGTTCGCATCGAAGGTCATACCGACGATACCGGTAATGATGCGGTGAATGTGCCGCTGTCAAAAGCGCGTGCGCAAAGCGTGCGTGACTATTTGGTGCTTAACGGTTTGGAAATGGCCAATATTAACGTCGATGGTTTTGGCTCAAGCCGTCCGGTAGCGGACAACCAAACAGA
>CAYTQQ010000080.1:3178-9789 GCA_964440135.1 uncultured Cellvibrionaceae bacterium | reverse complement strand
AATTAATGGATGCAGCTGCAGTAATTTCTCGCCCAGCGACGCAGGCAACAAGGTTCGCGCTACCCAAGTCAATAAATAGAAAAACATTAAGTAATACAAAAACCACAAATGTGCGGTCGTCGGCGGTGGCTTGGGTGCGTCCGGTTGATTTTGCATATACGCAATAAATTGCAACAGAGGCGATAGATTTTGCACCTGAGCTATCGCCCACCCGATGGGCAAAATAATTCCCAGGGTTACCAGCGGCCAAAAAATCACAAAGGGTAAGAGCACACGTAGGCTGCGGTTTTTAAGCATGGCTCCCAACCCTCTCCGCTCCACCAATAAAGCCGCAAAAAAACCAGCAATAGCAAAAAACAACGGCATACGAAATTGGTGAGTAAAAGCGACCAAATGATCCATGATCGGAGAATTCACCTGGTCCGCGCTAAACCAAACGCCGTGAAGCGCCGGGCTGTAGGCCAGAGCGGCGTGAAAGAAAACGCCCAGTGTCATAATGATAGCGCGTAGATTATCCATATAATGTAAACGGCTTTCTTCGGGGTGCATACCAGCCTCCACAGTAGTGGTGATAGAAAAAATCGGGGGATTATCGGGGTAATTAAATGATCAGATAAATGTTCGGCGGCGCGCCTGAAAAATGTAAACGGCAGCAAGGCACACTACACAAATCAGCATCTGCACAGCGAGAATCACACTGGCCTCGGGAATCCAAACAACATTTTCGGATTCGAAGTGTTGGTAAAAAGCCGGGTCGCGCGCGATAAGCATAATGACCGGATTAAGGAATAAATTGACGATTACCATAGCGAAAATCGACCAACCTTCGGACTCGGTAATGATGGTAAGTGACAAGACCAGAAGATAATTCACGACCAGCTGGATAAGAATTAACAGCATAAAAGGTAAAAGACCATCAGGAATTGGCCCAAAAAAAGTAATAAAGACCAGACCCAGGGTGAGCATCAACCAAGGCACCAAAAAGATCAGCATATTGGCAACCAATTTACCCAGCGCATAGTCGAGCGGGCGTATTGGTAAGCTCATCATAAAAGGCAGTGTTTGTTCTTTCTTTTCATTGATGATGGTTAAATTAATCATGTGGAAGCCCGCTGCGATCATCACTGTCATGAGAATGATGCAGCCCATATAGAAACAATAGAGATGTGGCATGGAGAGAATTGCTAAACCCACAATCCCTCCGACCAAATAGAGCGCGGTCATCTTCTGATAGAGCTGGCAGTCTTTAATCACCAGCCGGTGCACAGCCGGATTGATGATATTCATTGCGCTAGCCCCTGCTTTATTTTGGATTTAACGGTACTGATAAAAATTTCCTCTAGGTTCATATTTTTCACTTCCAGCACCTCTAACCCCTGAGCACGCAGAATATTCAGATGCTCTTCCTGATAACCGTTTACTTTGATATTTAGCAGGGAGCCGCTTTGGCGAACCTCAGCCACCTCCGGCAGACAAATCGAATCGGGTGCAATACTGCCTTTGCATCGAATCGAGCGCCAGGCATCCAGGTAGCTACCGGTATCCTGAGACGCGAGTAACTGGCCCTGATGAATAAAGGTGATGGAATCACAAATCTGTTCGATGTCGTGGGTGTTGTGTGAGGAAAAAAGCACGCTGCGATTTTCGTCGCGTAACACTTCTGCCAACTCTTCAATCACTTCGCTGCGCGCCACCGGGTCGAGCCCCGTGGTAGGTTCATCGAGAATCAACACCGACGGACGACGTGCCAGCAGTAACAGTAAAGCAGCTTTAACTCGTTGCCCCTGGGAAAAGCCTTTCACTGCTTGATCCGACCGTAAATCAAACTTTTTCAGCAACAGCTCCGCATAAGCGGCGTCCCACTGCGGAAACAGCGAGCGGATAAAATTCATATGCCATGCAAGGGTTTGGTTTTTGTAGAGGCGCATATCTTCCGACGCAAAACCTATATCGCGCTTGGCTTCCACCTGCTGCTCCGGCAGGCGGTAACCCAGTACGGAAACTTCGCCCGCGTCTGCCTGAATCAAACCCAGCAATATGCGAATAATGGTCGATTTCCCCGCGCCGTTAACCCCCACCAAACCCATGATTTCACCGGCGGGGAGTTGCAGGTTGACATCCCTCAAACTGAAGTTCGGATAATTTTTATTTACCGACGACATTTCAATTACATGTTGCATGGTTAGGCCTCTGCCCGTTTTTTGCGTTTTTCCTGCAGCTGCTGTACTTGTTTAAGCAGCTCCTTGTCACTCAATCCCAAACGCGCTGCCGTATCCAATAGCGCCTCAATGGCTTTTTCCAGTTCGATACGGCGCAAATCTTTGTGTAACACTTGGGCATCTGCCACAAAGGAACCCCGGCCTTGCCGAGTCACAATCAAGCCTTCGTGTTCCAACTCGAGATAAGCGCGCTTGACCGTAATGACGCTTACATGGGTCGCGGCTGCCAGTTCACGGATCGAGGGCAAAGCTCGCCCCTGCGGCCAATCTCCCGCTAGAATTTTTAATTTGATCTGATCGATCATTTGCAGGTACATGGGCCTGCTGTCGGTTTGGGAGAGAAATAAACCTTCGGTCACTCAATCGCCCCACTGTGCATGTCAATATACACAGTATATACACAACCAAAATGATGTCAAATAAAATAGGGTGGGGAATGGCGAAGGCAGGATGGGTGTTAACGTCTGTGCGTTAGCCAACACAAAAACACTTAACGATTGCGCCCTTTCAGGAAGGCGATCTTTTCAGCATTCCCGTGATGTTTTTGCATATCTCTGTTCTTAAAATTGCTAAACTTTCAGTCGTAACGCGTAAATCCAGGGACGACCCGTCGCGAGTAAAATAATCTGATGCAAAAAAATATTAATGATGCACGCCTGATATTCCATTTCTTTCAGGACAGCTTGTGTGCTCACAGGCTGGACGTTTCTGGGGTAATAACAACCGTTGATGGGGAGACTTAAGATCTATGGCCCTTATCACGACGGCCACTGAATCAGCTTCTCTGATAGCACGCCTCGATACCAATCTGGTTGATCTGCTGCCTGCCGCTGCTTATATCTGTGAAGCGCCTTCTGGTTTGATCGTACACTTCAATCATCGCGCCACCGAGCTGTGGGGTCGCGTCCCCGCGCTTGATGAAAGAGCTGAGTATTTTTGTGGGTGTCACCAGCTGTATCACACCGATGGCACTCTGCTCGCTCCCGCTGATTCACCCATGGCCCAAGTCCTTACACAAGGCGTTTCGATACGCGATCAGGTAGCTGTGATAGAACGCCCTGATGGCTCGCGTCGCACTGTGCTAATTAATATTAATCCGCTGGTCAATGATGAGGGTGCCGTGATCGGCGCCATTAATGTATTCACCGATATCACTGAATATCAACCGGCGACACAGGTGCAGTCCGAAACGGATGCCGGGTTCAGCAGGTTGCTGGAGAATTTACCCGCCGCGGTTTTCACCTGCGACCGCGAAGGGTTGCTGACCTATTTTAATCAAGCCGCCGCCGCTCTCTGGGGCAGCCAACCCGCATTAAAAAGCGCAGCGCATCGTTACTGTGGCCCGGATAAAATATTCACGCACGATGGCCTGCCGCTGAGTCATGAAGAATATTGGCGCAGTAGCACGCGCGATAAAGCAACAGCCTTTCGGGCACGGGAAATTCTGGTCGAGGGGCCCGATCACAATCAGACACCCATACTCTCCTATACCAGTCCGCTATCGGATGCCAAGGGCAAGCTCACCGGCACTATCCATGTCTGGGTGGATATCAGCGAACGTAAATACCTTGAGGAAAAATCGCGCCGGCTACTCGAAGCACTGCACGGAGAGTGGGAGCAGCTCATCGAGGTGTTTGAGCGATCGCCCGCTTTTATGGCGGTATTCCGCGGTCCGGAATTTATTATTGAGCGCGCTAACGAACGCTTCCATCACTTGGTAGGTAACCGCGATATTATCGGTCGACCGATGCGCGAAGCTATTCCTGAAGCGGAGGGCCAAAAGCACCTGCACCTGCTCGAAGAAGTCTATCGCACGAACACCGCCATTCACGCCGCCGACGAGCGGATTTTGTTTGACACCAACTCCACCGGCGAGCTCGAAGAGCGCTACCTGGAATTTGTATACGGTCCGTTGCGCACGATAGACGGCTCCATATCAGGCATCCTGGTACACGGCATCGATTTGACCGAACGCAAAGGTGTCGAACAGCGGCTGGTGCACGTCACCATGGAATCCGAACGCGCTCGCCGGCTGTATGAAACGGTCTTGTCGAACATTCCGGACATGGTTTATGTGTTTGATCTCAAGGGGCGGTTCAGCTACGCCAATCAGGCGCTCTTGCGCATGTGGGGTAAGACCGCCGAAGAGGCCCTGGGGAAAAACTTTTTGGAGCTGGGCTATCCCGCCTGGCACGCCGCCAAACATGACCGGGAGATACGCACGGTTGTCAAAACCAAGCAGCCGCTGCGTGATGAGGTCCCTTTTATCGATGACGAAGGTCTGAATATTTACGACTACATTTTTGCACCCGTGCTGGGCGACGGCGGCGAAGTTGAAGCGATTGTCGGCGCCATGCGGGACGTTACTCAACGCAAGCAACTGGAACAGGAGCTGCAAACACGGGTAGAAGAGTCAGCCGCCGCCGAACGCAAAAAAGACGAATTTATTGCACTCCTGGCCCACGAGTTACGCAATCCCCTGGCGCCTGTGCGCAACGGTTTACAGGTGCTGTCGCTCGCAGGTAATAACCCGGAGAAGATCGACCGCGTTCACAAGATGATGGATCGACAATTAACGCACATGGTGCGCCTGATTGACGACCTGCTCGATGTATCGCGGATGAATCGCAACAAACTTCACTTGCAAAAAACGCAGGTGCTCATCGAAGAAGTCATCAATAACGCCGTGGAAACCGTACGCCCCGCTATTGAGGCGGCACATCACGAACTTTTTATTTCGCTGCCTGACGAGCCGCTTTATCTGAATGCGGATCTGACGCGGTTGGCCCAGGTATTCAGTAATCTGTTATCTAACAGCGTTAAATACACACCGCCCGGCGGTCAGCTCTGGCTGGATGTGGAGCGGCAGAATAATCGGGTCAAAGTCAGTGTGCGCGATACGGGTATTGGCATTCCACCCGCTGCATTGAATCGCGTATTCGATATGTTCTCCCAGGTTCCGCGCAGCGTTGAAGATCACAGCGGCGGCCTCGGCATCGGACTGGCTCTGGTCAAAGTATTGGTCGAGATGCATGGCGGTGAGGTAACAGCAGCCAGCGACTGGCCGAGTAAAGGCAGTGTATTTACGGTGCACTTACCCATTATTCAAGTCGTCCCGGACAGCCCGGAGCGAGCCGCCAAACCACCGCTGCCAACCCCCGAACGCGCAGCTCGCCATATTCTGGTAGTGGATGACAATCAAGATTCCAGCCATTCCATGGCGATGATTTTCGAGCTGCTGGGGCATGAGGTGCGTGTAGCCCATGATGGCTTACAGGCGATCGCCACCGTGGAAGAATTTCAACCCGACATTGTATTAATGGATATCGGCATGCCGAACTTGAATGGCTATGACGCCACCCGCCAGATTCGCGCACGACCCGGTGGTGCTGACATCACGATTATTGCCATTACCGGCTGGGGACAGGAAAACGATCGGGCTCGTTCCAAAGCAGCGGGCTGTGACGGGCATTTGGTAAAGCCCGTCAGCTTGCAGGATATTGAAAAACTCCTGGCGGATTTACATCACTGACGCGCTTTCAGTAACGGGGTTTGCAAGGTGCTCAGCGGTTCACCGACCAGCTGCTCGGCCGCTTTTTGTAGATCATCCAGAGCTACCTTCCGCACGGGAATAAGTGCCCGCACAACATCATCCAGATTATGCTGGTTATCCGTGCGCAAACGAATTTCCTGATCCAGCTCATCCAATAACACCACCGCGCGCGCGGTAACTGCGCCGGCAGAGCGCGCCTGACGCAAGAAGGTAACCTCCTCTCCGCGTTTAGCTAATCGAGTAATAATTTGCTGGCGGCGCTCCCGTGTCATTGCACCGGCGCGGAATATCAGCTCAAACGAGTACCATTCCGCCAGGCCTTCGGCAATCCAGTCATCACTTATATTGCCCTCTTTTTCACCGCTGATGCGCGTCACCATATGCACCAGCTCATGCACCAGCGGGCTGGTGCCATCTTCGGTGACCAACGGCCGGTCGGCATGTAAAAACAGCGAATTGGATGCCGAGAGTCCGCCCCGCCACATGGGATCACCGGCGCTGACAATCAAGAGTTTATCTGGCGTCTGCCCAAACGCCTGCTGCATCTGAGGCCAGACAAACGTCAGAAACGTCAGGGTATCCATGCGGCGTGTGCTTTCACCCTGAGGCGCACTGATCGCCACATTGGTATTGCCCACCTGATTGCGGCGCGTGCCAAGCTTACCCGCAATCATCCAGCCAATTGGCCGATCGAAACGCCGCTCGGGATTATCGATACGAAACTTATTACCTTTCAGACGCGGCCAGCCGGTTTCGACGCTCCAGCCTTTGGGTAATTTGAACGTGAGGGTAGCTTGTGACTCTGCGCCGGGCGCCTCATTGGTGTAAACCGCAGGAAT
>CAYTQQ010000080.1:0-3078 GCA_964440135.1 uncultured Cellvibrionaceae bacterium | reverse complement strand
AGCCAGCTGGCCCACTGCATCCAGAAAAATCGAGGCTTGATCAACATAGACATCAGTCTCCTTGCGATTTAAACAATGATGGCGAGCGGCACACTAGCCAGGCTGGGCAACCGCGAGAATCGTCCGGGCATCCCTGCCCCGTACATCTTTAAGGAGTAGTGGTGCCTTTAATCGTGCTGGTGCCCACCGACCCCATGAGCATGACCGTGGGCCAGCTCGTCGTCAGTGGCCTCCCGTACGCTGGTGACTTCAATCTCAAAGGTTAAGGATTTGCCCGCAAGCGGATGGTTGCTATCAATATCCACATTAAACTTGCCGACCTTAATCACCACCGCTTCCCACGGCCCTTGCTCGGTGTTGACCGCGACCCGCATGCCGGGTTTCAACTTGTTCTTAAGCGCGGCGTAATCCCGCAAATGTTTAATCGGAATCCGCTGGGTCGCGCCTTCTTTGCGAAGGCCGTAAGCCTGCTCCGGAGCCAGATCCACCGTGAACTTTTCGCCGCTGGCTTTACCAACAAATGCCTCTTCCAAAGCGGGCAATAAATTGTCGTGGCCATGAAGGTAAAGGGTCGGTTCACCCTCGTAGGAACTCTCTAACAATTCGCCCTGCTGCTCACTCAGACGATAATGAAAGCTCACCACTTTATCTGCACTGATTTGCATAAAAATTTTACTCCGAATCAAAATATTACAGGCGCGCAGTATGGCGATCTGCGAATGGTGTGGCAATTACCAAAACTATCGCGGGATAAAAAAACGGCCAGCGCCAGGCTGACCGTGAAGGTGAATCGGGAAGGTCAGAGTTAAGCGCGCTTATGACCTGACACAATCCACGAAATAATCGCGCTTACCATTTACCTCGCGCTTCACCAGACCGTGAACATCTGTCTCAAAGCCGGGGAACTTCTCGTTGAAATCCCGCGCGAATTTCAAATAGTCGACGATGGTTTTGTTGAAGCGCTCACCGGGAATCAACAGCGGAATACCGGGCGGATAAGGTGTGAGCAAAATAGAGGTAATGCGACCTTCCAATTCATCAATAGCCACCCGCTCAATTTCACGGTGGGCCATTTTGGCAAAGGCGTCGGAGGGCTTCATGGCCGGTTGCATATCCGACAAATACATCTCCGTAGTCAGGCGCGCGACGTCATAGGTTTTGTAGAAATCATGAATCTGTTGACACAGGTCACGCAGCCCACTTTTTTCGTAGCGCGGATTGGCCTGCACAAACTCCGGCATGATGCGCCACATAGGCTGGTTTTTGTCGTAATCGTCTTTGAACTGCTGCAGCGCCGTCAGCAGCGTATTCCAGCGTCCCTTGGTAATACCAATAGTGAACATAATAAAAAAGGAATAGAGGCCGCACTTTTCAACGATAACGCCGTTTTCAGCCAGGTACTTGGTGACGATGGAAGCGGGAATACCGCTCTCGCCAAACTGTCCGTCAAGCGACAAGCCCGGATTAATAATGGTGGCTTTAATAGGGTCGAGCATATTGAAACCCGGCGCCAATTTTCCAAAACCATGCCAGGTATCCTCGGCATTAATCATCCAGTCATCGCGATTACCTATGCCGTCTTCTGAAAAGGTGTCGGGACCCCATACCTGGAACCACCAATCCTGGCCCCACTCCTCGTCAATCTTCTTCATTGCCCGACGGAAATCCAGCGCTTCAAGAATGGATTCTTCCACCAGCGCTTTGCCGCCCGGCGCTTCCATCATGGCCGCTGCGACATCGCAGGAAGCAATAATGGCGTACTGGGGCGAGGTGGAGGTATGCATCAAATAAGCTTCATTAAACGCATCCCGATCCAACTGAACGCTTTCGGATTCGCGCACCAGAATCTGCGACGCCTGGGATAAACCGGCCAACAGTTTGTGTGTGGATTGGGTAGAGAAAATCAGCGATTGCTTGGCCCGCGGCCGATTTTTACCGATCGCGTGCATGTCTTGATAAAACTCGTGGAAAGTCGCATGGGGCAACCAGGCTTCGTCGAAGTGCAAGGTATCAATCTTGCCATCGAGCATCTCACGCAAAATTTCCACGTTATAAACCACCCCGTCATAGGTGGATTGGGTGATCGTCAGGATGCGTGGCTTTTTATTTTTTGCTTCGCGCGCAAAAGGGTTAGCTTCAATTTTGCGCGCGATACTTTCCGGCGTGAATTCTTCCAGCGGAATCGGCCCGATAATTCCCAGGTGGTTGCGCGTCGGCATTAAAAAGACCGGGATAGCGCCACACATAATGATCGAGTGCAAAATCGACTTATGGCAGTTGCGGTCGACCACCACGATATCACCCGGTGCGACTGTCGAGTGCCACACCATCTTGTTGGATGTGGAAGTACCATTGGTGACAAAGTAGCAATGATCCGCATTAAAAATGCGGGCCGCGTTGCGCTCTGAGGCCGCGACCGGGCCGGTATGATCGAGCAGCTGGCCCAGCTCTTCGACCGCGTTACACACGTCGGCCCGCAGCATGTTTTCACCAAAAAACTGGTGGAACATATGCCCGATTGGCGATTTCAGAAACGCAACGCCCCCGGAGTGACCGGGACAGTGCCAGGAGTAAGAACCATCCTGCGCGTAATGCACCAGCGCGCGGAAAAAAGGTGGCGACAAGCCGTCCAAATAGGATTTGGCCTCGCGGATAATATGCCGCGCCACAAACTCGGGCGTATCTTCAAACATATGAATGAAGCCGTGCATCTCGCGCAAAATATCATTAGGGATATGGCGTGAGGTACGGGTTTCACCGTAGAGATAAATAGGGATATCGGCATTTTTATGACGAATCTCTTCCACGAAGGCGCGCAGCGATTTCAGGGCGCTATCGGTTTCCTCTTGCGAGCCAGAACCGAACTCCTCATCGTCAATGGATAAAATAAAAGCCGAGGCGCGCGACTGCTGCTGCGCGAACTGCGACAGATCACCGTAGCTGGTAACCCCTAACACCTCCATGCCCTCCTGAACTATGGCGTCCGCTAACGCGCGAATGCCAAGCCCCGACGTATTTTCTGAGCGAAAATCCTCGTCGATAATGACAATGGGAAAACGAAATTTCATGGAGACTCCG
>CAYTQQ010000079.1:7507-9853 GCA_964440135.1 uncultured Cellvibrionaceae bacterium | reverse complement strand
CGTTAAAGCCCACGAGCTCATCCTCTTGCACGATAGCGATAAAGCCCAGATCCTGACCATACACGTCAATATCGTTAATCGGCGGAATCACATAACCCACTTTAAATTTACGCGGCAGGTAAAGCGGTCCGTAAAGTGGATCTTCGTTATCCGCTGCAGGCTCGGTGCGCTCGTCGTACCAGATTTCCTGGTAAGCACTGGTTTTAGGAATCAATCGATTGCTCGTAGCGCGAGCCAAGTCGGCCACTTGTTGATGCACATGCGATAACGCCGGATTGGCGCCGCACACTACGCCGCGACTGTCATCACCGCACGCCGCAATCGTATCCAGGCCGAGCGCACGAACGGCCTGCATCATCGCTCGCAATTGCGGTTTGCGAATACCGTGGAATTGAATGGTTTGACGGGTGGTGATGCGCAAGCCGCGCTCGGCATACTGGTGCGCAATTGCATCCAGGCCCAGCCATTGTTGCGCGCGGAGCAAACCACCCGGAATGCGCAGGCGAACCATAAATTGATAATTAGGCTCAAGCTTGCGCTGCGCGCGCTCGGCCCGCAGATCGCGATCGTCTTGCTGATAAATACCGTGAAATTTCATCAGCAGCGGATCATCGTTAGGCACTGCACCGGTTAGCGGATTAGCCAGGCCCTGGGCGATGTCGCCACGGAGATAGTTGCTGCGTGCTTTCAGTTGTTCGTTGCTGTTTAACAGCTCCACGGGTTGCGATAAATCGCACGAGCGGTCGACCGATTTAATTGTCATGATGCCTCGCTCAATAAAGGTTGCGGTGAATGCGTTTCGCTTGATCTAACTGCTTCCAGCTCAATGTCGTCTGCTGTTGATCGTAAAGCGCTTGCAGATTGATTTCGCACTGGGTTAAGCGCGCTTTGTCACCACATAAATAAATATGGGCATCACGGTTAATCCAATCTACTAATGCTGGTAACTGTGTCAGCAAAGGTGTGCTTAGACACCCGCCAGGGTGATCGTCAATAAAGATCGTATCAACGCGCTGTAAAACGCCTTTTGCTGCGGCCTGCTGCCAGTCCAGTTGGTAAAGAAAATCATCTTCAAAAGATTGCTCGCCAAACACTAACCAACACTCATGGCGGCGCTCGCTGCTGGCGATCTGTTGATAAAACGCTCTGAAAGGCGCTACGCCAGTGCCCCACCCGATCAAAATGATCGGCACGTCGGTTTGCTCTGGTAAATGAAAGCGCTTGTTGTGATGGGGATAAATTAAAACACTTTCGCCGGGCTGTAATTGCAGCAAATAATCTGACGCTATTCCGTGTACTTTTTTATTGTTGATTGTGTATGCGTAGGCCTGCACCAGCAGATGGATTTCATCACTGTTGCCATCGACCGCATTAGCGACGTCGTACAGTCGCGGTTGTAACGGGCGTAAGCTGTCGACCAATGGCTGGGCTTCGGCAGTACCCGGATACGCCTGCAATAGCGCAAGCAGCTGGTTCTGCTTTAAAAATTCTCGACGCTGTTTTGCTTCGGCGGCAGCGGCTTGCGTCAGTGTTTCGCTCGCGCTGGTCACTGACCAATAGTCGAGAAAGTTCTGGCTCGGAATCGTTAGATCCACTTGTTCGCGCAAGGCTTGCACCAACGGCATGGCGTGATCATTAAGCAGCACTGCTTCTTCTCCCGACAGACCGCAGGCATCTAGCACCGCTGCTACCAGCGCGGGCGGGTTATGGGGCATAACGCCCACGGCATCGCCTGGCGCTAACGGAAAATTATCGACATCGAGGAGCAACTCAAGATGATGGATGGGCAGCGAGCGTTGACGATGGCTCAGACAAATATTTTCCAAGACTTCAACGCGCAAGGGATTTTGTTTGGTATGCGCCGCTGCCAGCGCGTTATTACTCGGGTTCGCAATAACAACGGGCTGCGTGTGTTGATCGCCGGCAGCATGAGCCAGCGTGGTAACGACTTGCTGCAACCAACGCGCAGCAGATTGTTGATAGTCCACATCGCAATCCTGGCGTGGTAACAGGCGATGCGCACCCAGTTGCGCAAGGCGCTCATCGAGCGTAATACCGGCGGTGCAGAAGTGTTCATAGCTGCTATCGCCTAACGCCAGTACCGCATAATTCAGTTGCCCAAGTTCCGGCGCCTGTTCGCTTTGTAACACCTCAAAGAAAGGCACGGCGGGTTCCGGTGGATCGCCATCGCCGTGGGTGCTGCAGATCAGCAGAAGATAATCTGTCTTGGCCAGGGCGCGCGGTTTTAATTCGGCGAGGGAGGCGATTCGGGCGGCGGTTTGGTGCTCACCTAACTGCTGCGCCAACTGCTCTGCCAGCGCTTTGCTGTTACCGGTTTCGGTGCCA
>CAYTQQ010000079.1:0-7407 GCA_964440135.1 uncultured Cellvibrionaceae bacterium | reverse complement strand
TAACTGCTGCGCCAACTGCTCTGCCAGCGCTTTGCTGTTACCGGTTTCGGTGCCATAGGCGATCAAAATAGTGCTCGGCGAACGGTCTGCACCCGGGTCAGGAGCGGTCAGCTTCCCGGCTGCAAGATAACCGCTTAACCAAAACGCCTGTTGCTCGTTAAAGGATTCCAACAACTGCAGCAGCTGTTCCCACTGCCCTTCCGAAAAGGGATGGCGCAGGTTGGGAGACGACATAAGATCTTGTTGAATAGTCATAGCGCGCCAGTATGCCTAAGCGCCTTTATTCAAAATAATGAAATATAATGATGCTTATCATCAAAATAATTGGACTAAAGTGTGGATATTGAGCTGGCCCGTACCTTTTTAGAAATCGCTCGCTGCGGTAGCTTTATGGCGGCAGCCGAGCGCCTGCATATCACCCAGACCACGGTCACTGCCCGGGTTCAGAATTTAGAAAGCTTGTTAGGCTGTCGGCTGTTTGTGCGCAATCGCAGCGGTGCAAGCCTCACCGACAATGGTCGTCACTTTGTCAGCCATGCCAATCAACTGGTGCAAACCTGGGAAGCCTCCCGCCGCGAATTGCCCTTGCCCGAAGGCAGTGGTGAGTTGGTAACACTGGGGTGTGAAATCAGTTTGTGGAATCCTTTATTAGTGAACTGGTTGAACTGCCTGGGCAAGATCGCTCCACAGCTGGCGGTGCGCGTTGAGGTAGGAGAGCGCGCCAAGCTGCATGAAAAGTTACAGCTGGGCCTGGTCACTGCTGTGTTGGTACATCAGCCAGATTATCAGCCTGGCCAGTACGTGGAACTGCTGCTGGAGGAAAAATTGATTCTGGTGCGCTCGACGCAGGCGGAGGGACGCTACGTATATGTTGATTGGGGTGATACGTTTCGCCATCAACATGATGCCGCACTGCCCCATTATGCGCGTGCAAATCTGAGCATGGATCTGGGTCCGCTGGCGCTGCGTTATATTCTGGATAACGGTGGTGCGGGTTATTTTCGCACGCGCGTTGTGCAACGCTATTTAGATGAGGGCGTGTTAGTGCGTGATACTAATGCGCCGGAATTTTCCTACCCGGTTTATTTGATGCATCAAATCCCCGCTAGCGACATGCAACTTTTTGCGCCGTTATTTGGCGCATTAAAATCGGCCTTGGCTGATCTTGACGAGTGGTATTGATTAACGCGTTTTTTATTTTCGATTCGCCTATTTTTCAGCAGTGAGCCTGTTAGTATTACTCCTCCAGTGAATTAAAACTCATCTGAAGCGAGCTTCTGCTGTATGAAAAAATCCCAGCTCCTCGAACGCCTTTATCATGAAATTAATACGGTGATCCTGAGTCGCCAGCATCCCGTCACCGGTCTTTTACCCGCCAGCACCGCCATCAACAATCACGGCAATTATACCGATGCCTGGGTGCGTGATAACGTCTATTCCATTGTGTGCGTGTGGAGCCTGGGGCTCGCCTTTCGCCATCAGGGTGAACGCTGTAAAAGCGATCAGCTCGAACAGGCCACCATTAAATTAATGCGCGGGATGTTGCAATCCATGATGCGCCAGTCCCACAAACTTGAGGCGTTCAAACACAGCTTTAAAAACATCGATGCGCTGCATGCAAAATATGATACCGCCACCGGCTTGCCCGTGGTCGCAGACGATGCGTGGGGGCACTTACAAATAGATGCAACCTCACTTTATCTCTTGATGCTGGCACAAATGTCCGCTTCGGGTTTGCGGATTGTGTGCACGATCAGCGAAGTCGATTTTGTGCAGAATCTGGTGTACTACGTCGCCAGCGCCTACCGCACGCCGGATTACGGTATCTGGGAGCGCGGCAATAAAATCAACAACGGCCGCACCGAAATAAATGCCAGTTCCGTTGGCATGGCAAAGGCGGCGTTACAAGCCCTCGATGGCTTTAATTTGTTTGGTAAGAATGCCGATAAGCGCGCAGTGATCCATGTGATTGCTGACGGCATCTCTCTGGCACGCACAGCCCTCGCCTCCCTGCTACCGCGCGAATCCTTATCGAAAGAAGTAGACAGCGCCGTCTTGAGTGTTATCGGGTTTCCCGCTTTCACCGTCGGCAACGACATATTGGTTACCAAAACCCGCGATGCGATCCTCAGTAAACTGGGCGGCAATTACGGACTTAAACGCTTTTTGTGGGATGGCCATCAAACAGTTCTGGAGGAGACATCGCGTATTTATTACGAGCATTCTGAGCTTGCCAATTTCGAGCACATCGAATCTGAATGGCCCCTGTTTTTTACTTACCTGTACCTCACCGCATTATTTAACGGTAACGACACCACCGCTGCGCATTATCGCAAAAAACTTGAGTCGCTTATGGTTTATAAAGACGGCATTGGCCTGTTGCCCGAGCTTTATTATGTGCCGCAGCACAATATTGTTGCTGAAAAGCAAAACCCCGGTTCGCAAACAAGATTACCCAATGACAATATTCCGCTGGTGTGGGCGCAGAGTTTATATCTGACCGGACTCATGCTGGACGAAGGGCTGGTAAACCCGGACGATTTAGACCCGATAAAAATGCGGCGCCGCTCGACCAAGTTTACCAAGTGCCAGGTGGCATTGGTGGTCCTGGCAGAAAATGACGACGTCAAACAACGGCTCGTTAACAACGGGGTGATTGCGGAAAGTCTTCAAGATATCAAACCTATTTCAGTCATTCCTGCACCGATCTTAACGGATGCTTATGCGCATATCGGTGAGAACGAAGCGCTGGGCATAACGGGCCGGCCTCGGCGTCGTATGCAAAGTCTGACCACCTCACAAACCTATGAAATAAATGGCCGAGTGTATTTATGTCTGTCATCTCTGCAAAGCGAAAAAGAAGATTACCGGATGGTCGATGCAGAATCCATTGCCGAAATCATTACGCAGGAAATTACCTATATCCATAAACACTGGCTGAATAAAGAGGTCGCTGTTTTTACCTTAATGGTTGATAAGCGGCTGGCTAATATTCCCAATGCTCAACATCTGTTTACCACGCTGCGGAATCTGCAACTGCGCACTCACCTTGACTATGTTGGCTATGCGTCGGCCAGCCTGGCCTACCGTGCGTCGCGGGTAAACTGCCTGAGGATTCCTCATTTTGAGGTGCCCGCACTGCGTGGATCCAGTTGGGTTAAGCGCACTGAAGCTCCGCTGAACGCCTCAACCCTGCAGGCACCGGCGCGAAGTATTCTCGAAAATATGTTTAGCCAGAGCGATATCTTTACCTATCGGAAACTGCTGAAGTTTGTTGAAACAAAAAGGCTGGATGAGAATATCGGAATGGATGGCCATCCGCTTACGATGAAGGAGTTTATCAAACAAGTTTATGTGCTTGCAGAACAAATGAATTCCTGGTTGATCACCCGCCTCTGTTTCGCCTGCTTACATTACACCCCACTTGAATTGCCTGATAGCTTAACCCTTATGGCCGCGCGCAATTTGTCCATTATTGTGGGTAATAATAATTTTACCGAAATAGTGGTTAACCAATCCTTTTCTAATCAGGGCTTCTTTGACGGAATTGCGGAGAATTTTCCCGACCCGTTGGAACGCAATCTGGTTCTGGAGCTGCTATCGGTTATCGGCTATCTGATTCGTATCGAGCCGGATCTTTTTGATGGGCTGCGCTCTATCCAGTTACGTAACTTCCTGATGCTCTACGCGATGGATAAAGGCGAAGCGGATGATGTAAGTATGCTGGAATGGATTGGCCTGCAGTCACCGTCCAAACTCCTGCGTAAATTGCGCGTTATTTTAACCTCGCGCAAGCGCGTCTTCTCTCAAGGCGTGAACCATATAGCGCCTTATAAAATTTTTCACGAAGGCGAAATTGCCGCAGATACCATGGCCAATGCGGTCACCACTGACTGGCTGGAATGGCGTTTGGCACGCGGTCTGATCACCCACTTTGACGATCACTTTTTGCGTGATATCTGGCACAGCCTGATGTTTTCAAAAACGCTGATGTTCGGTGACGTGCGCAGCGCGGATTTTATTTTGGATTGTGAGGTGGTGCGTAGCTCCATGACACCTGGCGAGAGCAGCTTTGCGCACCTCATTGACCATCTCACTCATCAATTGCACCCCGCTTACTACAAAAGTGCTGTGGTGGAAGCACTTTACGCGTACACTCAATTTTGCCTCAGCAATCCACAGGTACGTTTCAAACAACCGGTACATTTTGGCGCTGTCCTTGAGCAGGCGGCCAAGCGGTTTGTTGCTGATAAACCAGCGGTGACCGGCGAGCGAGACCTTGATCGGCTGATGCAGCAATCACCCCACCTGCTCAATCTGTACGTGACCCTGGTATACGCAGAAATGACGCAGCCCTATTAACCCGATTAGGTAAAGTAATGTTCAGTAAAATTTATTGAAAATTACTCTGATCCGGGTATTTTTCCTTTTCTTAATCTCAAACAGGAGTCATCCATGGAGTCAACAACTCGCCGCACCTTTTTAGTGAGCAGTGCCTTGCTCGGCGCTGCCGCTGCCACCTCGGTCAGTGCTGCACCAGCGCAACCCCGCGCCAAGAAAGATTCATTGCCCACCTTGCTGCACCACGTCTTTTTCTGGTTAAAAAATCCGGATTCTGAAGAGGATCGCGCGGCCCTGATTGCAGGTATTAAATCGCTGGCTGCTATCAGCACTGTGCGGGCGATTCATGTCGGCGTACCAGCATCCACCGAAAATCGCGATGTAGTCGATAACAGCTACCACGTTTCGGAGCTGTTATGTTTTGATGATGTGGAAGGCCAAAATGCCTATCAAATCGATCCGCTGCACCAGAAATTTGTAGATGATTGCTCACATTTATGGAGCAAAGTCGTGGTGTATGACGCTTACGCTGTGTAAGCAATTGCTGAGCGATTTAATGGTATGAGTTAACATTCATCCATAAAAAAAAAGAGTGGCTGGTAGCCACTCTTTTTTTTATGTCGATTAAAACCTACGGATACTTAAGGTGCGGTGGGATTTACTGAAGTTTCTGGTGTTCTTACCGGATTACAATTTTTAATCACCACCCTGCCCTGCAACAAATTCCCTTTTGAGTATTCATTAAAGTAGCAGGTGTTGGTCGCCGGATCGTAATTCTCGACCCACAGATTATTTTCTTTCCAGGTTGCCGTAATATGCATCTGGCCCTCTGGAACCGTGATCGTCATTACCCCCCCGTAATGCTTGACAAAGACCTGCTCGAAATGAAAAAAGTACGCGAGCCAGCCCACCGCTAAAATGCCCAAGGCACCAATAAAACCCGCGCGCCATTTATTGATGCGCCCAAATGCCCAGAGCGAGAGTAACGCCAGACCGATTACCAATATCCAATATAAATAGGTGATCATAATGTGTTACTCCCTTAAGGTTATGCGCTGGTTGATGCCGGTAAAACTACCGTTTTTTGCGGTAAGCACTCCGGCGGGTGTTGATAAGTAATGACCCTACCAAGCCCAGCATCAACAATAAACTGCCCGCACCCATACTACCACCCCCGGAGCTGCCGCCGCCCGAGCCAGGTGTGCTGCTGGCACTGCTGGAGCTGCTGCCGACCACGCGTCTCACCGGATTTAAACCATCGGCGGTGTTCGGGCTCGGGTCGAGCACCACGATACCGGTCACCAATACCAGATGATCTTCATCCACGACATCATTGGTCGAAAAATTACGTAAGGGCATCTCGTTAAAAACACCACCGAGATTGAAGCGGTTGAGTGCAGCGATGGAGTCGACGACACCCATACCGTTACCAACCACTTGGCCAAAGACGGTAAATCCACCGTTTTGTTTATCCAGATTGCCGCTGTTGTCCGCAAGGTTAATAAACCATTGGTTGGTGGCACTGTTGGGATCGTCTCCGAGTTTTGCCATGGCAATCGTACCGCGCACGTTAGAAAAGATCGGTTCGTTGACGACTGCAGGGTTACGCGGAATTTCTACGGGTGGCAATTTACCATCGTATTTAAACCCACCGCCCTGGACGATAAAGCCTGGCACACTACGGTGAATAATACTGTCGGTATAGGCATTGGCTTCAACGTACGCTAAAAAGTTTTCAACGGTTTTGGGCGTGTGCTTATCAAACAGGTTGACCTCAAAATCCCCCATAATGGTTTGAATCTGCACGGTGGTGGCATGCGCTGTGCCTACACCGGTCAGCAAACCCAATCCTAATCCCCAAAGAACGTTGCGACAGGCTTTAGGCAATTTTTTGAGTAAACCGCGGCTGGATGCTAATTTTGACATAACGATAACCTTGTTGATTTTATAGAAGAGCTGGCTAGAGAAGCACTGGCCAAAGAAGAGCTGGCTAAAAACTCACTCATGGTAAGCGTTGGGATTTTTAGCGGCCAAGGATAATTTGTACAAATTTGTAATTCAAACAAATTCTCCTGTCCGCACCCAATGCCCGTTTTGTAGCTTTACCTCAAAACGAGCCCACTGCTTAAATTCACCGCGCGCAGATTCACCCGCATCATAAGTACGGGCGCCGGCCACGGTATTAAACACCACCGTGTCGGTTTCTGCCCCGGTATCCGGCCTGATGGTGGTCACCTGACGCACACTCCACAAGTTACCGAGCTTGCCGTTGCTGTAAAAATGCCCGGTATGAATTTCTTCGGGATGGGTAATATTTTTTTCCGCATGTTGTTTGGCCAATTCTAATAGCTCAGTCAAGCTGTCTGCGGTTATATCCACGTAAGAATTCAATGCCTGCATGGCCGCAGCAAAGTCTTCACGCGTTAACTCATACTGTCGCTCTGCCGGTTTTGTCTGCGCTGATAAACGGTGCCGCCGGGACAGATGTGCCGGGTAGCGTCGCCACGGAAAAAACGCATTGAACACAACCGCCATCAACAGAATAGAAATGACATTGGCCGCCACGGGGGTAACAACATAGGCGTAGCCCAGGTCGTGAACTTCCGGACCGCCAATGACCGCAAGTAACGCAGTGGCGCCACCGGGCGGGTGTATACAGCGCAGATAGTACATAACGCTGACCGCGAGCCCGACGGCCAAGGCGCCAGTCCAGGCATAGGAAGGAAATAATAATTGGCAAGTGACGCCGACCGCGGCAGACATTACGTGCCCACCAACTACATGCCAAGGTTGGGAGAGCGCGCCTTGAGGGACAGCAAAAAGCAAAACCGCGCTGGCACCCATAGAAGTGATCAGGAGAAAATTACCGGCCGCATTCAGCCCTTCGGGAAAAGCCCAGAGCGCGCCCAGATAGACCGCAAACACACCCAGTGCGGCACCGGCGCCAGAAATTAATTTTTCACGATGGCTGGTTGTGTTCCTCTCAATACCTAGATAGCTGCGGATCTCACTCAGCAAGAATTTGATGGACATAGTGACTCAAAAATGGAATATCCGAACACCAGG
>CAYTQQ010000078.1:4920-9957 GCA_964440135.1 uncultured Cellvibrionaceae bacterium | reverse complement strand
TGCGCTGACTCAGACGATTGCTGCGGGCGATGTCGTAACGGGTCCGGTGTACTTCCAGCCCGCGGCGGACTGGAACGGTTCAACCACATTTACCTACGCTGCCCAGGACAACGAAGGTGCGATAGATGCAACCCCGGCACTGGTTAACATCATCGTTAATCCTATGCCTGATGCCGCGGTTTTGGGTACGAGCGCGGGGAGCGTGAAAGAAGATGATCCACAACAATCGACTGCCAGCGGACAGCTGAGTATCGTCGATCCGGATGATGGCGAAGCTGCATTCCAGGCCCAAACCACAGCGGGAACTTATGGTTCTTTGACACTCGCGACCGATGGCAACTGGACCTACACCATCGACAATAGCAATCCTTTAGTGCAGGGGCTTAAAGAGGGTGAAACCAAGGTCGAGGTCTTTACCGTGGCCAGTGTCGATGGCACGACGACCACGATTACCATCGATGTGATCGGCACCAACGATGACCCGATTGCACGACCCGACAGCGCCGCCACCGCGGCGGGTGTGCCCATCACCTTCGCTGTTCTGGGCAATGACAGCGATCCTGATGGCGATCCACTGAGCGTGATCGACGCCCAAGTTGATGCGGCTTTGGGCACTGTCGTCGTCAATGCCGACAATACCCTTACCTTTACACCCGCGAGCGGAGTTCAGGGCACTGTCGTTGTGGACTATACCGTCAGCGATGGACAGGGGGGCACGGCGACGTCTCATGTTAATGTGACGGTCAGGGCTGGCAATAGCGTCCCTGTCCTCACCGATGATCCGGGTGCGACGCCTTATAGTGTGAGCTTGGGTACCTCTGGAACTGATTCCTGGATATCTCCAGACAGTAAAGGCCAGACATTATCAGTACTCGCGTTCAATGCTGATGGATCAGCAGGAACCTTGTTTCAAAATGGTGACATTATCGGTGTGGCGGGCACCCCGCGCCCGCCTCGATCTACTGGGCGTAACGAACCGGATCAGATTGAATACGATATCGACAGTAATACTTCCGAATCCATTTTAATTACGGCCAATGGCAATCTGACCAGTGCCACATTTTCAGTCAGAAACCTCATTTCTAATGAAGGGGGCGGCGAAGTCGGGAAATGGACCGCTTATTACCAAGGCATTGAAGTCGCAAGCGATACCTTTCTCCTGACGTCGGGAAATAACGGTAGCTTCTCCATCAATACCGGTGGGCTAGTCTTCGATAGCGTAAGGTTTAGCGCTCTGCATACGCTGAATGGCACCGGTGACGGCAGCGGTTATTTCATCAATAATTTTTCGGGAAGCGGTTCGGCGCTGGTGAACAGCAATTACGTTATCGCTGAAAATGGCCAGTTAAATATCACTGCGGGGTCAGCCGCGAATTTGCTGGCCAATGACACAGACGCAGATGGTGATACGCTGACGATTACTCACATTAACGGCTTAACCTTTACCGACGGCACGACATTTACCCTTGCGAGCGGCGCTCTGTTAACGATTAACAGCGACGGCAGCTTCAGTTATTCGCCCAACAGTCAATTTGATCAGCTGACGGCCGGTCAGTTAGCTGTCGACAGTTTTACCTACACGGTGAGCGATGGTTTTGGCGGTACCGCCACGGCAACCGCGCAGGTAGCTGTTATCGGCTCTGACCCGGCGCCCGTAGCGGCATTTTCTATGGCTGCCAGCCATGAGTTCAGTAGCACGGCGGGCAGTGATGTTCTGGTCGGCACCCTCGGCGCTGATACATTTAAATGGAATTTAAATGATCAAGGCGCAGCGGGAGCGCCTGAAGATCAGGTGATCGGCTTTAATGCCAATCAGGGAGATGTGCTAAACCTTGCGGATCTGCTGCAAGGCGAAAGCAGTGAGACGCTCACCGATTACCTGCACTTCACCAGCGACGGTACGCATACCACGGTTCATATCAGCACGCAGGGCGGTTATGCCAGCGGTAGTTATGATGCGGCAATGACTGATCAAACGATTATCCTGCAAAACGTCAACCTCTCGGGCAGTGATGCGGATATCATTCATCAACTGAAATCAGCCGGAAACCTGATCACCGATTAATTGATGGCTGGGACGGTATCGGTTGGGCCGGTATCGCTTGAGAGTATGCCGGTGGTGAGTCAGGCTCGCCACCGGCTTAATTTTTTGCTTGGAGACGTCATGTACATCAAACGTAATAGCCAGCGCGACATTGTGGCGGTCAGCTTGACGGCTGAACCCGGTTTTGATGAAACGCTTGCAGATGATGCCCCGGAAGTACAAGCATTTTTAACGCGCTTTCAGCCACAACCACCCAAGGGCTTGGCTGAATCTGACTTAGAAATGGTGCGTGTATTGGAAGATCTGGTCAGCTTATTGATCGAGCGCAATGTGATTCGTTTTACCGATTTGCCTACAGCCGCTCAAACCAAGCTGTTGTCGCGACGAGAGTTGCGTGGCCAACATCAAGGAATAAATCTTTTAAGTGATGAGGACAATATTTCGCTGTAAAAACGCTGATGTAGCTCTTTATTCTACAACCTCTAACCGATAGAGATAGCCGCTGAATAAAGGTTGGGCTTTATCAAAAAGTCGCCTTAGCTCTACGGCATTTTTTGTTGATGCTGTTTTTTCTTTACTGATAACCCTTTGCTATCTTCCCTTCTTACTTTTCTTTCGACCATTCAGCTTGGGTTTTTTCTGTTATTCAGGCTGTTTAATTTGTCTATGCACCACGGCAGCTCAAATTTTTATCTTTTTCGTGCTGAGCAGGCCAGTTAAGCATTATTTAATGCTTGGGCCTGTCATAGCATCTACACCGAGTTGAGTCAGGGTGAGCTCTTCTGCAACGGTCATAACACCTTCGGCAATCATTAGCATGCCGAGTGAATGGCCGATTTTACACAGGCCTTGAACAAAGCTCTGATTACCCGGGTTGGTATCAATGGCGCGGATGACCGGACTGTCGATTTTTAGATAATGCAAACCGATATCCTGCAGCTCGGCAATTTTTGCAAATTCGGCACCGATATGTTCCAGGCCCACTTTGCATCCCATCTCGCGCAACGCATGGCATAAATTGCGCAATTCCTGGGGGTGACGCAGTGCCGCTGCTTCGGGGAATTCCAGCCATAGATCGGTTGCTTTGTGTGCGTGCTCTTCCAGCAGGGCAATAACCTGGTTGCTGAAGAGGGGATCGCACAAAGCCTCGGATGAAATATTAACGGCCAGCGGTGCAGACACTTTTTCCAGTTGTTGAAGAGCAAGTTTTACCACTTGGTAATCAATGCTGGGCATCATACCCAGACGGGAAGCACGAGGAACAAAATAGCCAGCATTCTGTAAAGCGCCATCAAATCGCAAACGCACGGGGGCCTCGATATGCAGAATTTCCTGGGCAGGGGTTTTAACCGGAAATTGCGCTAACTCCAATTTGTTTTTGTGCAGCGCCTGAATAATTACCTGGCGCCACTCCTCAAGATTGCGGTGAATCAATTTCGGATTATCGGAGGGCAGAATAATAACGGCATGATCGCCTTTTAGTTCAGCTTCGGCCAATGCGCCATCCAGTTTATGCAGCAGCTCACTGCGAGTTTCTCCCGACCTATAGCGACAAGCACCCACAGGCAGAGCGAGAAGTGATAACTGTTGCTCCGCGAGTTGCTCGCGCAACATATGGGCAAGTTCGTGGCTCAAACTTTCGGTAGCGGTATGTCCGGCTACGGCCACGACAAAGTCACTGCCATTTAAACGCCCGGCATAACTGTGCGGATGGCGCTGCGCAAACTCTTGCAGGGTGGCCGCAACCAGGCGCAAGGCGCGATCGGTTTCGCTGCGGCCGATTTGTAAATTCATCTCAGCCAAATTTAACGCGCGCACGATAATCAAACTGCCGTGCGTGGCTTTTTCTTCATGGGTCAACTCTGCTTCCAGCAGGTTGAGGAAATGGGTGCGGTTAAATACGCCGGTTAATGCATCGTGCTGTGACTCGCGGCGCAGCAGTTCGAGGCGCTGGGTTTCTTTTTCCAACATGGTCTTAACACTGCCGGAAAGTGTATTCATCGCGCGTACCAAGCGCTGAAACTCACTGGTGCGGGGCTCAACCGAGGTGACGAAGCGACGCTCGCCAATAGCTTCGGCTTGTTGTACCACCATATCCAGTGGCCGGGAAATATATTTCAGTATCCAGGTGCCGAGCAAACCACTGACAAGGGTCGCCAGTAAAAACCATTGGATTAACCTGAGGGTTTCTTCCCAGAGCGCCTGGAGCGCAAAATGCGTATGGCTTTCCAAAATGATCGTGGCGTATTGCTGCCAGCCGTCTTGAATTTGCGCCACGCCCGGTTGTACATCGAGTGCCGCGAAGGCTACAAACCAGCGGGGTAGATCACTATAAGCGCCGTGGGTGGCCTCGCGTTCGATGAGCACATCACCGGTAGGGTTGCGTAATGTAATACGTTGATAATGCCCGCTGTCGAATTGGGCGTTGATCAGGAGTTCGAGTATCGTCGGGTCTTTTTCCAGTTGCGAAAGAGACAGCGCCAGCGAGGTCGCATTGTCGATATTTTTTAACTGCAACTGCTCCTGCAAATAATGTTTGGCAGAGAGACTGCTGATGGCAAAACTTCCGCCCAGTGCCAACAACAAAATCATTGTTATCCCGAGCCACAATTGTTTGATCAGTGACATAAGGTGTCTCCGGTATTTTGCGTTACGCTATTTAGCATGATGTGGTGCTTCATAAAAGCCTTCCTCTTGGGCGCGTTTAAGCAGATCGCGCCAGCGTGAAAGGCGGGCAGTAGGATCGGCTTGGGACTGCGGGTTGTTGCCAACCCACAAGCCCTCACTGTTAAAACTAAAAACGGGGGTTAAATCGGGCCGCTCGGTCGCGGGTTGAATGCGCGTCACCAGATTGTCGAGAATCAATGGCATGGCGGTGGGTGATTCGTAGTAGCCGAGCACCATGTGAGCCTGAGACACCCGGCTCTCAGGGCCCCCGATTTGTGCGCGTACATAAATCAAACGCAGGCGCTCTCGCGGTATTCCCAGACGCA
>CAYTQQ010000078.1:0-4820 GCA_964440135.1 uncultured Cellvibrionaceae bacterium | reverse complement strand
GGGCTCCGGGACAACAGCAGGTCGATTAACAGCGAGCGAACAAAGCATGGCTACATTCATTTGAATTCGATGCGCAGAGTATAGCCAAGTGACAGATTCAAGGTGAGTGAAAGGTGCCATAAGGGGCAGTCGAGTGGTACAATTACCCGCCTTTTCTGGCTATTTACCTGCTGTTGATATCGTTACAGGTAGTGACGGTTAACAGTGAGACGGAGCGGTTATGCCATCTTCTATTTATGAAATCGTCGAGTTGTCCAACGGTGATGTTGTTCTCCAGCGCACCGATGATGAAAACTCTCCTCTGGTGTCCATTCGATTTTCCGCTGAGTCCCTGGCCTATTTAGGTGAGGCGCGCTTTGAAGTGGCTAAAGCAATGATCGAGGCTGGGATGGATGCGGTCAGTGATTTAATGACCATCAATGAGCTTAATGAAGAGTTGCCGGATGCTACCAAACTGATTTTGCATTGATCGCGGGTTTGATTGTGACCTTTTGGGTCGGGTTAGTGATCTGTTTTAGGATGGTTTTTGGTGCGGGTGTTTTAAGTTGCGGCTGGTAGGTGGGGGTTCGTGCTTTTGGTGCGCTTTTAATCTTTGCCAGTTTCTGAATTTCTCGTTTTTACGTTTCTGGTTTTCGAGTTGCTAGTTTCCAAGACTCTAGCTCTCTAGCTTCCAAGCTTCTAACTTTCGAGTCCCTGGTTTTTAAGCCTCTCGTTTTTACGTCTCTGCTTCTAACGTTTCTGTTTCTTCTAATTCCCGCTCTATAGCTTGCTGCTGCGGTTATTTCCTGGCTTGCCCATCTCTTGCTCTCGGGCGTCGATGATGTCTCTGATGTTATCTCTGTTGCACATCCCTGTGACTCTTGCATGTGTCCCTTACCGCAGGCGTAGCAAAAGGCCCTGGCACTGCCCCTTATGTGCGGCCATTTCCAGTTGCGACAGCTCTTTATCGGTCAGCCGGCCGGGCGTAGCGATTACGGTATGGCTGTTGCCTGCCTGTAACGCTTCCCAGGTAATCCATAACACTTCATCAGTGCTCTTGCAGTGAATCAGGCGCACACATGTGGTATTTACCCCAAAGCTTTCAAGCATCTGGCGGGAAATGGCTTGGGATGTAATCCAGGTGATCCAGCGGTCGCCGCAATGCTGACTTAAATAAGCGATCATGGGCAGGATCATGGCGAATTGTTCGGGAGTATCACTGGTCAACACCAGCTCAGTAACCCCGCTACTGGGGCGCGAGCTGACATCAGGTGTTGATACGGGTGGATGCAGGCGCAGAGCATTAGTCACGGCGAATTACTCCTACACTTAGGCCTTCAATGGCAAATTCCTGCTCGCGCAAATCCACTTCGATGACCTCGAAATCCGGGTTCTCGGGCCACAGTTCAATCACGGCGCGGTTACCCACTCGCTTATAGCGTTTAACGGTAACTTCTTCCCCAATGCGCGCCACCACAATCTGGCCGTTGCGGGCTTGATCGGTACGATGCACGGCAAGCAGGTCGCCATCGAGAATCCCCACGTCCTTCATGCTCATACCGTTGACGCGCAATAAGAAATCCGCCGCTGGAGAGAAAAAGCTGTGGGGTATGTTGCAGTAATCCTCAATGTGTTCCTGGGCGAGGATCGGGCTGCCCGCCGCAACCCGTCCCACAATAGGAATACCATTTTGCGATTCGGGCAAACGAATACCACGGGACGCACCGGGAATAATTTCCAGAGCCCCTTTTTTAGCCAGTGCCTTGATATGTTCTTCTGCGGCATTGGCCGACTTGAAGCCCAGCACCTGAGCAATTTCTGCCCGCGTTGGCGGATACCCGGTTTCCTCGGCGTATTGTTTTATAAGTTGTAGAACCTGTGCCTGGCGTGCCGTAAGGTTGGACATTGTGCGCTCCTGACGATATCTGTTTGAATATACAGTAATTGGGATTATATACAGTGTTGGGTCTGGCGCAACTTATTTTTATTGGTGCGATGGATGCAGGGCAAAATGCCGACTTTGTGAAAAGAGTGTGAAACAGTCGGGTCGGTGAGCCCAGCCGCTAGGCATCGCGCAACCGGCAATTTAAGATGCAATTCCCTTTCAGTGAGTAGCTGCGGATGCAAATCAATGTCGGTACCAAGCTGTGGTTGGCGATTTTTGGTGCGCTGTCTGCCTGCATCCTGATTTTTTATCTGCTGGTGCATAACAGTTTAAAAAGCGGATTTCTCGATTACACCTCGCAGCAATCGGTGCAGCGGCTGGAAATTTTGCGTACCGCATTAATCCGGGTCTACAGTGAAGAAGGTAGTTTTTCAGTGCTGCAGACCGAGCCTGAACGCTGGCTGGATTTAAAGTCCATTATCTTTGCCGAAAGTGACGTGCTGTTTTCCAGCCCCTTAACGCAGCCCGCCGGAGAAGTAGACCAGGCTTCGCTACAGAAGTATTTCCGTGAGTTTGTTTCCAGCATTACGCTCCATGATGCGAATAAAAATTTGCTTTTGGGTGTGGTAAAGCCGGAGCAAACATTAAGCTGGATACCGATCCATTTTGATAACGCGCTGGTGGGATTTATTGGTTTCGTGAAGCCAACAGTGGTAACCCGCGAAGTGGACCGACACTTTATGCAGCATCAGTTAAAGGTGTTTGCCATTGTTGGGTTATTTGTCCTGCTGCTTTCAACCTTAGTTGCGACCTTGCTGTCGCGCCGAATCAGTCAGCCATTGGTTGAGTTGGCGCAGGGCGCCCAGGCGTTGGCTGCCGGTCATTATCAGCAACAGATAAAGGCGACCTCGGCAGATGAAATCGGGCAATTGGCGAAAGCATTTAATACCCTGGCGCAAACACTGGCGGCTAATGAAAAATCCCGAGCCTTGTGGATTGCGGACATCTCCCACGAAATGCGCACGCCGGTTGCCGTTATTAAAGCGCAGATTGAAGCAATGCAGGATGGTATACGGCCATTGAGCCAGGAAAATTTGCAGGTGCTGCACAATAAGAGTGAAGGTTTAAAAGTCTTGATCGATGATCTGTTTGAATTATCCCTGTCAGATATCGGTGCGCTTACCTATAACAAACAATCCATTGATATTGCTGCGCTGCTTAAAGCGAGCATCCAAACTTTTCATGTGAAGGCTCAGGATGCGGGGTTAACAGTCGACGATCTCGTGCAGGCTGTACCGGTTGTGGTGTCGGGTGATCCTGCGCGTCTGGAGCAGCTCTTCTCCAACCTGTTGGAAAATGCCATTCGTTATACCGATAGCGGCGGCAGGATTGAGGTGAGTCTTACGCAGCAAAATCACAAGGTTTTTATACGCATTCAGGATACCGCGCCAGGGGTTCCTGAAGATCAACAGGACAGAATTTTTGAGCGACTTTTTCGGCTTGAAAGTTCGCGCAACCGGAGCACGGGCGGTGCAGGTCTCGGCCTCTCTATCTGTAAAAATATTGTCACCGCCCACCAGGGAACAATCGTCGCTTACACCTCGCCGCTGGGCGGGCTGGGTATTCAAATTACCTTAGCTGTGGCATAGCAGCCGTTAGCGTCTTGATATCCACACACCAGAAGGCAGTGCTCGGAGCAGTCGTATGATAAAAAAAGATGTGCCGCTGATTTGTATTGTGGAAGATGAAGTCGATTTGGCGTCATTGCTGTCGGACTATCTTATTGCGGCTGGATTCCAAACGGTGTTGTGGCATCGAGGGGATACTGCCGATGAATGGCTGCAGAATAATGAACCCGCGTTGATACTGCTGGATCTGATGCTGCCCGGAATGGATGGTCTACAGCTGTGCAGGAATCAACAACATCGCGCGGCAACGCCGATCATTATGATGACGGCCAAGGTCGAGGAGGTGGATCGGTTGCTCGGGCTTGAGTTGGGGGCGGACGACTATATCTGCAAGCCCTACAGCCCGCGGGAGGTTGTCGCACGTGTTAAGTCCGTGCTGAGGCGAGTGGTTACTAACCAGACTATCGGAGCGCTGGGAAATCCATCGGTCGTTGTCGACGGCCTGAGTATGACTGTGCATATATCAGGGAAGCCTGTTGAACTGACGACCATAGAATTTCAGCTGTTTTCGCTGCTGTACTCACAGCCCGGACGCATTTTTTCCCGCCAGTACATTCTTGATAATATCTATCACGATTACCGCGTCGTGAGTGATCGAACCGTAGACGGCCACGTTAAAAAATTACGCAAGAAGCTGGGCGCGGTCAGCGGTGATTTGGAATTGATCAGATCCGTTTACGGCAGCGGTTACAAATACCAGATGCCTTGAGTAGAAGGTTTTATCCCCTGCATATTCGTTAAGTAAGTGATAAAAACTAACTTACAGGGCATCGTTAAATTTGGTTTAAAAATATCCATTTGCTGTGTGTAAACCCCACTTTTTCAACCAAATTTTCCTGGCCCGCTCTGCGGCACAAACATTTTCAGAACTTCCTAAACACAATTCTTTCATTTTTTTCACATTTTCCTGGCTAAGTTTTTCGGTAACTTGTTCTTACTGACCAAAACCAAGGGAAATAAAAAATGAAACGTTTCATCGAAACCTGCAAGCAAAAACCACGCACGCTGGCTGTTGCAGTGGCGCTGTTGGTGTCTTACCTGTTTTACTTCTATGCCAGCAGTACCTTGACCCAAAGTTACCAGGACTCGTTATTTCCGGTGCCCTATTACGAAGCGCAGATGTCGTTCGATGCCGATAAAATAAAAGGGTGGTACGCATTTTTAATAGAGCATAATACCTTCGATAAATATCTGTACACGCAGCACATTGATTTTATTTTTATGGTGTCGGTGTTGTTGTTGCATTTCTTTGCGTTGCTGCTGGTTTC
>CAYTQQ010000077.1:0-10037 GCA_964440135.1 uncultured Cellvibrionaceae bacterium | reverse complement strand
AGCTCCAGCACCAGCTCATCCAATCCCACACCTTAACTAACCTGATGAATCGGTAATAAATAAAGGGGCTAATTAGCCCCTTTATTTTGTATGCTTTGCAAAAGAAATAAAGAATTTTCCATAATCTACAAATACAGCTGGCTGATATAAGTGCGTCCTTGCACAGAGCCTCGTCAAAGCAGATTCGTCTTTTACTCCTCCTCTCCATTATGCTCAAGCTTGAACAGCAAAAGACTGTGGTTAGGCACTTGATATTGGTGATGAAAATCAAATGTTATATCACCGTCAGTATCGGGATTGCTGGTATCGATCAGACAGGTCCAACGGTCTCCTTGCGCGTCCTCTGGCAAAATAAAGGGAATGGTATCGGCATGGGCATTGATAATTAATAAAAGCGTTTCGTCGCCACCGCTTTTGTGAATGCCGGTGGGTTGCGCACGCCCGTCCAACAGCATGCCCAAACAGGCTCTGCCGCCGTCACGCCACTTATCCTCATCCATGGGGCCATCCGGTGCCAGCCAGGTTACGTCTGTTATGCCTAATTCGTCGTTATATTCACCGACGAAAAATCGTCCACGGCGTAAAATAGGGTAGTTTTTGCGCAGGGCGATGACTCTTTGGGTGAAGGTAAGCATACGTTCGGCAGCTTCATCCAAATTCCAATTTAGCCAGCTCAGAGCATTGTCCTGACAATAGGTATTGTTATTACCTTGCTGAGTATGACAAAACTCATCCCCAGACAGGATCATTGGTGTGCCCTGGGAAAAGAGCAATGTCGCCAAAAAGTTGCGCATTTGACGCTGGCGCAACTCGATAATATCTGGATTGTCGGTAGGGCCTTCCGCACCGTAATTACTTGAAAGATTATCGTTGGTGCCATCCTTGCTGTCCTCGCCATTGGCTTCATTGTGTTTGTCGTTATAGCTGACAAGATCGTTCAGGGTAAACCCATCGTGGGCCGTCACAAAATTCACGCTTGCCCAGGGGCGACGCCCGCGCTGATTAAAAATATCGCCCGAGCCGGTGAGTCGGGTGGCCATTTCAGCAAGCTGTCCGTGATCGCCGCGCCAAAAACTGCGGGCGGTATTGCGATAGCGATCGTTCCATTCGAGCCATCCAGAGGGAAAGGCGCCAACTTGATAGCCGCCCCAGCCACAATCCCAGGGCTCTGCAATCAGCTTTTTTTGGCTCAGCGTGGGATCTTGAAGACAAGCTAAGTGAAAGCCGTGTCGCTCATTAAAACCTGTTTCCTCGCGCGCGAGAATGGTGCCTAGGTCGAAACGGAATCCGTCCACTCCCATATCGGTAATCCAGTAGCGCAAAGAATCCGTCACCAGACGCAGCACGCAAGGATGCGTGAGGTCTAGCGTATTGCCTGTGCCGGAATCATTAACGTAATAGCGCGGGTTATCCGGCATTAAGCGGTAATAAGTACTGTTGTCGATTCCGCGCATGGAAAGTGTGGGGCCAAGTTCATTGCCCTCGGCCGTGTGGTTATAAACCACATCGAGGATTAATTCGATTCCAGCAGCGTGCAGCCTCGCGGCCATTTCCTTAAATTCATTTAAATGGCCGCGTGCGAGATAGGGCGTATGGGGAGCAAAAAAAGCCAGAGTGTTGTAGCCCCAATAATTTTTCAGATCTTTATCCAGCAGATGCTTGTCGTCGATGAAAGCGTGTACTGGCATTAATTCAATACTGGTGATGCCCAATGTCTGTAAATGCTCGATGGTCGCGGGATGGGCAATGCCGGCAAAAGTACCGCGATATTCATCGGGAATCCCCGGATGCAGCATGGTGAGCCCGCGTACATGGCTTTCGTAAATAATTGTCTGATCGGCAGGAATATCGATGGAGCGGTGATCGCCCCAGGTAAATGCGTGATCAATCACTCGCGCCTTAGGCATATAGGGCGCGCTGTCTCGCTCATCGAAACTCAAATCAGCATCGGCAGAACCTATTGTGTAACCAAAGAGGCAGTCGGACCACTCTAAAGATCCCACCAGTTCCTTGGCATAGGGGTCGATTAACAATTTGTTGGGGTTAAACCGGTGACCAGCTTCCGGCTCATAAGGACCGTGGACGCGATAGCCGTAAACCTGGCCAGCGTGTATATCGGGTAGGTAACCGTGCCAGATTTCATTGGTGTACTCTGGCAATTCGATGCGCTCCAGTTCTACCTCCCCAGTGCTGTCAAATAAACACAGTTCCACTTTAGTGGCGTGGCGAGAAAACAGCGCAAAATTCACACCCAGACCGTCCCAGGTCGCCCCCAAAGGAAACGGGCGGCCCTCTGTAATGCGAGATTGGGTCATGATTTCCGGTGCAATCGACTTGATCATAGGTACTCCTGAATTTTTGTTATTCCGTGGCGGTCATCGAGAAGTCAGAGGAATAACCGTCATGGTTGTTAAAAATACTTTGCCGCTAAAACAGTGGGTCGTCAGTGGCATCGAACCACTGGCTTTATAAAAATATTTATTCGCGTGGCGGGTCGATTTCTGGCACTGGCGTTTCCCCAGGAGGCGCGCGCTGCGGCACGGGAACTTCTACAGGTTCCTCGTGGGGAACGGGTTCGGGAATTTCCGTTGGGTCCGGTATATCGATTGGTGTTGGATACTCCGGTGGTATTTCCTCTGTGCCGCTCATAAACATTGGCTGATGGTGGGCGCTGTCGAGAATTACAGAATGGGGCATATTCATGGCAGTTTTTCCTCTGATTTGGTGCGTTCAAGCTTAAGCGCATTGACGGGAAAATCACCGAGGGCGTCGCGCAAATACATGCGTCCATTATTGACGCCGTGCGGCTGTTCGGTTATCAAACTAGTAAAACGACCACCGGTGAGATGTTGAGGTAATTCAATGGCGGTGTCGCTCCATTTTTCTGCCGCCACCTGGGGGATCTCCTGCTCACCTAATAGGTTGGCGGTTAGGCGCGGAACCACCACAAGACAGTATTGCCCCTGCCATTCACGCAAAAATGCTAGGCACTGTTTGGCGTATTCTCCGGAAGTCGTCAGCGGGCGATAATCGCCATAGGCGAATAAATCGGCTGCGGCTTTGCGCGCATTTAATAAGCGTGCAATAAGCTGTTGTTTGATGTGGCCGTTGTGCCAGTGCTGCAATAATTCTTGGGTATCTGGCGGCTGAGCCAGCGCGGCGCTGCGTGCGGCAAAATCCACCGGGCGTCGATTATCCGGATCCACCAGACTGAAATCCCAAAACTCTGCGCCTTGATATAAATCCGCTACGCCGGGAGTGGTCAGTCGCAATAAGGTTTGCGCCAGAGAATTGAGAGCACCGGCTGGGGCAATTTCCGCTGCGGCACGGGCGATCTCATAACGCACTTCAAGCAGATTTGAATTTTCCAAAATTCCCGTCAAATAATCTCGACAAGCCTCTTCGTAATGGCTATTAGGTGCACTCCAGGCGCTGCGCAATTTTGCTTCGCGCAGCGCCTTTTCCTGCCATTCGCGCAGACGCTGGGTATATTCGCTGTGCGAAGTGTTCGCCTGGTCCTCCTCGCTGGAAGATGCGGTTTCGTAGGGTCGATAGTCCAGCGGCCAAGTGCCCAGCAGTGTCTGCAGTAATATCCACTCGTCACCTGTCGATGGCGCCACACCGTCGTGCAGCTCGGTGCGCAAAACACTTGTTTTTTTGTGCCATTGGCGCAATTTTTCCATAAACCAGTCTGGGCGCTCGCTCAAGACCGCGAGTCGGGCACGGGTATCTTCACCGCGCTTGTGATCGTGGGTGGCGGTGGTGAGCAGGCTGCGCGGAAATCGCTTTTGTCGATCCATACAGAGCTGGTGAAAACTCTTTAGAGAAATGCCGTGGTGCTCCGGGTCGAAGCCTACATCATTGCGACTGAGAAGGGCGCCGGAGCGGTAGCAAGCGGTGTCTTCCACAGCCTTGGCCGCCGCCGGTGAGGTAAGTTGTTGGAAGCGTGCCAAGGTTTTTGCGCGCAGTGACCGTTCCGCTCCTGGCGGCAGTGAGTGCAAAGATTCTCCACCGAGCCAAAGATCCAATTTCTCCAAAATTGGCCAGTCGGTTTCTGCAAGTACACGCTGGGCACCTTGCAGTGCGTGATTAAAAAATAATTGATCCTGAGTCGTGCGCTTACATGCCCCTGCATAGGTGCGATAAACCGGAAAGTGCACAATGAGTTCCGTCAATACGCGGCGAATAGCTGCAAGGGTTAAGTCGCGGGTATGAATATCGGAGCGGGCGATCAACAACAGGTTATGCGCGACGGTTTCAAAATCGCCGGAGAGCGACGTCGCTAAAATAAGTCGGCGCGCCTCCAACACTTCTTCGAGAAAATTCTCGGGACGCTCGCTGAACGAGTGCCAGTAGCGGCGCAACAGAGCGCCGCCCTCGGCATTGTGCTGCAGCAGGCTTACCTGGTTCATAAATTCGTAGCCCGTGGTGCCGTCCACGTCCCAGGTATCCGCCAGCTGCTCGCCGGCGGCGAGAATTTTTTCTACATAAATGGGAAAGTTCTTGGTAATTTTTCGGTCCGAGAGGTGTGGCTGAAGTCGCTGAATACGCCGTTGTAATTTCCGGCAGTAGGCGCGGGGGTTGGCCAGTCCGTCGATGTGATCGATACGGAGGCCGTCAATTAAGCCTTTGCCGATTAATTCAAAAATCTTTGCGTGCACGGCTTCGAAAGCTTGGTGGCGCTCCATACGCAAGCCGGCAAGTTCGTTGATGTCGAAAAAGCGCCGCCAATTAATGTCGTCGGCCGCGGTACGCCAGCTCGCCAGCCGATAGTTTTGTTGCTCAAGCAAACCGTGTAGACGCTGTACTCGTGGGTCTTCTTGCTCGGCCTGCGCGGTGGGTTGCTCTAGCATAAATTGATTAAGCACAGCATTAAGTGAGGCCTCCAATCGCTGCTCGACAACCGTCTCACGCAATCTTTGTTTCAGCTCTAACGCCTGGTTCCACGCGTTAGGTGCGCTGTCCAAGGAGGCAAAGGCCTCGCCCAATTCGCGCAGAGTTTCGTCGTCACTCTGCGCGAGTATGGTCTGATAGGTGGGCGGATAGAGCGGAAAATGATGAGCAAAATACTCTGCATAGAAGCCGCCGGTTTGCGAATTAAAGCGCAGTTGAATATCGCCGCTATTGAGCACGTCGCCGTAATCGCCACCAAGAAACGGTGCCAAACACTGGCCCCGCAGGGCGGGGTCTGGAGTATTCCAATGAATGTCAAAAAATTTTGCGTAGGGGCTGCGCACTCCCCATTCGAGCACATCCAGCCACCAGGGGTTGGTGCTGCCGCCCACCGCCATATGGTTGGGAACAAAATCGACGATCAGCCCCATATTGTGGCGGCGCAATTCTGCCACTAATTGACGCAGGCCGGCTTCGCCGCCGAGTTCTGGATTGACGCAGCTGGGATCTACCACATCGTAGCCGTGAGTAGAGCCGGCGCGCGCTTTTAAAATCGGTGAGGCATAAATGTGGCTGATGCCGAGGCGGGCAAAATAGGGTACCAGTAGTAAGGCGCGAGAAAAGGTGAAATCTCGATGAAACTGTAAACGAACTGTTGCGCGTATATCCGTCATAGTGCAGGCCCGTAGCTAAGAATATTGTTCAACTCAACGTCACCATGATGCTATAGGGCGGCAACAGCCCCTCGCGCTCGCTGTGATGATCCACCCTATGGCGGAAAATTAATTTTTCGTATTGATGTTTATCCAGTAGTGCCACAGCAACGCTGCTTAAATTGACATCCATTCGCAGTAAGCTGCCATTACCCAGCCGCCAGCGGGCGGATACCGCGGCCTCGGCTAATATTTGCACATCTTCGGCGTGAGTGCCGGGCAGACGGGGGATAATTTCCACATGCCGTAGGGTAAGTAAATCGCGATAAAAATCACGCCATTCCTGCTGCAGTGGCTGTTGGCAGTTATCGTAATCCAGCACGCAGGCATCAAAGGTTTTTTTGGCGTTGGGATCGGGAATACGCTGGCGAATTTCCTCATCGACAAACTGCGCAAATTCTGCGAACTCATTGCGTCGGCCGTCGCGCACTGCCACCGCCAATTCATCGTGGTGATCGGTGAAATAAAAGAACGGCTGTTCGCATCCCCATTCATCCCCCATAAACAGCAATGGGATCATCGGCGACAGCAGCAAAAGTGCGGTCGCCGCTTTGAGTGCATCACGGTTGGCCAGAAGTGAAAGCCGCTCACCAAACGCGCGGTTACCCACTTGATCGTGGTTCTGCAAAAACAAAATAAATGACATGGGTGGCAAGTGCCCACTCGGCTCGCCTCGCGGGTGGCCGCGACGGGTGAGCTCACCCTGATAAATAAACCCATCGCGCAGGCAGCGAGCTAACTTCTTTGTGGCCTGATCGCTAAAATCGGCGTAGTAGCCTTCGTCTTCGTGGGTTAATAAGTGATGCAGAACATTGTGTCCATCGTCATTCCATTGCGCGCAAAAGCCTTGCTCCAACAAGAAAGCGCTGTTTTCTTCATTCTCCAACATTAGGTGCAAATGGCGCTCGGGTGGAATCGCTGAGCGCAGGCGAGTGGCCAGTTCTACCAGAAAGTTTTTTTCGGAAATGGCGTGTACCGCGTCAAAGCGCAGGCCATCAATGTGATAATCCAACACCCACATAAGCGCGTTTTCACAAAAAAAATCGCGTACTTCGGTACGCCTGAAATCAATGGCAGAACCCCAGGCCGTGTGAATATCCTCGCGGAAAAACCCCCCGGCATATTGGTGAAGATAGTTACCGTCCGGGCCAAAATGGTTGTAAACCACGTCGAGAAACACCATAAGCCCCAGCTGATGTGCGGTGTCGATTAGGCTTTTTAATTCGTCGGGTGTGCCGTAAGCGTTGGCCGGCGCAAAGTGCAGCACGCCGTCATAACCCCAATTGCGCTGGCCCGGAAACTGATGCAGCGGCATTAATTCAATGGCGGTAATACCCAGTGCGGCCAGTTCCGGAAGGCGAGCCTCCACGGCTTTATAGCCGCCTAGAACACCCACGTGAAGCTCATAAATAATGGTTTGGTGCCAAGGGCTACCCTGCCAGTCAGCGGATACCCAGGGATATTGACTGTGATCCACCAGGTGGCTAAAACCGTGAACCTCGTCCGCTTGATAGCGTGCCGCTGGATCGGGCACTTGGCGTTCGCCATCGATTACAAAGCAGTAATCGGTGCCCTCATTGCACTCAAAATGAGTGCTGAACCAGCCATCACCTTGATCCTGCATGGGCTCATGCTCATCGCGCCCGCGTATTTTCAGCGCGACAGATTTCGCGTCCGGCGCCCAAAGATTAAAGCGAGTTGTTCCACCATTCACTTGCGCACCGTGGCGCTGCACGCGGGTATGCATATTTATCTTTCCTTAGTTTTGGTCCGTGGTTAAAGCGATCATTAATGTATTGAAACGGTTATTAATTTAACGATAGCTGCGCAGCGCGGCGATTAAGTCCTGCTTATTCATCTGCGAGCGCCCGGCAATGTCACGCGCTCTTGCGATTTTTAAGAGGGATACTTTAGTTTGATTTTCCAATGCTTCAGGCGTGCTCTGCTGACGTTTGGTTTGCGCCGCACGCTCAGCAGAATCCTGTCGCGACTTAGCCTTAGCCGTAGAGCTTTTTTGGCGCCCGGAGCCCGAGCGCTCGCCACCGCCGGAGTGCTTATTAACGGTCGCCCAGGCGATTTTCTCTGCACGTTCTTCCGATACGCCCTTGGCCTCGTAGCTTTCCTCAATATGCGCCGCCTTACGCTTTTGCTTCTCCGTGTATTTTGCTTTGCTGCCTTTACTCATAGTGGGTTCCCCGAAAACGTCGTCTACCGTCACGAAAAAAAGTCGCTGATAACTCACAGATCATTGGCGGACTGAGCTGTGGAGCGACTTTGTGCCACGGTGGTTGCCAGAGCGCGGGCCATATTCAGATGATGCTCCAGCGTTTCCAGTTGAGTTTCGGCAAATTCACGAACACTTTGCTCGGAAGAGTTGGCCGCTTGACGATACAGTTGATAAGTTTGCTCATGCGCCTCGACTTGGCTCTTGGCGTAGGCCTCATCAAAAGACTCGCCCTTTCTTTGCGACAGCACAAAAGCCTTAGCCTTTTTCATCATCGTAGGCTCATCGGTAATAGTGAATCCCTCACTCTCCGCAAGGTCGCGCAATTGCTGGTTCATTACGGTGTGGCCTTCAATCATCACTTGGGCAAAGTGCCGCACATCGTCATGGGTGGATTTCTCCAAGGCCATTTTTGCCAGCACTACTTCTGCCGCACCGCCGGCAGAGGCTTTTTCGACAAATACTTGAGGGTCGATAGCGGTGTCGACAAACTTTTGCTGGGACGTGGTATCTGTCGCCGCACTCGCGCCGACAGCCATGAACATTAGGCTGACTAATAGAATGTGGAAGCTTCTCATAAGATGTTCTCACTCTTGCAGTTTTAACAGTTCGATCTGGAGTGATCCGCACAAATGAACAAAGCAAAAACAGATCCACAATGATGCGTTTATTAAAAGTCTCTTACTGGCGCAGTGTGCTTGGCTTTTTCGCGTAGAGAGGCTGTTTGCGTAGAGGATTTATTTCGGTGCTTGTATAACGCGGTAAATAATGGCGGGTAAGATTGTAATTATTGCAGTTGGAAGAAAGATTTTATGAGGGCGGTAACAAAAAAGGCCCCGAATTGGGGCCTTAGGCGAGCAGGGTAGTGATCAGGCCGAGCGCACAAAGCGCAAGCCGTGGTCGGGACGCTGGCGAAGCGGTTGATGGTGCAAAGGCACAGCCGGCAATAAACGGTCGGTTTCGGTTTTGACCACGTTGTAGCACTCACACGCCAAGAATTCCATTTCATCGCGATCAAGCACGGTAATACGGCCGCGAGAATACTCAATTACGCCCATACGCTGGAGTTTTCCGGCGGCTTCTGTCACACCTTCGCGGCGCACCCCGAGCATTTCTGCAATGAATTCCTGCGTCAAGGAAACTTGATTAGTCTCCAGTCGATCCAGGGTTTGTAACAGCCAGCGGCACAGGCGCTGCTCGATGGAGTGGTGACGGTTGCAGACAGCGGTTTGTGCTGTCTGGGTGATCAGCGACTGGCTGTAGCGCAGCATCAACTTGTTCATTTCGCCGTAGCGATTAATTTCCTCTTTAAAGCGGCAGGCTTTCATACGGTAGGCGTAGCCGGATTTCAACACAATTGCCCGCAAGGGACTGCTGTCGCCGCCCATAAAAAGCGTCACACCAACAAACCCCTCGTTGCCCGCCACCGCAAGGCCGGAAGAAGCACCATCGCGAGTTACATACACCAGGGATGTAATCGCATTGGTGGGAAAATAGGCGTGGCTCATTACATCTCCCGAGCCACACAGCACTTTGCCGAAATCAAGATGCACAGGCTCCAGATGAGGCAGGACGCGGCGCTGGGTTTCGGCGGACAGTGAAGCAATAAGCTGATTCTGCTGCGGATGCGGTAATGAATTCATGTGTGGATCTCCGGTAACCTTGCTTTTAAATCGGCATTGATTGATGGGCTCAGAGTGGGTAATTCCTGGTTCCCTATTCGCTGGGAAACCCCGCAACCGGCAATTTCGTCAGTTGTGACCTCAACCTTGTCCTCTTGCACCCTCGTCATCTACTGCGGTTCTCCGTCGACTGCTTGTCGGTACTGACAATTCAGACGGCTATCCGCGATCACTTGGTATGTGGGCAATAGCACCCAACGTGCCAGAACGAAATGTTTTGCTCCGACGCGGACCAAGGAAAGTGGTGAGTGCGCCGCAAGTGACGGTAATCATTGAGGATTGATGAGAAAGAAACTTATGGAGCATATCTTGCTGCTGGCTTAACCGATGGCCATAGGGCGCTTTGGTTGATCGCGCCGATCCCTATGTGGGGTTGAGCACTGTAAAAAGCGAAACGCCTCTGCAAGTTTTACAACCCAGGCCGCATAGCTTTTAAAGGCGCCTATTTACAAGGCTTATAGCGACCATTGCACTCACAGTGACGGAGAGTTTTATGAAAGCTGTATTTCATGATCCACGAAGTAA
>CAYTQQ010000076.1:8833-10145 GCA_964440135.1 uncultured Cellvibrionaceae bacterium | reverse complement strand
GTGCGGCGCTGCGCAGCCTGGCGCATGACGGCCATGGCCGCTATAGCAACTTGACGACCGATAACCGCGACATCGACTGGCTGCTTGGGCAACCCGCACCCCTGAATGAAAATCTGCAACAGATAGAGCGCGAGTTCGACAGCTGGTACGACCGCGGTTATTGGCTGGTTTTCTTACTCCTGCCGGTGGTGCTCTATTGTTTTCGCCGCGGAGTTCTGGCGCTGCTGATTATTCTTCCCGCCTCCCTGTTTTTTCCGGCAGAAAGCCACGCCTTTGAATGGCGCAATCTCTGGCTGACCAACGACCAGCAAGGCCAGCGCGCGCTGGAACAAGGCGATGCCGACACCGCCGCTGAAACCTTTAACGATCCCAAATGGAAAGGCTCGGCCTTATATCGCGCAGGCGACTACGCCGCCGCTGCCGAATACTTCGCCGAAGATGACACGGCGCGCGGGCACTACAATCGCGGCAACGCCCTGAGCAAAGCCGGCCAGCTCGAAGAAGGTATCAGTGCTTATGAGCAAGCCTTAGCGCTGCAACCGGATTTCCCGGAGGCAAAAGCCAATCTTGAGCTGGTTAAACAATTGCTTGAACAACAGCAAAATCAGGAACAACAGAATCAGGAACAGCAACAAAATCAGGAGCAGCAGGATTCCTCCGGTGAAGACGGCGAGAATCAGGATCAGCAGGATCAAGAATCCTCCCAAGATCAGGATTCACAGGACGGAGAGCCCCAAGACCAAGATAACGCCTCCGACCAAAACAATGCCGGGCAGGATTCAGAAGACAGTTCCGGCAGCGATTCGGAGCAGCCCACCGATCAACAAAGTGCGGCAGGCAACCCGGAAGATAACGAACAAGACTCTCCATCTTCCGATGCATCACAAGAAAATGAACAAGCGGATAATGAACAGTCAGATGAAGCTGAACCGGCTGCGCAGGAAGAGAATGCTCAGGCCCAACCCGAAGGTACCGAAGAAGGTGAAACCGGCCAGGAACAACCCGTGGGTGTGGAAGAAGGCGAGCTAAATGAAGAACAACAGCGCGCCCTGGAGCAATGGCTGCGCCGGGTTCCCGATGATCCGAGCGGTTTGTTGCGCAATAAATTCCGCTATCAGTATGAGCAGCAGCGCCAGCAACGATTTAGCAGTCCCTGGCCGCAACAAGACAACAGCGACAGCGAGCGCTGGTAACACTAAGCAGATTAAGCAGCGGCCAAAATGCCATTAGCAGGTGCCGCCCAGAACGTAAACACGAGTCGACTTATGAGTGAACTATCGGTTGCCCATCCCCAGTCTGAGAATACCCGCGT
>CAYTQQ010000076.1:0-8733 GCA_964440135.1 uncultured Cellvibrionaceae bacterium | reverse complement strand
AATACCCAGCAAAGCAACCAGATGCGGATTATCAACGGGCAGATGGATTCCTATACCGACTGGCGGATTGCCCTTGCCCCGAAAAAAAGCGGGGTGTTTACCATTCCCGCCCTGCAGGTTGCCGGGGCCACCTCACAACCGCTGAGTATCACTGTCGAGCCACAAAGCCAGGCCCCCGAGAGTGCCAGCAGCGCAGTATTTGTGGACATCGAAACCGATAAAGACAACGCCTATGTGCAGGAACAGATTCTCGTCACCATCCGCCTGTTCACCTCGGTGCAGCTCAACAGCATAGAACTGCAGCCATTGGAGCTGAGTGATGCGGTGGTAGTAGAGCTGGATGAAAATCAATATCAAACCACGATCAACGGCCGACCTCATGCCGTGGTCGAAACCCGCTTCGCTATTTTTCCGCAGGCCAGCGGCACCCTCACCCTTCCCAGCCTGACCTATCAAGTGGTGGCCGGCAGTGGCCAGCGGGATCTGTGGAATCGGATGTATGGCAATCGCAGCAATAATTTATTGCGCCTGCGCACCGAAGAACGCACGCTGCAGATTGATAAAGTGCCCGATCAGTTTGCCGGTCAACCCTGGCTCCCGGCCAGCGAGATATCGCTAAGCGAACACTGGAGCAAGAGCCTCGATGATTTTCAAGTGGGTGAACCCGTTACCCGCACCCTGACCGTGACGGCCCAGGGTTTGACTGCGGGCCAAATTGCGCCACTGCTCCAAAGCCAAATTAACGGCCTGACGTTTTACCCGGATCAAGCGCAAACCGATGAACAGAAAACCAAAAACGGGGTAGTCGGTTCACGGATCGAAACCCTGGCTATCGTCCCGACCCACAGCGGACGTTTTACCTTACCCGCCGTTGAAGTTCACTGGTGGGATACCACCAATGGCGTTATGAAAACCGCACGCTTGCCGGAAACTGTCATCAGGGTGGCCGACAATCCCTTTGCCGAACCGGCACCCGCGGTGGAATCCCGCTTAAGTGCTCCCACAACCGAGGTTCGCTCGGCTTTGCCGGGGCCTGTCGCCGCGCCGGCTGCCACTAGCGCCCTGCCCCAATGGTTGTTGGCAGTAACGGGTATCGTCGCGCTGCTCGCGCTGGTATTTGCCGTTCTTTATTGGCGTGCACGGGCAGAACTCGCCGCCATTTATTCCTTGCAGCGCGAAGATAAAGCCCAGCGTCAGCAAGCAGAGACCTCAACCTGGAATCGCCTGAAGCAAGCCAGCGCTAAAGGCGATCTGGTGGCGCTGCGCGCAGCGGTATTGGAGTGGGCCAGGGTCCATTGGAACCAACCCAACATTCACAGCTTGCTCACGCTTGCCGAACTGACCGACAACCCGCTGCTGCAACGGCAACTGGTGGAGCTGGATAAGGCGCTTTACAGCGATGCGGGCAAAACCTGGGACAGTGGCGAACTGCTGCAGCAGATTCACGAATCCCGTCGGCAGCAGCGCGAAAAAGAGCGCGTCGAAGAAGGCTTGAAACCGCTGTATAAAAATTAACGTCGAGATAAGTGCACTGGCGGCACGAGCAATGCGCCAGCGCTGACAGAAATAGATGTCACCACTTCCATGTGGTTCGCTTTGGTGGGCTGGTTAACCGTAATAGCTAACCCGAAGATTATGTTTGATTAATCCTGGTAAGGATTCATCGTAATAATCTTGCCTTGAGCATCGTACTTCAATTCCGCTACCTTCATTGAACGCAGGTGCGTAACGCCCTTGGACAAGGTGGAATCGTGATAGAAGAGATACCACTTGCCTTCCACTTCACAGATCGACTGATGCGTTGTCCAGCCGACAACCGGTGTCAAAATGGTGCCACCGTAGGTGAACGGACCGTAGCAGTTATCGCTGGTGGCATAGCACAACAGATGCGTGTTACCGGTTGAATAAGACAGGTAATACTTGCCGTTGTACTTGTGTATCCACGGCGCTTCAAAGAAACGACGGTCGTGGTCGCCTGCGAGTATTGGCTTACCGTTTTCATCCAGGATCTGGACTTCACGAGGCTCTTCGGCAAACTCCTTCATATCGTCGGTCATGCGCGCGATGATCGGCCCGAGTGCTGGCTCATCATCTGCCGGCTCTTGATAGTCCGCCGAGTATTGGTTGTTGCGGTAATTCTGCAACTGACCACCCCAGAGACCGCCGAAGTACATGTAGTATTCCCCGTCATCGTCAGCAAATACTGCGGGGTCGATGGAGTAGCTGCCCTTGATGGCTTCTGGCTCAGGCTTGAACGGCCCTTCCGGACGATCACCCACCGCTACACCAATCTGGAAAATACCGTCGGGACGTTTAGCCGGGAAATAAAAATAGTACTTACCGTTTTTAGTGTTCGCATCCGGCGCCCACATTTGACGCTCCGCCCAGGGCACATCTTTTACGTGCAGAGCAACGCCGCAGTCCACGACTTCGCTATCAATGCTGTCCATCCGGAACACGTGATAGTCTTCCATGCCGAAGTGATCGCCGTTGTCATTGAAGGGAATACCCGCATCAATGTCGTGTGAAGGGTAGATATAAATCTTGCCTTCAAACACGTGCGCCGATGGATCAGCGGTGTAAACGTGTGTGACCAATGGCTTTGAAATCGCTTTGGCCGCCATGGCTTCCCAATCGAGTTCTTGATTCTCTTCAGACATGACTACCTCTCACAAAATTAATCAATGAATTAAAGCCCAGCTCCAGCTTTCTTGCGGCGCTCCGCAAGATCGCGTTCGATTTGCAATTCCATTGGCTTATTAATGGGATATAAAAATAAGCACGCAACCGCGAGGAAGAATGGAATGGATGCATAAATACTCACCGCCATGAAAATCCCTCTGATGGTTTCGGCCGGCTGTACCATCAAGCTGGCGTCGTAGTTATACAAGGCCAAAATGCCTGCTACCAACGAGCTGCCGATTGTCAGACCACCTTTTAATCCCAGAATCATCGCCGAGAAAACCATTGCCGTGGCGCGACGGTTATTTTTCCATTCGGAATAGTCGGCGACGTCTGCAATCATGGCCCACAAGAGCGGCGTGCTGATGCCATAGAAGAAGCCATGCAACAGCTGCGAGATGAAAATAAGAGCGATACTTTCCGGTGAATAGAAATAAAAGATGGCAATAAAGATGGTCGACAAAAACAGTGAGCCGCCAAACACATTGCGCTTACCGAATTTGTCCGCAAAGGTTTTGGAGAAGCCGATACCGATCATCATCATGATAATGCCGGTGGCGTTGAACAAGCTGAAGGCCGAGGTGGGTGCATCTTCGGGCCAGGCAAATTCAGTCAAGCCAACACCGGTCAGGAGGGCATTAAGGCCATTGATAAAACTGTTAAAACCAACCCCGTCCAGGAAGCCTGCCAGCGCCGCCTCACTGAGATAGTTCTGGAAGTAGTAGATGTACATACCGGCTTTGAGCGGGAGGGTGACAAATACGAGAATAGTGACGGTCAGCATCACAATCCAGGGGCGGTTTTTAACCAGGTCAGAAAGGTCCTGTACAACGCTGTTACGGCCTTCCACCACCGGCAATACCCGCTCGCGGGTCGTTAAGAAGGTGATGATGAAGAAAATACTACCGATCACCGAGAAGAACAGCATGGCTTTCTCGAAGCCCACGGCTTTGTCACCGGCGCCCAGAATCAGCACCAGCGGCAGCAACAATACCTGGATGACAAACTGTGCAACCATTACCGCCACAAAACGGTAAGAAGACAAGCTGTTGCGCTCTGACATATTGCCAGTCAACACACCGCTCAATGCGGAGTAAGGCAGGTTGTTAGCGGAGTAAATCAGCAGTAATAAGGTGTAGGTGGCGAAGGCATAGACAATCTTGCCGTTTTCACCCAGGTTCGGCGTGCTGAAGGCGATAAGCGCGAGCGCACCAAACGGAATCGACGTCCACAAAATCCAGGGACGGAATTTACCCCAGCGGGTATTGGTGCGGTCCGCGATAATCCCCATCACCGGGGTAAACAGAGCACCGACGATACCACCGATAAAAGTAATCGCTGCCGCGCTACTGGCTGGAATGCCGTAAACATCGGTATAGAAGAAGGCAATAAAGGTTACTAACGTTTGGAAAATAAGGTTGGCTGCCAGGTCGCCCAGGCTGTAGCCTACTTTTTCTCTGACGCTTAATTTTTGGGAAATAGCACTCATAGCTTCAGCTTCTTATGATGAATATCGTTATTGGAAGGTTGGGTATCCACAGTTTCTCGGGTCCATTTTCGCGTGCAAAACCAGCCGCGATCCGGGGGGTCTAGCATATAGTCTAAATTACCAGAAGACTAGTCCGAGAGTTGATATTTCGAGGTAACCCCCTGCCGCCAACCGTGCAATTTTCTGTCACAGGATTCTTCTAATAGCGTACACTTTGGAGCACCCCAGAAGCCGCGCACAGCTCTCCATCCTTGGGCAGGCAGGCTACCTCTGGCATGTGCCACGGTGATTTTACCTCTGACCCCTACCCGCTACCGGAGACGCCCCATGCGTATACACCTGAAACTCTGCGCCTGCTTACTGATTGCGCTCGGCACCTGGACAACCAGTGCTTATGCACATTTTGGGGTGGATCTGGCAGACACCCATAAATCACGTTATGGCATTGGTGAAATCAAAGTCGGCCCCTGCGGGCGGGAAGACGGCACGCGCGGCAGCAATATCTACACCTATAAACCGGGCGAGACGATTAGCCTGGCGTGGGTTGAGTATGTCGGCCACCCCGGGTATTACCGCATCGCCTTCGACGATGATGGCGATGACGATTTCAAAGACCCCGCCAGCATCATTCCGGCGGGTCGCTCCTGTAACGACGGAGAAGCGCATTGCGGAGCCAACGACTTCTATAACAACCATACGGTTTTGCTCGACGATTTTGCCCGTCATGATGATTCGCCTCACAACAAGCGCTACTCACTCGATCTCACCCTGCCCGACAAGGAGTGTGACAACTGCACCCTGCAAATAATTCAGGTCATGAGCGAAGCGTCTAAAGCGCCCTATGATCCATCAGCGGCCAATGCCGACGATCTCTACTATCAATGCATTGATCTGGTATTGAAGAAAGACTGACACCCATCCCCAAGGGCGTACTCAAAGCGCCCTTTTCCGCCACCTCCCCCGCTGAAAACAACTGCCTCAATTTTTTTTATTCTCTGTATTGCCAAAGCGCCTTACGTGTATTAGTGTAGTAATACACATAAATAGCCAATATCCGGAAAAGGGCAACGTACCGCTACCGGCAGCGCGCCAATTAACCGGACGTTTTTATCTCGACAAGGAATTTTTATGACGGCTTACATTTCACTCCAGCAGCTCGAGCGCAAGATAGACGGAGTCACCATTCTTAAAAGCATTACCGCCGAGGCCCGCGCGGGACAAGTCATTGCCCTGCTGGGAAAAAATGGTGCAGGTAAAACCACCCTCCTGGAAACATTGTTGGGGTTTTCATTTCCGTCAGCGGGTAAAGCGAGTTTGTGGAATGTCGAAGCCACACAGATTTCCGGCGTCCTGAAACAACGCATTGGCTTCGTGCCCCAACAGGATGAGCTGCTCCCGAGTTTGACCGGCCAGGAACATCTGGATCTCTGTAAAAGTTTTCGCCCCCGCTGGAATCAGAAGCTGGTCGATCGACTGACCGTTGAGTGGACGGTACCGCTCAATCAGGTCACGGGAAAAATGTCTGTCGGACAGCGCCAAACGCTTTCGATTTTAATGGCCCTGGCCCACGAGCCGGAATTGCTAATTCTTGATGAGCCTGTCGCGAGCCTCGACCCCATCGCGCGTCGTCGGTTTCTGCAGCAACTGGTCGAAATTGCCGCCGATGAACAGCGAGCCATTATCTTTTCTACTCACATCGTCAGCGACGTGGAGCGCGTCGCCAATCGGGTCTGGATGATGCGCGAAGGTGAACTTGTGTACCAGGGCGAGCTGGATACATTAAAAGAATCCTTTGCGAAGGTAACGCTGGTGGGCACAGAAGTGTTTACAGAAAAGTTTGCCCTCCCCTCACTGCTCAATCAACGCCTCGAAGGCAACATAGCCCGACTGACATTTACCCACTGGGACGAGGCCACCAAAGCTGCACTGTTAAAACACTATGCCGGTCACCTCGACGTGCAACACCTGGGACTGGAAGATATTTTTCTGGAGATGAACGCATGAGTATCGCCAGAACTACCCATCAATACCGGCTGTTAACGCGGACGCTGTTATTTCCCACGGGTTTTGTCCGCAAGCTCTTTTTGATCATGCTGTTATTGCCTCTGGGTGGCGCTGCGTTATTAAACACTCAGGCAGCCCTTGCCATCGCCACCGCGAGCTCCTGCATATTGCTCTTTATGATCGGCCTGTTTCTTCCGGGACAAATGCTGGCACTTGTCAGCAGCAAACAGTTGCGCCATCTGAGCGATCTGCGCCCGAAGATTTTTATCATTGCCTGCCTGTTCTGGCTTTCGCTGACATTGTTAAGCTGCAGTGCGTTGGCCGTCCTGGAACCGAAAAAATTCAACTTCCCGGATGTAGCGACGCTAGCCGTATTTACTGTCTCACTATTGGTTATCACCTTTACGGTGTTAATGGTCTACCTGCCAAAAATGGCAGCAAGCTTGCCCATCCTGCTCTTTTTTCTTCCCAGCTCTTTTGAAGGTTACAACCCGCTCAACCTACTCCATCACGGATATTTCTGGGCGGGAAGCGTTGCTTTATGGGTAGGCTTTTATATCTGGTGGACTCGCTGGCAGCCGAGAAAATACGTTATGAATGCCATGATTATGTCGCCGGTTGAAATGCAGCAGCGGCGCGACCAGAGTCCTGCGATTTTCAACAGAGTTCGCTCCGCACCGCGCACGCTATCCGGTTCTCTGTTAACGGGCGCTTCAGACGCGTTATTGCGTTGGATTATCGCCAGCATTGTGCAGCCACTTGCTGTCATCTTAAGCATGTTCATTGTGCTATTTTTAACCAACAACAATTTTTTCAACACATCTCCAGGATTCTTTTTGCTAGCGCTGTCTTTTGTCCTCACAGCGCAAACCATTTCATTTGTTTATCCGATCTATAAAAATCTTTATCGGTTATGGATCAACACCGAAAAATCTCGACAGGAACTCTTCGCCTACATTGAGCGCTTCTATTTTTCTCGCTTCTCAATTTATTTAGTGATTGCCAATGGATTCATCCTGCCCCTCAATTACTTTGTTTTTAACTACCCAGTCGACGCTGTCACACTGACTTATCTATTAGTCATCGTGCTGCTCTTTGCAGCTTTTTTGTTGTATTTATTCATGATGGTTTACGCAAAGTTTCTCCTAAACTTAAGCGCGCTCAACTGGATTTATTTTTCGGCCTATTTGGTATTAATCGGCAGCATCTACCAGTTCAATATCATCTGGGGTCAAGAAAGCAGCCCCCACCTTGTGCATTACCTCGCGTTCGCCGGAGTACTCTCAGCCTTAACCTTAGCATTACGCGTCTGGGCAAAAGCCGCCTGGAAAAGAGTTAACTTTCGACAGGTGAAATACTGATGTTTACTCTTAACCCGCAATCCGGCACGCCGATTTATCGGCAGCTTGCCGACCAGGTTCGGCGGCTGGTGGCCGGTGGTCAATTACGCGCCGGAGACGAATTACCGTCCGTGCGCGAACTGGCGATTACTCATGCGGTCAACCCCATGACAATTTCCAAAGCCTACAGCCTCTTGGAAACCGAAGGTGTTCTGGTTCGCCAACGGGGCAAGCCGATGCAGGTTGCGCCGCAAAGCGCAATAGTCAGCAGCGCGCAAAAACGCCTTGAACACCTGCGCCCGCAACTGGAACAATTAGTACTGGCAGCCCGACAACTGGAAATCTCCGATCAGACCCTGCTATCGACCCTGGAAAAAATACTGGCGGAAAAATAAGCGACCTGCTGACCGCAAACTGAGAATTATGATGTGAATACCGACAACCCCTTATCCACACCCACGCAACACGATCAACATGGTCGCTGGCCGCAAGCTGAAACGGAATTGGATTTTCGGCAAAACCTGGCAGCGGTTCATGCGCGCATCGCGGCCGCCTGCCAGCGCGTCGGACGCGACCCCGCTTCGGTGCGGCTCCTGCCCGTCAGCAAAACCAAAGACGAAAAAACCATCCGCTTGGCGTACGCCGCTGGCTGTCGCATGTTTGGCGAAAACAAACCGCAAGAAGCCTTTCAAAAATGGGAAGCAACCGCAGACCTGACCGACCTTCAATGGTCAGTGATCGGCCATTTGCAGACTAACAAAGCTAAACTCGTAGCCCGCTTCGCCACCGAATTTCAGGCGCTAGACCGCCTGCGTTTAGCTGAAGCCCTGGATCGACGCCTGCAAGCCGAAGGCCGTTCACTAGACGTTCTGGTACAGGTCAACACCTCAGGAGAAGCCAGCAAGTTCGGCTTAGCACCAAATGAAGTGGCCGCCTTCCTTAAAGAATTACCTGCCTTCACCGCACTGCGCGTACGCGGTTTAATGACCCTCGCTGCATTCTCCGCAGACACCACCCGCGTCCGGCAATGCTTCGTATTACTGCGAGAACTGCGCGATCAGCTACGCAACGAAATGCCCGCTGGTATTTCACTCGATGAGCTATCAATGGGTATGTCCGGCGACTACGAAATCGCCATCGAAGAAGGCGCCACCATCGTACGCGTAGGACAGGCTATTTTTGGCGCACGACCAACCGCTGATGATTTCTATTGGCCGG